>CAVQPP010000095.1:0-25828 GCA_963714445.1 uncultured Actinomycetota bacterium
CTCGCTCGAAACGGGCCCGGAGTTCGACCAGGTCAGGGTGGTGTTCGATGTTGGTCTGGCCGGTGGGAGTGGTCACGGCGACCACCTCCTTGGGTTAGGGAGAGCGTTCCGCGCACCCGGCCCGATTCCGGCCTGTCGCCGAGCCGGGCGACATCAGTTACCCAGTCATCGGATCGCCGCGCCGGGGTGGCAGTCCAGGATCCAGCGGCACCAATACGCGTGCGGTGCGATATATGCGATGAGCGGTCAAAAGATAACTCTTAGTAGCTAAACGTGCCGAACCGCGGTGAGGTGCGCGTAAACGATCGTATTGTCCTGGTAGCTGTGCGTCTTGCGGTCAAAGGGGCCGCCGCACGTGATCAGACGCAGCGCCGGGTACGCCACGGACGCGTAGACCTTGTCGGTCGGGAAGTGCGACTTCGGAGCCTGCTCCACCGAGTCGATGGTGAATGTCGCGATGAGATGGTCGGCGCGCGTGACGTCGATCGTCTGGCTGGGGCGTGCCTGGCCGAGCGGGTAGAACGCGCCGCGGTGACCAGCGACTTCGACTGAGTCGACGTGCCCGTCGATGACGGCGGAGCCGACTTGGCCAGGCGCGGGGCCGAGCTTGTACCAAGCAGCCTTCTGCGCCTGATTCATCGGCGGGACGCCGAGAGAGTGATCGGCAGCGAGTCCGACGCTCATGATGTCGGCGTGGACTGAGATCTGCGGGATATCGATATGCACGGGCGCTGAGAAGCGAAGCGGCGCTGGCGCGTACGGCGCCGATGCGGCGTGCGACGGCGAGGGCGTACTCGCCGGCAGCGCATGCGCCGCGCTAGCCGGGGGCGTGGGCGGACCGGCCGGAGCCTCCTGCGCGTGCACGATCTTTGCGACGCCGACCACCACGAGGACGACTGCGGTCCAGGTCAGTAGCTTGTTGCTGAGGAACGGGAGGTCGGCGCTCATCCGGGTCCGAACTTTCTGTCGGGGCAGCTGGCTTTCCGCCGGAGGCTTCCCGTTATGAGCCTATTGACGCAACCGTTAGCCGGATTGAGTGACGGCCGAGGCGATGCACGCGCTGAACGCGGCGATTCCGGGCGAGGTCAGGTGCACGCCGTCTGACACGAACCAATCGTCGTGCGACTGCGACTCCGCCTGCCAGTCGGCGACGCTCACGTTCGGATACCGAGCCGCGATCTGGCGCAGCACCCGATCGGCGGCATCCTGCCAGTCACGCGGGACCTTCGCGGTGACCAGCACTACGCGCGCCGCACCGCGCAGCGAGTCGAGCGTGGAACTCAGATCGTCCGGCGGGATGAACCCGTTGTCGCCGATGTGAATGATGACGATTGGCGGCCGGTGAGACCCCCGCATCGCTCTGACCTCAGCCAGGATCGGCCTCGGCAGCAGGCCGACGGTCGCGTGGATCGTCAGGCCAGGCAGGTGGGAGTGCAGGCCCCACGCGGCACCGAGCATGACCGAGTCGCCGAACGCGACTGCCGACGACGAGAGGGAGGCGCCGGGTCCGTGCGCGGGTGACGTCAGGCAGCTGAGCTGCTGGTTGTGCGCAGTCGACCTCGGGCTCTGTGATCCCGGCGATGCGATCAGGCGGGATTGATGTGCTGGCGGCGACTGCGGGCGATCGGCTGCTGACGCGACAGACGTGCTCGCAGCGCTCGACGACGCGGAGACGGCCGACTGCGCCTGGTTCTCTCCGGCCGGTACCGTGCTGACCAGCAGAAGCGCGGCAGCGATCGGCGCGCCGAGCATGACGCCTGGCGATCGGACCAGCGCCGCCGGATCAGAGCCCGACGTGAACAGGCCCTCGCGCGTCCACCTCGATCGCAGGCCGACTTCCACCCACCGATAGCTGGCGCAGCCAAGCGCTCCGGTCAGCGTGACGCGCAACAGGAACACGACGAGGGCCGGCGCGTGAATGTCGATCCCCGGCCGCGTCACCACGTCGACCGGCCAATGCCACAGATAGATGGCGTACGAACGTCGTCCGACGGCGGTGAGGATTCGAACGTTGAGCCAGCCGGCGACCCGGCTCCCGTCACTCGCGACCAATGCGACCACGGCAGCGGCGACCAGGCTGAAGGTGAGGAAGCCGGTTCGGTAGATGCCCGAGGTGTACTCGTTCCAGCGAAATGACGCGTAGACGATGAATACGACACCTGCGACGGTGGTGGGCTCGCGGGCTGCGCGGATCGCCCGCATCGCCCTCGGTCCTGCGATGACGTGGAAGGCGCCGACGTTCTGACGGGGCGTCCGAAAGGCCCAGGCGGCCGCGCAAGCGCCCGCGAACAGGGCCATGCAGTGCGTGTCCGATCCGAAGTACACACGCGAGGAGTCGGTGCTGTATGGGACGTCGCCGGAGATCGACAGCACGGCCATCATCGCAGCGGAACCAACGGTCAGCAGGGCGGCAAGTCCGGCGAGCCAGGGCATCCTGTCCCTGTCCCTGCCGCTGCCGCTGCCACTGCCACTGCCACTGCGGCCACGACGACCCACGCTAGTGACCAGGAGAATCGCCAGCGGCCAGAAGAGGTAGAACTGCTCCTCGATCGCCAGCGACCACAGGTGCTCAAGCATCGGCGGTCGGCCTTCGGCCATGAAGTACGACTGACTGGTCGAGATCAGCCACCAGTTCGTCACATAACCAAATGACGACAGCACGCTGCCACGCAACGTCTCGCGCAGATCGGGCCAGAACAGCGCGCTCGCGACCGCCGCGACGAGCACGAGGACGATCACTGACGGCGCGAGCCTGCGCACCCGGCGACCGTAGAAGGCGGTGAGGCGAAGCGTTCCGGTCGCGGTGATCTCGGTAAGCAGCAGCCTCGTGATGAGGTAGCCGCTCAGCGCGAAGAACAGGTCCACGCCGAGGAAGCCGGCGGGCAGCGTGTCGGGCAGAAAGTGGTAGACGACGACCAACGTCACGGCGATGGCGCGTAGACCGTCGAGCCCTGCAATGCGCCCGGGGGCAGGTCTGGAGAGAGGCACGTTTCTCCGTCCGGTTTCGCTGCCGCGTCCTTTCGGTTAACGAAGCGACAGCGAACGGGTCACACCGGCCGGTTCCGTGCCAAATGAGCTAACGAGCTAGCTCCACCTCTAAGCGCTCTACGCAAGACCTTCGTACGCGGCGAGCACGATGCTCAGCGCACGGCTGTCTTGCTGGCCCTGATCGAGCATGCGGTTCATCACATACGACACGCTCATCCGCTTGTCGATATCGGCCATGACCACCGAGCCGCCCCAACCGCCCCAGAAGCACGCGGTGTCGGTAAGCGCGTAGCCCATGCCGTAACGCATCGAGGAGCCGAGTACCTGGTCGATGCCGCGGTACTGCTCCTGCCGGGCGACTTCGCAGCCCTCGGGTGACAGCAGCCGTACACCGCGCGCCTCGCCGCCGTTGGCCAGCACCGACTGCACGGCGGCGACCGAGCGCGCATTGCCGAAGCCGCCTCCGAACGGCAGGTGTGCGCGCCGGAACGCGATGCTGTTGCCGTCGCTCATGCGCACGCCGGGGCTGACGATGATGCCGGGCATCTGCGGCGCGGGCGCCGCAGCCTGCAAGTCACCGTCGGCGGAATCCGGCGGCGCGATGAGCAGGGCGAAACGATCGTCGTGCTCCGCGGGCAGCCCAATGTGGAAGTCGGCACCGAGCGGCCCGGCGACCTCCTCGGCGAAGAACTCGCCGAGCGTGCGGCCGGTGATCCGGTGGACGATCTCGCCGATGATGAACCCCTCGGTGACCGAGTGGTATCCGGCCAGCTTTCCGGGCTCCCAGAACGGAGCCTGCGCGGCCAGCCGCGCTGTGATCGCCGGCCAGTCGTACAGCTGCGTGATCGTCACCGGGCTGTCGAAGTCCGGCAGCCCGGCGGTGTGCGAGAGCACGTGCCGAACCAGCACGCCTTCCTTGCCATTCGCGGCGAACTGCGGCCAGTACCGCGCGACCGGCGCGGAGAAGTCCAGGTCACCGCGATCGGCGATGATGAGCGCGCAGAGCGCCATCATCGTCTTGGTGGTGGACCACACGTTCGTGATCGTGTCGGCCTGCCACGGTGTCGTACGGTCCGCGTCAACGTACCCGCCCCAGATGTCGACGACCGGCTCGCCATCGACGAAGACCGCCGCCGAAGCGCCGACGTCCAGGCCATCCAGCGAGGTCGCCAGCGCATCACGCACGGCCTTGAAGCGCTTATCGTACGAACCCTGAATCTCAGCCACGCCCGGAGCATCGCCGCTCGCTCGCCACCTGGTCAACCGAATTGACAGCCTGAACGGTCAGCGGCTGGTGGCCGCCGCGGCGCTGAGTTCGGCGTCCAGCGTGTTGAAATCCTCGGTAGTGAGTTGGGCGTCGGCGGGGTCGAAGTCGGGGTCGGTCTCGCGGAAGGCTTGGGTGAGTAGGCGCGCCGCGGTGTCGATCTGCTCCTCGGTGACGTTCAGCGGGGGCAGGAAGCGGAGCATGGCGTCGCCCCGGCCGCCGACTTCGAGGATCAGGCCGTTGCGGAGGGCGGCGGTCTGCACGGCGCGGGCTAGGTCGGCGCCTTTCGTCTCGCCGTCGGGGTCGGCTAGGTCCATGCCCAGCAGCAGGCCCTTGCCGCGGATGTCGGCGACCCAGCGGGTGTGCTTGGCCAGGTGCTCGAGCCGGTCGCGCAGTTGCGCGGAGCGGTCGCGGACGTTTTGCAGGACGTTGTCGCGGCGGATGACGTCGATCGCCGCGATGCCGCCGGCGAAGGCCAGTTGGTTGCCGCGGAACGTGCCGATGTGGTCGCCGGGGTGCCATTTGTCGAGCTCGCGGTCGTAGAGCAGGATCGAGACCGGGAGTCCGATGCCGGAGAGCGCCTTTGACGCGACGACCACGTCCGGTTCGATTCCGTAGCCCTCGAACGCGAACCAGTCGCCGGTGCGGCCGCAGCCGGTTTGCACCTCGTCGACGATCAGCGCGATGCCCTCGCGCTTGGTGATCTCGCGCACTCGGCGGGCGAACTCCTGCGTCGCGGGAATCGAACCGCCCTCGCCTTGCACGAGCTCGAGCAGGACCGCCGCCGGCTTGCCGAAGCCGCCGTGTGAGTCGGTGAGGCTGCGCTCGAGGAACGTCGCGCAGTTCGTGTCGCAGCTGCTCGGCTGGAGTCCCAGCGGGCATTGGTGGCAGGAGGAGAACGGGAAGAAGTGCACGCCAGGCATGCCCGCGCCGACCCGGGACTTGGGCTCGGTGCTGCCGGTGGCGGCCATCGCTCCGGCGGTGCTGCCGTGGAAGCCGCCCTGGAAGGCGATGATGTTCTCGCGTCCGGTCGCGATCTTGCACAGCTTGATCGCGGCCTCCACGCCGTTCGCGCCGGTCGGGCCGCAGAAGTGCACCTTCATCCGGTCGCGCATGCTCTCCGGCAGCATTTCGAGCTGGAGTTCGGTGAATCGGTCCTTCACCGGCGTCGGCAGGTCGAGGCCGTGCGTAAAGACGGACAGTTGCTGCGTTACCGCCGCGACGATTTCCGGGTGATTGTGCCCTAGGGACAGCACTCCCGCGCCGCTGAGGAAGTCCAGGTAAACGTTCCCGTCGACGTCCTCGACCAGCGTGCCCTCGGCGCGCCGCACCGCGATCGGCAGGCGGCGCGGGTAGCTGCGCGCGTTCGACTCGCGTTCGTTCTGCCGGACCAGGAGCTCTTGGCTGGCCGGTCCGGGCACGGGGGTGCTGACGGGCGGTTCGCGCCACTCCAGCGTTGGGCGGAGGTCGATCCGAGACTCTGCTTGTGTAGTCATGTCTCTCCGATGTCGGAGGTAATTCTGCGAGACGCGCAGAAACCCATCATCGGAGATGCGCCTATCGTTCCTCTATCGATGAAGCCTGATAGGCGTGTTCCTTAAGATGCCATTTGAATAGCGGATCCGTGAGGTCAGGTCGTGTAAGCCGAGTTGAGTTCGACGTATCCGGCGGTCAAATCGCAACCGTAAACGGTGAACGCGCCGTCGGCGATGCCCAGGTCGATTCGGATGATGATCTCGGAGCCGCCGAGGTATTCGCCGGCGCGCTCCAGCATCGCGTCGTCGGCCTCGTCCGGGTACATCTCGAGGTCGCCGAACAGGATCCGGACGCGCGCCGGGTCGATGTCCACGTCGTCGTCGAGCTTCCCGATCGCCATGGCGACGCGGCCCCAGTTCGGGTCGGCGCCGTGCACGGCGGTCTTCACCAGTGGTGAGTTGACGACCGTCTTGCCCACGCGCCGGGCCTGCGCCGTGTCGCGCGCGCCAGTGACTTCGACCTGAATGAGCTTGCTGGCGCCTTCGCCATCGTGGGCGATGTCGCGCACGAGGGTGAGCGCGGCGTCGTAGAGCACGCGCTCGAATTCGGCCTCGTCGACCGGTCCGGCCAGACCGTTGGCGAAGATGGCCGCCGTGTCGCTGGTCGAGGTGTCGGTGTCGATGCTCAGCGCGTTGAACGTGCGGTCCATGACGCTGCGGAAGATCGCGTCCAGCCGGTCGGCGGGCAGTTCGGCGTCGGTGAAGAAGAAGGTCAGCAGCGTGGCCATGTTCGGCTCGATCATGCCAACGCCCTTGGCGATGCCCACGATCGCCGCGTCGCCGCAGCGCAGGTGCACAGACTTCGGATGCGTGTCAGTGGTCATGATCGCGGCTGCTGCGGCCTCGAAATCGGCCTCGGGCAACAGGTCCGGGATCTGTGCGATGCCCTCGCGAATGTTCTCGATGGGGTATGGCCGACCGATCACGCCAGTCGAAGCGATGACGAGGTCTGAGGGCGCGACCCCGGCGCGCAGCGCGGCGAGTCGGCGCACCTCCTCGGCGTGCGCGGCACCCACCTTGCCGGTCGCGACGTTCGCGTTGCGCGAGATGACGACCATGCCACGGCTCCGCTGCCGCGCCGTGTCCTCTCGACTGAGCAGCACGCTCGGTCCGGCGAAACGGGACTTGGTGAACACGGCGGCGCAGACCGCGGGCACCTCGGAGACGACCAGCGCGAAATCGTGCGCCTCGTCCTTGAGCCCCATGTTGGCCGTGTACGAGCGAAAGCCCCGCGGCATCGGGAGATCCGGCATGTTCGAGCCCTTTCGGTCGGCGCGCTCGGCTAACGACGAATCTTATCCCTCTGCGGCGGCTCGCATAACTATGCACGGCTAAGCGGAAGCGTCGGAGCGGTCTCCTCGCGTTCCAACCGCACCAATGCGTTTGTGGCCCGTGCTCACCCCTCGTCGAGCACGGACCATGTGCCTCATTCCTATCGACCGGCGATCACGTATCGCTCACGCCGCGCTAACTCCCGGTATCGTGAGCGATCCATGACACATTCGGGGGTCGGGATGCCCGAGGACGCTGCGGAGTTCGGCCTGCTGGGACCGCTTTCCGTCACGGTGGCCGGAGCCCCTGTACCGATCCGCGCGGCCAAGCTGCGGATCGTCATGGCGAGCATGTTGTTGCGGCCGGGGAAGCCGGTCTCCGTGGAAGAACTCGTCGATCGCCTCTGGGACGACGAGCCGCCGGGCAACGGCCGCAGCGCCATCCAGACATATGTCAACCGGTTGCGGATGCTGCTCGGCGCCGCCGGGCGCCTCATACGCACCGAGGCCGCCGGCTACCTGATCGACGTGGCCCCCTCGGCGATCGACCGGGAGCGGCAGGTCGAACATTTCGCGCGGGCTCATGAGTCGCGCACGCACCGGGATCTGAACCGCGAGGCCCGGATGCTGCGAGACGGCCTCGCACTGCGACGCGGCGCGCCGCTGGCCGACGTGCCGTCCCGATTACTGCAACTCGGCGAGGTCCCCCGAATCGTCGAGGACAACCTCCAAGCGGTCGAGCGCCTCAACGATGTGGAACTCGCGCTGGGCAACCACGCGAGCCTGGTGAGCACGCTGCAGGGCCTGACCGCTGAGTATCCGCTGCGGGAACGGTTTTGGACCCAGCTCATGCTCGCGCTGTATCGCTGCGACCGCCAGGCCGACGCGTTGAGCGTGTACCGCCAGATCAACGCCCTGCTGCGGGATGAGCTCGGCATCGAACCGGGGCGGCAACTGAGGGATCTCCATCAGCGGATCGTCACCGCCGACCGCACCCTGCGCGCGACCCCAGAACCGACGCAGACGCAGACACGATCACAGCCGCCGGCGGTGGCCGCGATCGTCACCGAACGATGGAGGCCGGCATTCCAGCTGCCCTCCGACATACCGGACTTCGTCGGCCGCGCACCGCTCGTCAATCAGATCCAGGCCTTGATTCGCGGCAGAGACGAGCGCAGTGACGAGGACAGCCACGCCGTTGCGGTGACGACGCTGTCCGGACCGCCCGGGATCGGCAAGACCGCGCTCGCGGTGCACGTCGCGCATCGGCTGCGGCCGGACTTTCCGGACGGCCAGCTCTACGTCGATCTGCGGGGGCATGCGACCAGCCGCCCCATGGAGCCGATCGAGGCCCTTGAGCGGCTGCTGCGCAGTGTCGGCATCGCGCCCGACGCGATGCCGCGCGAAGCCGATGAGAAGGGCGCGCTGCTGCGCTCGACGCTCGCCGACCGGCGGGTCCTGATGCTCCTGGACAACGCGTACGGCATCGACCAGGTCCGCCCGCTGCTGCCCGGCAGCCGGGGTTGCGCGGTGATCGTGACCAGCCGCAACAGCCTGCATGGACTGACCGCGCTGCACGGGGCGCGTCCGTTCCTGGTGGGATCGATCTCGGCCGAGGAAGCCAGGGCTCTGCTCTGCCGGATGCTCGGCGAGCGCCGGGTGGCCGCCGAGGCCGACGCCGCAGACTCGCTGGCAGCCGCGTGCGGCTATCTCCCGTTGGCACTACGCATCGTCGCGGCGAAGCTCGCCGCCACGGAGGAACTGAGCATCGGCGCGGCGCTGCGCGGGCTTCAGTCGGGCGACCGGCTCGCGGCGATGTCCGTGGACGGGGCGTCGGAAGTGACGGTCCACAACGCGTTCGAACTGTCCTACAGCGCGTTGAAGCCGGATGAGGCAGAGCTCTTCCGGCTACTCGGCCTGTGCCCCGGGCCGACGTTCGAGGTCTACGCCGCCGCGGCGCTGGCAGCGGTGGATCTCACCACGGCGCAGCGATTGCTGGATTCGCTGGTCTCTACGAACCTGCTGCAACACCACACGCCGGGGCGGTACAGATTCCACGACCTGATCCGCGAATACGCCCGCAACCAGAGTTTGCGGGACGCGGCGGCGGACCGGCGCGCCGCCTACGATCGCCTGCTCGCCTTCTACCGGCACGGATCTCATGACGCGTGCAAGCTGCTGTATAGCGGCATGTACCGCGTACCGGTCAGCGAGCGGCCCGAGGTGCTGAACCCGGCATTGAACGGCGGGGCCGAGGCGCTGGGCTGGCTTGACGACGAGGTCGACAACCTGGTGGCGGCGATCAGCGCGCCGGTGGTCCAGGGCGCCGATCCGGCGCCGACCTGGCAGCTCGCCGCGACGCTGCTCTGCTACCTCGACGACCAGCAACGCAATACCGCGTGGCTGTCCGCATTCACCGCGGCGCTGGCAGCGAGCGAGCGGCGCGGCGACGTGCCCGCCACCGCCGCGCTGCGCGGAGGCCTTGGCCGCCTTCATAACCGGCTGGCCGATTACGAACTCGCCAGCAGCTACTACGAAGCGGCGATCGAGGCGTTTCAGGCATCGCAAGACGTGCTCGGCGAGGCCCGGACACTGAACAATCTGGCCGGCGTGGCGATGGTGTCGGGCGCTTACGAGCTCGCGGCCGACCACTACCGCCGAGCGCTCGAGCTGAACGCGGTCAACGAGGATGCGGACCAAGGCGGCAGGAGCCTGCTGCTCACCAACGCGGCGCTCGGCATGTTCATGGTCGGCCGCAATGAGCTCGGCACCCGGTACGCGGCGGAGGGTCTGGCCATCGCCGAGCGTCTCGGCCAGCGGAATCTCGCCGCGTCCGCGGGGGTCGCCATCGCGCTCAAGGACCTGTGGCTGGGCAGGCTCGAACAAGCCGGCGCCGGCTTCGCCAAGGCCATCGAGGATTGGCGGGAGATCGGACATCAGCACAGCGTGGCCGACAGCATGCGCGACCTCGCCGAGGTGCACTTCGAGGCCGGCCGCCTCGAGCGCAGCCGGCTGATCGCCGAGCAGGCGCTGGCGCTGGCCGAGGACCGCGGCTTCGACTTCGTGATCCCCGGAGCGCAGGTCAACCTCGGTTGGCTCGACTTCGCCGACGGCGAGATCGCGAGCGCCGAGGCCTGGTTCGCGGCCGCGCACTCGCGGGCCCGGGCCGGCCTGCAGTTCTGGCGCCCGTCCGCCGCGCTCGGTCTTGCCGCCTGCCATCGCCGGCGCGGGGATCTGGAGCAGGCCGCGAGCTTCGCCGAGAGCGCCGTCCACGACGGTCGGCCGCGCGAACGCGGACGGGCACATCTGGAGCACGCCAGGATCGCCATCGCGGCGGGACGGCTCGACGAGGCGTGCACACGTGCCGGCGAAGCCCGGCGTGTCGCTGAGCACTGCGGGTACGCCCTCGACGAAGCGCACGCCTTGGAGCTGCTGGGTTCGATTCACCGGCAGAACGGCGACATCTCGTCCGCGAGAGCCTGCCTAAGTCTCGCGCTGCGCGGATTCGAGCCGGAGAACCCGCCCGCCGCGGCGCGGGTTCAGCGGCTCGTCGACGAGCTCTGACACCTGCGCGAGGGCCTGCGACGCGCCACGGGATACCGCCATGACAGGCCCTCGTCGGCCGGCATTAACTTGACTTGGTCCAGAAAAGGGGAAAGACTCTGGCTGTGCCGACGAGTCAGCTGCCCTCGACTTCCGGCTTCGAGCAGCTGCTGCGCGAGGCCGCACTGCGGGTGACCCGTCCACGTATCGCGGTGCTCACCGCGGTTTACGGCCACCCACACGCGGACACGGACTCGATCATCGACACCGTGCGCGGCGAGTTGAGCGACGTCTCTCGCCAGGCCATTTACGACGTGCTGCGGGCGCTGACCAACGCGGGGCTGGTGCGGCGCATACAGCCCGCGGGCTCGGTAGCTCGTTACGAGTCCCGCGTCGGGGACAACCATCACCATGTCGTGTGCCGGTCTTGCGGAGTTATCGCCGACGCGGATTGCGCGGTCGGCGAGGCGCCGTGCTTGACCGCGTCCGACGATCACGGTTTCGTCATCGACGAGGCCGAGGTCATCTACTGGGGCTTGTGCGCCGACTGCGCGGCGGCCACATCGATCACATCCATTTCCTGAGAGCACCGCCGATCCTGGAAAGGACACCGCCATGTCCGACAGTCCTGACGCCGTTGTTGGAGAAATCAACGAACCAGCCGGAGACAAGACTCCGGTTCCCGAAGGTCACGTCAAGCACCCGACCGAGGGCGGGGCGAACCGCGACTGGTGGCCCAACCAGCTCAACCTGAAGATCCTGCGGAAACACCACCCGGCGGCTGACCCGATGGGTGAGGAATTCGACTACGCGGCCGAATTCGACTCCCTCGACCTCGACGCCCTCACCCGCGACGTCGACGAGCTGATGACGACCTCTCAGGACTGGTGGCCCGCGGACTTCGGCCACTACGGCGGTCTGATGATCCGCATGGCGTGGCACAGCGCCGGCACGTACCGCATCCACGACGGCCGCGGCGGCGCGGGCGCCGGTATGCAGCGGTTCGCGCCGCTCAACAGCTGGCCGGACAACGGCAACCTGGACAAGGCGCGCCGGCTGCTGTGGCCGATCAAGAAGAAGTACGGCCGCAAGATCTCCTGGGCCGACCTGATGGTCTTCGCGGGCAACCGGGCGCTGGAGACGATGGGCTTCAAGACCTTCGGCTTCGCCGGCGGCCGCGCGGACGTCTGGGAGCCGGACGAGGACGTGTACTGGGGTCCCGAGCACACCTGGCTCGGCGACGAGCGCTACAGCGGCGACCGCGAGCTGCAGAAGCCGCTGGGCGCCGTGCAGATGGGCCTGATCTACGTCAACCCGGAGGGCCCGAACGGCGTGCCGGACCCGCTGGCCGCGGCCCGGGACATCCGCGAGACCTTCCGCCGGATGGCGATGAACGACGAGGAGACCGCCGCGCTGATCGTCGGCGGCCACTCGTTCGGCAAGACGCACGGCGCGGCCGACCCGGAGAAGTACGTCGGCGCGGAGCCCGAGGGTGCTCCTCTCGAGCAGCAGGGCCTGGGCTGGAAGAACAGCTACGGCTCCGGCAAGGGCCGCGACACGATCACCGCCGGGCCCGAGGTCACCTGGAGCAAGTCGCCGAAGCGCTGGAGCAACAGCTTCCTGGAGAACCTGTACGGCTACGAGTGGGAGCTGCACAAGAGCCCGGCCGGCGCGTACCAGTGGAAGCCGAAGGACGGCGCCGGCGCCAACACGGTGCCGGACCCCGAGGACGGCACGCTCAACCGCGCCCCCGGCATGCTGACCACCGACCTCGCGCTGCGCCTCGACCCGGTCTACGAGCAGATCACCCGCCGTTGGCTGGAGCACCCGGAGGAGCTGGCGGACGCGTTCGCCCGCGCCTGGTTCAAGCTGACGCACCGTGACATGGGTCCGCGCGTGCGCTACCTCGGCCCGCTGGTGCCGGCGGAGGAGCTGGTCTGGCAGGACGTCGTGCCGGCGGTCACGTACCAGCTGGTCGACGCCGAGGACGTCGCCGCGCTCAAGACCACCATCCTCAACACGGATCTGACGATCTCCCAGCTGGTCTCGGCGGCGTGGGCGTCGGCGTCCACGTTCCGCGGCAGCGACAAGCGCGGCGGGGCGAACGGCGCGCGCATCCGCCTCGAGCCGCAGCGCGAGTGGGAGGTCAACGACCCCGACTCGCTGGCGGCGGTGCTGCGCACCCTCGAGCGCATCCAGACGGAGTTCAACGAGGCGCAGAGCGGTGACAAGCAGATCTCGCTGGCCGACCTCATCGTGCTCGGCGGCGCCGCCGCGGTGGAGCAGGCCGCGCAGGACGCCGGTTACAACGTGCGGGTCCCGTTCCACCCGGGCCGCACGGACGCGTCGCAGGAGCAGACGGACGTCGAGTCGTTCGCCGCGATCGAGCCGCCGGCCGACGGCTTCCGCAACTACCGCGGCAAGGGCAACCGGCTGCCGTCCGAGTACCTGCTGATCGACCGCGCGAACCTGCTGACGCTGAGTCCGCCGGAGATGACGGTCCTCGTCGGCGGTCTGCGCGTCCTCGGCGCGAACTTCCAGCAGTCCTCGCTCGGCGTGTTCACCGACCGGCCCGGCGCGCTGACGAACGACTTCTTCGCCAACCTGACCGACATGGCCACCGAATGGGTCGCGACGTCTGACGACGCGGAGACCTTCGAGGGCCGCGACCGGGTCACCGGCGAGGTCAAGTGGACCGGCAGCCGCGTCGACCTGGTCTTCGGCTCGAACTCCGAACTGCGGGCCCTCGTCGAGGTCTACGCGAGCGACGACGCGGGCGAGAAGTTCGTGCAGGACTTCGTCGCGGCGTGGGCCAAGGTCATGGACCTGGACCGGTTCGACCTGAAGGCGTAATCGATCTGATGCTCTGAAAGCACGTTGAACCGATGCCCGGGTCGGCCGTTCGTGGCTGACCCGGGCATCGGTGCTGGTGATTCAGGTGCAGTGGTCAGGCAACGCTGCTTGCAGTCGCCGGCTGGTCGAAGTCGATGCGGTAGCGCTGCGACTTGCCAGCGCTCCGCTCGACCATCGCGGGGTGGAACATGATCGGCATCAGAGCACGCATGAACACCTTCGCCACCGGTCCGGGGGCCTTGGCGTGGTTGATCTTCGCGCCCTGGGCCGCGATGCGCTCCACGCGCGGACGGCGCAACCGCTCGTAGGCCGCGAACGCTTCGCCGTGCGAGGGCAGATCGCGCAGGCAGCGTGCGAGCTGGATCGCGCTCTCGATGGCGAGCGACGCGCCCTGACCGGTGCTGTTCGACGGCGCGTGCACCGCGTCGCCGACCAAGACCATCCGGCCGCGGTACCAGTGCGGTACCGGCGGCATGATGTGCAGGCTGCCGGTCGTCTCCAGCGTCTCGGGGTTGGTCGCTTCGACGAACCGCTCCCCCGGGACATCGCCCGCGTACGCCTCGCGCAGCGTCGCAAGCCACTGTTGCGCGGGCGTGGCGCGAGCCTCGGTGATGGTCAGATAGTCCTTCCACGGCAGGTTCGCGCCCCAGCCGATCGTGCCGTCCTTGTGCCGCCAATACAGGTAGTAGGCGCGCTTGCCGAACGCGAACACCATCGTGCCGGGCCCGAGGTCAGCGGCCGGAAGCACATCCGGGTCGAGGTCGTAGGCGCCGAAGCCGATCATGCCGGTGTAGTTCGGGCCCGGCGCGTTCGGGTCGATCAGCGTGCGTACGGCGGATCGGATGCCGTCGGCGCCGATCAGAATGTCGGCGGTGGCGCTCGTTCCGTCGGCGAAGTGCGCGGTTATGCCGCCGTCGTGGTTGTCATCCGCGCGGACGAACCGCTTGCCGTGCTCGAATTGCACGTCTGTCGACCACGCGGCGTCGTGCAGCGCCTGATGCAGCGCGCCACGCATGACGAACTGCAACGGCTCGACGCCCTGCAACGTGCGCAGGGTCCCGGCCGGCTTGCTACCGATCGTCATCACCGTCTTCGGCATCGGGCTCGCCACCGCGCGGACGGCGTCGCCCGCGCCGACGATGTCGAGGGCTGCCAGGCCGTTGGGCGCGAGGCCGAGACCGCCGCCGATGCCGTTGGACTGTGGCGAAGTGGACTGGGGCGGATACGCCTCGTAGACGGTCGCCTCGATCCCGGCCTTACGTAGCGCCAGCGCGGTGACCGAGCCGGCGATCCCGCCGCCGATGACCAGCGCCGAACGTACCTTATTCATGATTCCTCCGAAACATCCCGATTTGGATCTGTCTGACGATCCGAACCGTTCACGCGGAGGAAGCCCCGGTTATCCTGGCGATTGCCGTCTCGCGGCCGGGCCTGCCTCGGGTGGGTTCCGGTTCGGGATCGAAGGCCCCGGCGGTGGTGCGCCAACACCCCGTCGGGGCCGGGCTTATCTCATGCCTCGCCCCCGGTGATCGCGGCGTGCGCCGCACGCCAACGCCGGCAGGTCGGGGAACGCGCCGGTTTCGAGCTCGATGACCAGCGCGCGAACCCACGCCGCCTCCGCCCCGCGCACCGCGAGTTCGTACTCGTCCTCGACCAGGAACAGCCGGGGCACCTCGGTGTGCTCGGCGAGCAGCGCGCGCGTTGCCGCGATCGCCTGCTCGAGCGTCGTGAGCCGCTGCCTCAGCAGCTCCGCCGCCTCGTCGGGTCCGAGGATCGCGAGCACGGATAGGCCGGCCTTGAACTTCGGATGCTCCGGCTGCGGCGTCGACACCAGCTCGCGGACCCAATCCACCAGCTCAGCGCGGCCGGCCTCGGTGATCCGGTAGACCGTCCGCTCCGGACGCGCGCCGGCCCGCTCCGTGTCGACGACCTCGATGAAGCCGTGCTTCACCAGGTTGCGCACGACCGTGTAGAGCGAGCCCCACTTGATGTCCATGTCGTCCTCCTTGCCGCGACTTCGCAGCAGGGAGGCGATCTCGTATGGATGCATCGGCCGCTCGACGACCGTGGAGAGCACCGCGAGCGCGAGCAGATTGCTCACCTTGCGCTGTTTGGCCATGCCCTTTACTGCCATGGCCGCCGCCACCTTTCGGTCTCTCGCAATCACTCGTTCGCGATTACTCTATCACGATTACTTGTCGACGAGTATGCGATCTAAGCGCGGTGGAGGCGTCCCAGGGCCACGGCACCATCCGCTGGGGCGACTACTCGGCCGCGGTGGCTGACCCGTCCGACACGGTGTGGATGCAACGAGTATCTTCGGCCTGGAGGCGGATTCGCTTGCCAACTGGGCGACATTCGTCGCACATGTGACGCCGTAGCAGCTCACAAGTGGTCATCCCCTGCCGGCGCGCTCGACGTCGGCAGGGGATGACTCACTGTCAGCACGGTCAAGATTGACAAGCCTTCGAAGCGGCGACATCGTGCTCGGGCTTGCCGCGCCGTCGACAACGGTGCTGGACGACGCCTGTCCGGATGAGGTGAACGATGAAACGCCCCTCCGCACGACGGTCGGCTGCCATCGCGACCGGTACCACCTTGGCTCTGTTCGCCACTGTCACACCAGCACTCGCGACGACGCCGTCCGGCGCCAGCGGCGTGGCGTCGGGCGGTCCCGGTGTGACGTCCTACTTCGACCTGGCGCGCAAGGACTGCCTCGGCACCGCGCGTAACACGACGTCGAAGGTCTGGTACACGGTCGCCAACGGTGTGCTGTCCGACGTCTACGAGCCGACGATCGACAACACGAACGTGAGCACGCTGCAGTACGTGGTGACCGACGGCTCGTCGTTCACCGACCTGCAGACGCGCGACATGACGTACACGGTCAGCGCGCGACAAACCGGCATGGTGTGCACGGTGACCTCGATCGACGCGAAGCACGGCTACCAGCTGACCACGACGTACGTCACCGACCCGAGTCGTGACAGCGTGCTGATGAACACGCGGATAGCGCCGACGCCGGGCAGCAGCACGGACGTGCGGGGGTTGCACGTGTACGCGCGCCTCGACGCGCACGTGAACGGCAATGGTGGCGGCGGGACGGATAACGCGGGCGCCGATACCGGAGTTGTCGATGCGAGTAGCGGCGTGCCTGTCGTCTACGACACGTCCACGGTCAGCGAGGCTTCGAATCGCGACTACGCGGTGCCGACGTACATGGCTCTGAACGCCGATTCCGCGCGCAGCGCGTCTGTTGGCTATGCGGGCACTGCCAGCGACGGCCTGACGCAGCTCGACGCGGCGCACTCGCTCACCTCGACCACGTCCGCGCCCGACGGCCACATCGTCGCGACGGAAGACGTCACGCCGGCTCACGGCCGTGCGTTCACGCTCTCGCTCGGCTTCGGCCGCACGCAGGCCGACGCGGTGAGTACGGCTTCGCGCTCGCTGCGCGCGCCCTTCGGTGCGGTGCGGGACTCGTACACCGACGGCTGGCGCGACTACGACCACTCGCTCAACCCCGCTCCCCGATCGGTGTCAGGCATCGATCGACAGACGATCGAGCGGACCTACGCGCTCGACGCGAACGTGCTGAAGGCGAGCGAGGACAAGACTTTCCCCGGCGCGATCGTGGCGTCGCTCGCCTCGCCGTGGGGCCAGGCGGTGGACGCGGGGGCGTCGGTGAACGGCAAGGCGGTGTACTTCGGCTCGTACCGCGAGGTGTTCGCCCGCGACCTGTACGAGGCGTTCACCGGCCTGCTCGCCGACGGCGACGTGGCGACCGCACGCACGGCGGCGCGGTTCCTGCTGGAGCGCCAGCAGCGGCCGAACGGCGAGCTGCCGCGCAACTCGCTGGTCAACGGCCTGTCCGCGCCGGACACCGGCGGCGACCAGCTGGATGAGACCGCGTACCCGATCCTGATGGCGTACCTGTCCGGGCTCGGCGGCGACCAGGCGCTGTGGACGGCGCACATCAAGCCCGCCGCGGACTTCCTGGTCGCGCACGGTCCGTCGTTCGGCGTGGAGCGCTGGGAGGAGCAGTCCGGGTATTCGGTCTCGACGATCGCCGCCGAGATCGCCGGCCTGACCGCCGCAGCGGCCATCGCGACGCGCCATGGCGACTCGGCCGACGCCGCCGTGTACCAGGCCACCGCGGACGACTTCCAGCGCAACATCAAGACCTGGACGGTCACCAACACCGGCACGGACAGTTCGAACCCGTACTTCATCCGGCTGTCCAAGTCCGGCGACCCGAACGCCGCGACCTGGTTCGATTCCGCAATGGCCGATTCGAAGTCGAGCTCGATGTGGTTCGTTCCCGCGCAAGAAGCTCCACGAGATCGGCAGCATGATGTGCCCGTTACCCTGCTCGGGCGCTGCCCGCGACGCATTCACCAGAAGATTCGAGATTCGACCGTTGGCGATCTCGCCAGCCGTTGTGAGATCGCGAAAGTCCAGCGCGAGTGGCTCGGGGGGGACACGGGTGAGATCGAACTCGATAACTTCGTGCCCGAGCAGGTACGGCGCGTGCGGTCTGAGATCAAGCGCCAGACTATAGCGCACGTTCGAGACGAGTCGCGCGCGGCTCTGCGCGAGAGATTGCGGAACACCGGGGAAGGCGGCGCGGCCAGGGCTGCCGCCGTCGCGAGAAGCGGAATGAAGGCTCGCATCAGGGTCTGGGGAGCGGGGTATCGAGACTGACCGGCGTGCCGAAATTCGGGGTTCCGTCGGGATTCCATGTGAAGGGCTGAGCGCGGGGAGAGCGGGCGTCTCCACAACCCTGTCCCGGCTTTGAATTGGCGTGATACACGATCCAGTCTTTGCCGTCAGATCCCTGGAAAAACGCGTTGTGACCCGGCGCATAGACGTGTGCTTTGGACGATGACGAGAAGACCGGCTTCGAGCTTTTCGACCAGGACGAGGGATTCAACAGGTCGCTTCCGGCTTTGGCGGTCAGCATTCCCAGTGCGTAGTCGTCAGTCCAGCAGCCGCTTGCGGAATAGGTCAGGAAAATCTTCCCGTTGCGCTCGATTGTTTCCGGAGCCTCATTCACGTTCACGTGCTGAGGAACCTGATCAGGCAGGCGGTCCCCAACCTTTTCCCACCCGTATTTGGGTGTAGAGAGGAGAACACGCGGGCCAGCGACAGTCCAGGGATCGCTGAGCCGCGCGATGTAGATGTTCTGCACGCCATCCTTATCGCCCGGCCATCCGGACCACAAAAGATACATCTGGCCGTTATCCTGAAGGATGGTGGGATCGATAGCCCATTTGTCGCTTTGGTCCTCGACCTTTCCCTTCATGGTCCATTGGCAACCGAGTGGATCCGCGCTGCATCCTTCGAGCGCATAAATGCGATGAGTTTCGTTGGTGCCCGCGTCGGCAGCGAAATAGATGTACCATTTTCCGTTCAGAAAGTGCAATTCAGGGGCCCACACGTCGCGCGAGTCGGGTCCGGACGATGGGGGCGTCCAGACAATTTTGCTTTCGGCGTTTTTCAGGTCTGCCATGTTTTGAGTTTTTAGGATTCTGAGGTTCCTTCCTGTGGTGCTCATGAAATAGAAGTAACCGTCGTGGTTAATGACCCAGGGATCGGGACCTGAGGGCAGAAGCGGATTGGCGAGGGCGGGTGCTTTAGCGGGCGCTACCGCCTGCGCGGCCCACAGCAAGGCGGTGAAAAGAGCGGTGAACATTTTAGGAGAGCCTGAGCGGCATCGCCCGCAAACGCTTGCCGGTGGCGTCGAAGATCGCGTTGCCACAGCCGGCGCCACGGCCACAATCGGCGTTTCCCCCGCCCCGGCCGACGGCAGATCTTTACGATCCACCAGACCACGTCGATTTCCGGGCATGTCGCCGAAGCGCGGTACCCGGTAGCTTCGAAAGCTGCGGATTCAGAATCCGGCCGTTCTCGAATTCGATGGCCTCGAAAAGCGCGCCGCCACGCCCATCATCGTGCCGCCCGCCACCTGGTTCCTCAGCTCGTCGGGATTCACGATCGCGCCGCATTCGAAGGCCTGCACAATCCGGTCGATCTTCACCACTGCCGTTCGTCACCGTGATCTCGCAGCAGCCGAAACATAGCCGCCCTTATCGAAGCCGGCCATCATCCCGAAGCCCTGCCCGGCGCGTTTCTTCGCGCGGCCCCAGCGGAACACTTCGGTGGCCGCTTCGATCACCGCCCGCAGCCGCGGGTCGGTCGCATTCTTCATCCGGAAACGCACCGGCTCCATGCCCGCGCGTGCGCCATCTCGTCCATATGGCTTTCGCGCGCGAAGTGGTTGGCGCTGGCCGCGAGCCCTCGATACGAGCCCTGCCGCAGCGGGAATCCGCCTGATGAAATCCGCCATCTGGTTCGGAATATTGTAAGGGCTTCGTACGGCCGCGTTGCCCGAGTTGTAATTGTGGAACTGCCAGCGCGTGATGGTGCCGTCCTTGCGTAGCCGCCGCTGCGCACTTCGATTACCCCGCCGGGCCGGAAATACGCCCAGGTGAATTCGTCTTCGCGGGTCCACTGAGCTTCACCGGTTTGCCCGCGGCTTTGGCCAGACGCGCGGCTTCGACAGCGCATTCCCCGGTGTGCTTGCCGCCGTACCCGGAGCCCGTTCGCGGCACGATCACGCGCACATTTGCTTCCGGAATTCCGAAGGCCTGGCGAGTTCCGTCGCGAACACCGAACGGGCCGCTGGCGTGCCAGTCCAGACGGTCAGTTTATCGCCCTCCCATTGCAGCCACCGCCGCGCGCGGTTCAAGAGGCGTATGGGCGATGTAGGCGACGTTGTAAGTTGCCGTCGAGCCGATGAATGCCCGCGAGATCGCCAGTCGAGCGGCTTCAGCGGCACGGGCATTCGCCTTCAGTGCGCGAAAAGCTCGCGCGAACTGGTCTGCGGAACTGTCTTCCATTCGCGTGACGATGGCGGCGGCGGCGCGATCGAGCTTCGACGAATCGTCGCAGGCCACGCCACGAAATCGCCGTCGCGAACGGCCGTCACCCCGGCAATCTCGCTCGGCGGCCTTCGTGTCGATCGAGGTCAGCGTCGCTTTGAAACGCCTGCGGACGAACCACGCGGCCGTACATCATGCCGGGCAGTTTCATGTCGGACGTGAACTTCTCCCGGCCGGTCACGATCGCGCGCGCATTGATTTGCGCATGTCGTGTCCCGCGAATTTCCACTCTGTAGCCGGCGTGACGGGAGCGTCCGCGGCGATAGTTTTCGAGAGCTTCTGGCCATGGGTGAGTTCGCCGAAGGAGAGCGTTTCCTGGTCGGTGTATTGCGGACCACGCCGTCCGCGATCGCGACCTGAGCCCTGCGGGCGTTTCCAGCGTTGCGCCGCCTCGATCGAGCAGCATTTCGCGCGCCGCGGCCGCGACCTTGTGAAGCTGTGGCGCCATGATGCGGCGTCGTCATGCTGCCGACCGTGCCGAAATCGTAGGGCGTAAACGCGGTGTCCCCCATCACCAGTTGTATGCGGCGAAGGGCCGATGCGCAACTCCTCGGCGACGGCCTGGGTGAGAGAAGTGCGAATATTCTGCCCCATCTCCACCTTGCCGGTGAACACCGTGATCGCGCCGGTTTCGGAGATGTGCAGCCACGCGCCGAGTTCTTGCGGCATGGCCTGCCGCCGCGTCTGCCCCGCCCGATTCCTGCGCGCTTGCTCCGGGCTCATGGGCGAGCAGAACCAGAAATCCGCCGCCCAGCAGCTTGAAAAAATCGCGCCGGTCGGGCGTGAACCGATAGAGCGGCCCTTCGTGCAGCTCATAGCGTTCGGTTTCGAAGCCCGGTATTACTCAGGCATGGCGTGACGCTCCTTTACGCACGCGCAGGCGGACAGCCTCGACGATTCGCGGATACGTTCCGCAGCGGCAGATGTTGCCTTGCAGTCCCGAGCGAATTTCGGCGTCCGACGGGTTCGGTTTCTTCGCGAGAATCCGACCGCGCTCATGATCATGCCGGTCGTACAGTAGCCGCACTGCATCGCGTCGGTTTCGATAAAAGCCTCCTGCACCGGATGCAGGCGGCCATTCTGTTCCAGCGATTCGATGGTCGTGATTTGTTTGCCTTGCGCGGCTCTTCAAAGGCGTAATGCAGGATCGAACGGGCAAGCCGTCCAGGAGCACGGTGCAAGCGCCGCATTGCCCTTCGCCGCAGCCGTATTTGGCTCCGGTGAGGTCGAGTTCATCGCGGAGCACATAAAGCAGGGGACGATCCGGGTCGCTTTTGATATCGCGCCGGACGCCATTGACCACGAGGTCCATACAGCAATTCTATCGGAAACTTCTTGTCCTATAGGACGGGTGTCCGGGATGAGGAACGGTTCGGGGATCGAGGACACGAATCGCGTCGTTCGAGCTGTCGGCCACATAGACATCGCCCTGATCGTCCACCGCCAGCCCGATCAGATCGAGCAGTCGCGCACGCGTCGCGGGGCCGCCGTCGCCGCTGTATCCCGGTAATTCATCTCCCGCGATTGTAAGGATTGAGCCGTCGGTCGAGATCTCCCGCACCCGGTAGTTGTACGAGTCGGTGAGAAAGACATTCCCCACCGCATCTGCCGCGACGGCGTTCACATACGTCGTCTGACGGCTTCTCGGCGGGCCGCCGATGTCCGCGTTACCGGCGAGTTGTGTCAGTATCCCATCGGTCGACACCTTCACCACGCGTCCATATCCGGTCTGGTCGAAGATATACAGGCTGCCAATGCCATCGACCGCGACGGAGTACGGCGTCGTCAACTGCGCGTTCAGCGCCGGACCACCGACTCCCGCCAAGCCTCTCGCGCCCGTTCCCGCCACGGTACTGACGATGCCAGCAACGGAGATCCTGCGCACGCGCTGATTGCCGAAATCCGCGACGAAGAGATTGCCGGCCTTATCGAAAGCCAGCCCCCACGGACGTCGCAATTGCGCTGCACTCGCCGGTCCTCCGTCTCCCGAATATCCGCCGGTCTCGTTGCCTGCAAACGTCGTGATAGTTCCGTCGGTCGAGATCTTCCGGATGCGACTGTTATTGGCGTCGGTGAAATACACATTTCCGGCCTGATCCACTGCGACGCTCAGCGGTCGATAGATCTGCGCATCAATCGCCGGTCCCGCCATCGCCGCCATCCGCGTAGACGCCGTTGCCCGCCATCGTGGTGATCACGCCGTCAGTCGAAACCTTGCGCACCCGGCCATTCTGGCGTGTCCGCGAGATAGACGTTATGCGCGGCATCGATGGCAGTGGCGGAGGGAAGGAACAGCTGAGCCTCCGTTGCCGGGCCTCCGTCGCCGGAAAACGAGAAATTCCCATTACCCCGCGACGATCGTCCATGTTCCATTCGGCGCGAACTTTCGAACCCCATCCCGGATGTAGTCGGTCATATAGACATTCCCCACATTGTCGGCCGCGATCCCGACGGATGCCCCCGACGTGCCCTGCGTCGCGTCGCCTGGGTATAGCGTCGAGATGATCCCGTCCGGCGACACCTTGCGTATCTGCCAGTGCAGACCGCTGCCGATGTAGATGTTGCCCGCCGCATCCACCGCGATCGCATCGACACTATTCAACTGAGCGTTGACCGCTGGACCGCCATCTCCCGTTCGCTTCCAAACGATGCCGTTCCCCGCGATTACGGTGACGACCCCGTCGGGCGAGATCCGCCGAACCATGAGCTTATAGGTGTCCGCGATATAGAGATTCCCGGCGGCATCGGCGGCGATCCCCATCGGCAGATTCGGCTGCGCCATTAACGGCGGGTCCTCCGTTTTGCACGATCGTCGAAATAATCCCCGTCGTCGAAACCTTGCGGATGGCGTTGAAAAGATCATCGAGAAACAGGTTGCCGGCTCCGTCGATCGCGATCGCCACCACCTCGCCGATTTGCGCCTCGAGTGCAGGCCCGCCATCACCCGAATAACCGGCCACACCGGTTCCAGCGATGGTCGTAATGATACCGTCCGGCCGAGACTTTCCGGATCCGATAATTGAAAGTGTCCGCTATATATAAATTCCCGGCGGCATCCACCGCCACGCCGTAGGGATTGTTCAGCTGCGCTTCGGTAGCAGGCCCGCCGTCACCGGAATAACCCGCCCGTGCATTCCCCGCGACGCGGGTCAGCACGCCGGCGAAGGTCCATTTTGAAGACGCAGTGATCACCCGTGAAGAAGAGGTTGCCGGCCGTGTCTGTCGCTGCGCCCGTCGGAGATCCCACGGAAGCGCTCCTTGCGTCAATCGGGGTCTTCTGCGGCGCGCCGCCGGCGAACGTGGAGATCTGCGTAGCGGTCCGCCGCCACGCACCAGCCTGGTCAAATCAGGAGCGCGCAGACGACAGACAAATTGTTCATTCTGCCGTTCTTCGTGCAATCGCATGGCCGGAATTACCGGTAAAGCAGATATTTACGACGAAGTCGCCTCGAACGCGCCAACACCCTCGTCGGCGGCCTTTACCGGCGTCTCCTCTGATCACCGAGCGCCGTAATCACGGACTGGCTTCCGATTAGATTCTTGTTCGGTCTCCCACGACTATTTTTCCCGGATAGAGCCTCGCCAGCGCCATCGCAACCTCCAGGCCCGAGCCGTCGCGCTGGAAAAAACCTCGCGATCGGTAACCGAAAACCCCACGCCCTCAATCGTCTTGCCCGCGAAGTGCGAAGCCGTGGGAGTAAACGTCAGCGGATAAGCCCGCACGCCAGGAATTCCGCGAGTACTCAGATACTCGGCCAGTTCCCGGCCCTTGATCCAGTCCGCTCCGATTTGCTCGAAAGGAGCGTCCGTGCCGCGTCCCGACCGAATAGTTAACCGAATACTCCAGCATGGCGAGCCCTGGATAGAGCAGCGCCTCGATTGGGATTGCGGATGTTCGGCGAGGGATTCACCCACGGCAAACCCGTGCCGTCGAACCACTCGTCGCGGTTCCAGCCGGCCACCTCGATTACGCGCAGATCGGCGTGAAGATGGAGTTCGCCGTTTTCGAGCGCGGCCAGTTCGCCCATCGTCATGCCGTGCCGCAGCGGCAGACGGCCATGCGCCCACGAACGAGAGCTTGCCGGGATCGAGCATCGGCCCTTCGACGTGCATGCCCGTGAAGAGGATTCGGCCGGTCGAGGACATAGAACGGGATCTTCGATTTCGCCGCTTCCTCCATGGCGTAGAGCATGGTGGATTCGTAAGTGTAGAAGCGGACCCCCAGGATCCTGAATATCGAACACCAGCGCGTCCAAACCCCGCAGCATTTCCGCAGTAGGACGGAGCGTTTTACGTAGAGGCTCCAGACGGGGATGCCCGTCGCTGGGTCTTTCGCATCGGCGAGATTCTCGCGGTCTTCAACGCCCGGCGAAACCGTGCTCGGGCGAGAAGAGGCCCGCCACGTCGATGCCCGCGGCTGTTCATAAGATCGACGTTGCGACGTGCCGTTGCCGGTCCATGCCGGTTTGGTTGGTGATCAGGCCGACCCGTTTATTCCGCAGCACGCCGGAAGTTGGTCTGGCTTCGAGAACGTCCAGCCCGGTTCGGCCGGCAGGATTCCGGCGATAACCCCATTCGACCCATAACCGACGCCGAGGCCGCAATCGTGGCCACCTGCCGCGCGTAAGCGGCGTGACCGGCTTTGCGCAGATGCGGATGGCCGGAGTTGGCAAGCAGGATAACATAAGTCTTGGGAACGGGGATCGATCCAGAGCGAAGTGCCCGTGAAACCGGTGTGTCCAAAGGATCGCCGACGGGAAATAACGATCTCGCGATTTCCCGAATATTGCGAATCGATATCCCAGCCGACGTCCGCGCAGCACGGGTTGGTTGACGGGGTGGCCGGGGTTCGGAGAATTTCGCGGATGGTCACCGGGCTGAACAGACCGTCGCCGCCGTCGAGGAGCATCTGGCAGAACTTCGCCGAGATCATCCGCGGTGGAAAATACCCCGGCGTGCCCCGCCACGCCGCCCATGTAGCGCGCGGTAGGATCGTGAACCACGCCGCGAAGAATCGTCGCCGTCTTTCATCGTCTCGGTGGGCGCGATGCGGGGTCGCAGCGTCGCGGCGGGCAGATATCCCGTCTCTTTCATTCCCAGAGGATCGAATAAGGATCTGCTTCACATATTCGTTTTCGCGGGATGCCGCTCAGGCGCTGCACCATTTCGCCCAGCAGAATGAAATTAATATCGCTGTAAGCGAACCTCGTTACGGGCGGATTGGCGGGTTTATCGATGAGTGCGCGGTGAATACCGGTTTCGATAGCCGGTCCATGGCGGATCGAGATCGAGATCGGGCCGCAAACCGGAGAAATGCGTCATCAGATCGCCGGATGGTGATCGGGCTTTTCCGCCCTGGAATTCCGGCAGATAAGTCGTCACGGGATCGTCCAGCCAGAAGCGGCCCTGTTCGAAGAGCTTCATGATGCA
>CAVQPP010000096.1:0-5060 GCA_963714445.1 uncultured Actinomycetota bacterium
GCGATGGACCGATGGATCAGTAGTCGCGCTTGTTGCGAATCTGCCGACGCTTGTAGGCGGGCAGCGAGTTCATGAACCGGTGGTATCCGTACCACAGCACGCCGACCGCCCCGACGGCCAACGCGACGAAGAACAACGAGCTGAACACCGCAGTGACCAGCGCGATGACGACCTTGGCGGCGATCACCACACCGACGACCGCCAGAACAGCCTTGAGCCAGAACGGCATCTTCATGGTGTGCCTTCCAACCCCTTCACCGAGCCGCTACGACGCCGCGCTCTGCGGCGTCTGATAGGAGAACGTCCGGCACGTCGCCCCCGTTCCCAAATCCACGATATATCGCGTTCGACTTGGGCGCCAGCCACCCGGCCTCACTTGATCCAGGCTTTAGTCAACTGTCCTCGGGGTTGATGCCACCAGCTTCGACGCTTCTCGCTCGGGTCAAGAGTGCCCGGAAGGGGACGCGGCTAAGCCCGCACGCCTTTAGGCAACACTGGCCGGCACTGGCCGGCGCAAGACTGCGCGGAAGCGCACGCGGCTAAGCCCGCACGCCTTTAGCCAACACTGGCCGGCGCAAGACTGCGCGGAAGCGCACGCGGCTGAGCCCGCCGGGACCTAGCGCACCCCGGCGGGCTGTCCGTCGCCGGCGTCGCACCCCGTTCCACCGCCAACCCGTGTCACGGAAGTGAGAGCCGACGCCTATTGATACTGATGGATACCTACGGGTCCTGCTGTGTCGCACTGAAACCATTGATACCCTGTATCACTTCAGTTCACTGACTTATACTGCCGAGACAGTATGGTTGTGACTGCCGTGATGTTCACCGGCTGTCGCCGGCTGCGATCAGGCCTTCTTGGCGCGGGTTGCAGTGCGCTTCGAAGCAGCCTTCTTCGCGGGCCTCTTGGCGGCGGGTGCCTTCTTCGCGGCCTTCCGTGCGGGACGCGCGGGCGCGGCGGCAGTCTCCTGCGCCTCGACCGGGGTCGTCACCACATTGGCGAACGCGCTGCGGCACTTCTCCAGCAGTTTGCGTAGGGACTGCTGGTCCGCCTTGCTGAGCTGCCCGTTGAGCAGCTCCTCGACCTCGAGGATCTTCTTGTCGGCGCGGCCGAGCAATCTCTTGCCGGCCGCGGTGATGGTGGTCTCCATCGCGCGGCCCTGACCCGGGACGGTCCGCCGCTCGATAAGGCCCTTGACGGTCAGGTTGCCCAGAACCGTCGTCATCGTCTGCGGAGTCACTAGGCACCGGCGGGCAAGTTCGGCCCCGCTGATACCGGGCGTGTCAGCAATCACCAACAGCGCCTGGTACTGCGGAACGGTGAGGCCCATCGGGCGCAGCGCCGCGTCCTTAGCTCCTGAGAGCTCTTGTTCAAGGCTCTTGACCATGTGGCCGAGCCGGTCATCCACTGCTGTCATGGCGTCGATCATATCCTGTGTCGCACAAAATGCCCGTTTTTGTGGCGGGCTCTGACGCGGATGGGTGATACACAACGCTCTGCGAGCGCCACCCTTACCCTTCTACAACAGCTTGCCACACCTTGTTGGCTGAAGCGTGCCACTTGCGGGAACATGCGGCCATGAAGAAATTCGTGATCAAGATCCTGGTGAACGGCGTAGGACTCTACGTGGCCTCAATCCTGGCCAAGCCGCACATCGAGTTCCAGGGGACAGGCTTCCAGCTGGTGTGGACAGTTCTGCTGGTCGCGCTCATCTTTGGGCTGGTGAACACGTTCATCAGGCCGATCGTCAAGTTCTTCAGCTTCGGGGTGCTGATCCTCACCCTAGGCCTGTTCACGTTCGTCATCAACGCTCTCATGTTGTTGTTGACCTCGAAGATCTCAGAGCACTTCGCGGTCCGCTTCCACGTGCAGAACTTCTGGTACGCCCTGATCGGAGGCGTGATCGCGACCGTCGTCTCACTCGTTCTGCACGCCTTGCTACCCGACGACGCGAAGAAGTGACGAGCGGTAGCAGGGCTGGAACAGCCGGAAGCAGCGGCCGAAGCTCAACACCCGGGCACACGATCATGACCGAAGAACAAGGCCAGTGAACAACGACACGGACATCCGTACCGGTGTGGACCGCCGACCCACGCGCGAGCGCGGTCCATACCGGGTCTGCTTCGTCTGCACCGGGAACATCTGCCGTTCACCGATGGCCGAATGGGTGTTGCGCGCGCACGTAGCCGAGTCCGATCTCGCCGACGCGGTAGCGGTCGACAGCGCGGGCACCGGCGACTGGCATGTGGGTGATTGCGCCGATCCGCGGACCGTTCGGGTGCTGGCACGGCACGGCTACCCCTCGCGGCACGTCGCCCGGCAGTTCGAGCCCGCCGAGCTGGGCCGGCGGGACCTGGTAGTCGCCATGGACTCCGGGCATCTGCGGACTCTGCGGCGTTGGGCCGATCGGGCCGACCAGGCAAATCTCACCCAGACGAATCTCACACTGCCTGACCGCACAGCCGAGTTGCGGTTGCTGCGTGAGTTCGACCCGGCCGCCGGGCCGGACCGAATGGACGTCCCCGATCCGTACTACGGTTCTCTGGCAGGCTTCGAAGAATGCCTGGCGATGGTGGAGGCCGCGATCCCGGGCCTGCTGTCGCACATCGGGAAGGCGCTGGAGACGAGGGCAGGGTGATCGGCGACCAGGTGGCCGCGGTGCTAGGGGGCGCTGTGGCCGGGGTGACGGCGCTGGGCACCGGCGCCGGGGGGGCGGGGACGTACCGGGTCTCGCTGCTCGACGGCGGCAACGTCTTCGTCAAAGCGACCGACGGGAGGGACGCGGACTTCCTGGCCTCCGAGGCCAGCGGGCTGCGGTGGCTGCGTGAGGCCGAGGGCGTACTCGTGCCCGAAGTACTCGGCGCCAGCGACTCGCTGCTGGTGACCACCTGGATCACGCCGGGACGAGCGACGCCCGAGGGCGCCGAGGAGTTCGGCCGCCAACTGGCCACGCTGCACGCGCGCGGCGCGCAGGCCTTCGGCGCGCAGTGGCCCGGCTACATCGGCTCACTACCGCTCGACAACACCGAGGAAGAGGAATGGCCGGGCTTCTACGCCCGACGCAGAGTGCTGCCCTATCTACGCGCGGCGGCGGACCGTGGCGCGGTCGACGCTAAGGGCGTGGCCGCGATCGAGCAGGTGTGTGCGCGTATAGAGGAGCTAGCCGGACCGCCGGAACTGCCCGCGAGGATCCACGGCGACCTGTGGGCCGGCAACATCCACTGGGATACGCGCGGCCGCGCCTGGCTGATCGACCCCGCAGCGCACGGCGGCCACCGGGAAACCGACCTCGCGATGATGGCGCTCTTCGAGCCGCCTTACCTGGACACGATCGTCGCCGCATACGACGAGGTGCACCCGCTCGACGAGGATTGGCGCGAGCGCATCAACTTGCACCAGCTGCACCCGCTGCTCGTACACGCGGCGCTGTTCGGGTCCTCCTACGGCGCGCAGGCGGTCGCGGCGGCCAGACAGTACCTGTGATTGACGTATCGCGGGATAAGGGAGCTGTAACGGAGCCTGAAGGGCATCGCGCCAGATAACGTCCAGGACGCTCTATGTGACAGTCCTGTCCCAGGAGAGCAAATGCTAGGTGCGAGTTGTACCCGAGCCGCGTGTCGCCGTACTAAAGTTGCCGACCGGACGCAAGGGGCGGATCGACGGCGTTAATCCCACGGCCAACCGATGGAGCGTGACGAGCGGTGAGCTTGGCCTACTGCGGCTCCTGCGGCGAGCCGGTCGAAGGCCGGTTCTGCCGTATGTGCGGTACGCCGTACACGGCGGTACCCGCTGGAGCCGTTGCCGCTACCGCGCTACAGCAGAGCGCGATGCAACAGCTGCCTATCTATCCACCGCAGGGCTACCCAACAGAGCCCGCGCATCGCCCCACGCACGCGCAGCCGCCCGAATCCGACTTCGAGTCGCTCTTCCGTCCGGCAGACGGCCAGGTCAGCGCGCATAGCCTCACGCAGATGATCCCGCCGGTCGAGGCCGACTACCGGATGCCGCCGCCCTCTGGACCACAGTCCGTCGCACCGTTCGGCGCCGAGCAGACGCAGCTCGTGCACCCCCAATCGGGTGATCTTTACCCTCCCGCTCCCGGAGCTGATGAAGTCCCGGACTGGGATGACGACGAGCCGCCCGGCGTCCGCAAGCCGGTCGTGTGGGCGACGCTCGCCGCAGTTGTCGCCGCGTCAGCCGTGATCCTCGGCCTGCTCTACATCGGCAGCCATAACAACAACAACGCCAGCGCAGGTAACGGCGCCCCGACAAACGCGCCGACCACGGCAGTCCAGATGACGCCGACAATCGGCAGCGTCAACCTGCAGCCGGGCTCGGCTAGCGCGTCCCCGTCTGCCAGCCCGTCCGCCTCGCCGAGCCCATCAGTGACTCAGGGCGGCACGACGCTGCCGCTGAGCCTGGGCTCGACCGGACAGTACGTGCACTACGTGCAGACCCGGCTGCACCAGCTCGGCTACTACCACGGCGATATCAACAGCCAATACGATCAGGCGACCGCGCAGGCCGTGCTGAACTTCCAAGCCGCAGCCGGGGTGACCGGGGATCCGGCGGCGACCGTCGGCAAGTCCACGCTCACCGCGCTCCTCGCGGCCGGCTCGAAGCCCGACCTGCATCTCGGTCAGCATTCGGGTGACGTCAAGCGGCTGCAGGAGTCGCTGAACGCCGCCGAGAACGCCGGACTGACCATAAGTGGCAAGTTCGACGCCGAGACGTTCGCCGCGGTGCGCAACTACCAGCAGCAGGTCGGCGTCAATCCGACCGGCTCGATGAACGGCCAGACCTGGACCGCGCTGCAGACCGGCCATACCGTCTGACGACCTGCCGCAGGTAGTCCGGCTACCGCAACCCGGCCGCGGCTAGCAGCCGATCGCGGTCCTGCCGACTGATCGCCGTCCACCGCACCGAGCGAATCGCGCCTTCCAGCGCGAGCAGCGTGTGCACACACTCCTCGACCGGCGTCTTGTCCGCGATCAGCTGCCAGGCTCGCAAGACGCCGAGCTGTTTGAGCTGTTCGAGGGTGTCTATGCCGACGGAACTCAGC
>CAVQPP010000097.1:0-13441 GCA_963714445.1 uncultured Actinomycetota bacterium
CTGAACGGCTCATTCCGTATCGTTGTCGCCGCGCCGCACTGGGCGGGCGGGAACGCGATGGCTACCGCGGAGCGCCTGCTGGGCCGGGACGCGGCCCGCGGCGAGGCGGCGCTGACCGCGGCGCACCTCGCGTGGTGGCATAACTTCTGGGCCAGCTCGGGCCTCATCGAGATGAACTCGGCCGACGGCTCGGCCCAGTACCTGGAGAACGTGCGCACGATCTACCTGTACACGGAGGCGGCGTCCAGCCGGTCCGCCCTACCCGGTTCACAGGCCGGGGTGGCGGACATGTTCAACTTCTCCCGGGACCACGCGGACTGGTACCCGGCGGCGTACTGGTTCTGGAACCTGCGCATGCAGGTAGCGGCCAACATCAGCTCGGGGAACTTCGCGCTGAACCTCCCGGTGTTCAACCTCTACCTGTCCAACCTGTCCAACCTGGAGGCGCCCATGCACGCGTGGCCGGGATCTGCGTGCCGGAAACGATGCGCTACAACGGCAACGGCTTCCAGAACGATGGCACCCCGTTCAGCGACGCCTCCTGCGACGAGAACATCCCGCCGACCTGGAGCACCTCAGGCGGCCGGGACTGGATCAAGAACGGCGACGCCTGGCGCGTCACCGCCCGCCATCCCGACGGCTCCCTCACCATCACCCGCCTCGGCCCCGGAACCGGGACGGTGACCCTGCCCGCCGCCTACGCCGCGGCCCACGTCGAACTGCTGTACGCCACCACCGGCCACCGCTCCCAGGGCTCCACCGTCAACACCGCGCACCCGCTGATCACCCCCGGCATGAGCCGCGAGCAGCCTCTACGTCGCCCTCAGCCGCGCCCGCCACGCCACCATCCTGTACGTGGTCACCCACGAGCTGCCGCCCCCGAACCCGACGAGCAGCTCGACCGGGTCCGCCACGACCCGCGCATGTACGCCGCCCGCGAGATCCTCACCGCATCCTGAACCACGACACCGCCACCAGATCCGCCACCGAAACCATCCGGACCACCCTCAGCCAGTCCGACTCCCTGGCCACCCTCGCACCCAGGTTCCAGCACGCCCTGGAAACCGCCGTCCGCCCCGCCTACAAGAAGATCATCCGCGACCGCTACAAAGACCGCGCCGACGACATCACCCAGACCTCTGGGTACGCCCAGCTCCGCCGCGTCCTGCTGAGGCGAGCAGGCCGGCCTCCACCCCGCCCGCCTCCTCGCCCGAGCCGCGGGCACAGACAACCCGCGGCCTCACGGAGGAAGAACTCGTCGAGCGCCTCACCAGCCGGGTCACCGTCTACCTGAGCCAGCCGGCCGCATCCCGGCCCCCACCGAGCCCGGTCCCGGCATGGCTGGCCGTCCCCGCCGGCGCTGCCCACGCCATCAGCCAAGACATCCCGGCCTACCTTGGCGACCTTCACGGCGCCATCGCCGCGCGGTCGCCGTCCTCGCTGAACTCGCCGTCGCCACTCACCCGGCGTGGACTGCGAGCCATCGGCGACCCGCCGAGCAGGCCACGACCCACGCCAGGTGGAACAACTGCCTCGCCACAATCGCCGCGTGGGTGACCAGCACGGCATCACCGAAGAGAGCCCACGGCAGTTCTCGGGCCCAGGCCCGAGCCGGCAGCGCACGAGCACACCTGGCGTCACGCCACCAGCTGCGATCACCAGCGCCCGCCGCCTCACAGCAAACCCGCCCCCGGAGCGAGCAATCCCCAAGAGCCCAAGACCGCACCACCTACGGTCACTGGTCCCGCGCCCGCAGCATGCGATAACCGCTCGCCGTGACGTCCCCTGCTCCAGCCGCCAGCCGGCAGCATGAGCGAACCTCGCCAGATCACCTGGTAGCCCAGGATGCGGGACCGGCCCGGGCAGCCAAGGGCGTGCGAGGGCGCCGCTAATCAGGATCGGCCAGGTTCTCCCTACCCCGGACGACCGGGGCCCGGTGCGCAGGTTCACTTCTGCGGAATGAGGCTGGCCAACGCGCTACCGTACGTGTCTGACAGATCGCTATTCTCTGGACCAGGGCATCGCCGCTGCGACCGTGCTGATGCTCGTTTTGACTGCATCCCGCCTGGCCACGTCGATACAGCTGACGAAGAGCCCGATCAGTGCTGGAGAAGATCACCGTGCCTGAAGCCTCGTTTCCAGATGGTGCCGAGTCGGCCGCGTTCGCTGCTGGGCTGGAGGTGGTGCGGGCGGTCGAGCCGGGTGTAGCGCGGCGATCGTGGCGGAGCTGGCTAGCCAGCGGTCGGCGCTGAAACTGATCGCGAGTGAGAATTACGCCTCGCCGGCGGTGCTGCTGGCGATGGAACTGGCTGAACGACAAGTACGCCGAGGGCACCGCCGGCCGACGGGTGTACGCAGGGTGCCAGCAAGTCGATGCGGTAGAGGAGATCGCTGCTGGGCATGCCCGGGAGCTGTTCGGCATGCCGTACGCCTATGTGCAGCCGCATTCGGGGATCGACGCGAACCTGGTGGCGTTCTGGGCGATCCTGGCCGCCCGGGTGGAAACCCCCGCCCTGGAGCGGACTGGGGTCCGGCACGTGAACGACCTATCCGAGCAGGACTGGGCGGGGCTGCGGGCGGAGCTGGGGAATCAGCGGCTGCTGGGCATGTCACTGGACGCGGGCGGGCACCTGACCCACGGGTTCCGGCCGAACATCTCCGGCAAGATGTTCGACCAGCGCAGCTACGGCACCGACCCGGCCACCGGCCTCATCGACTACGACGCGGTCCGGGAGATCGCGCGGGAGTTCCGGCCGCTGATCCTGCTGGCCGGGTACTCCGCTTACCCGCGGCTGATCAACTTCGCGCTCATGCGTGAGATTGCCGACGAGGTGGGCGCGACGCTGATGGCGGACATGGCGCATTTCGCCGGGCTGGTCGCCGGCGGGGTGCTGGCCGGGGATGCCAGCCCGGTCGGGCACGCCCAGATCATCACCACCACCACCCACAAGTCGCTGCGCGGCCCCCGCGGCGGCATGGTGCTATGCGAAGACGACCTGGCCCCGTTCGTGGCGCGGGGGTGCCCGATGGTCCTGGGCGGGCCGCTGCCGCATGTGATGGCGGCCAAGGCGGTTGCCCTGGCCGAGGCCCGCCAGCCCGCCTTCGCCGGCTACGCCCGCCGTATCGTGGCCAACGCTGCCGCGCTGGCTGAGGGCTTGGCGAGGCGGGGTGTCACCCTGGTGACCGGTGGGACCGACAATCACCTGGTCCTGGTGGACGTGTCCGGGTACGGGCTGACCGGCCGGCAGGCCGAAAGCGCGCTGGTGGATTCGGGGATCGTGACCAACCGCAACGCCATCCCCCGCGACCCGAACGGCGCCTGGTACACCTCCGGCATCCGGCTCGGCACACCCGCCCTGACCACCCGCGGTCTCGGCCCGGCCGAGATGGACCAGATCGCCGCCCTGATCGAGACGGTCCTGGCCGCCACCCGGCCAGCCGGGGGGCCAGATGGCAAGGCCTCGAAGGCCCGCTACGACCTGGACGAGGCGGTTGCCGCCAAGGTCGCCGGGCAGGCCGCCGAGATGCTTACCCCCTTCCCGCTCTATCCGTCCGTGCACCTCAGCTAGCCTCCTCGCCCTCCCCTTGCGTGTTGTGCAGCGCGACGGGTTGTGAGCAGGTCAGTGCCGCTTGGTTCCAGTGGCAGCTGTCCAGGGCTTGCCCGCACTGGGAGCAGCGGGTGTGCATCCTGCCGCACGGCTGGGGGCAGATGCTGCGGTCTGTCCAGTTGCTGGCGAGGTCGCCGCCGCACCCGGGGCAGCCCGCGGCCGGCTGGCTGGCAAGGTCGAGCAGGTTTGTGATCTGGCTGGTGAGAAGGCGGGCGAACAGTTCCTGGTGAGCGTTGCGGAGCTGGGTGATGGCCAGGTCGTGGGCACGAGGGCCAGCCAGCCCGCTGGCCCTGGCCTGCCCGTACAGTTCCCGGTAGGCCGCGGCGTGCCGGGTGGCCAGCCACTTGCTGGCTTTGCGCCAGGCGGTGGCCCGGATCTGCGGCGCGACGGTAGTGCCTGGGCCGAGGCGTTCCTGGGCGTACAGTTCCAGGTAGCGGTAGGGGTAGTGGTAGCGGAGCAAGGTCAGGGCCCGGCCGCGCGCCTGGTCGCCGGTGCTCACCAGCGGCCGGGTCTGCTCGTAGAGGGCACGGTAGGTGAGCCGGTCCTCGCGGGCCAGCCGGCGCAGCGCCCGCTTGCGGGCTGCGGACGCGTGGTTCGCCTGCTTGCGGGCGGGGGCGCCGTGCCTGGTGCTACCGGTCATGACGGCTACCTGGGGTGTGCGAACCGGGCTGCTTCACGCGGCGGGCCCGGCGGCTGGAGCAGATGACGCGCATGGCCGGGCTAGGGCGGTGAGGAACACGGGTGCGCTGGCCACCGTTCCGATGCCGGAGGGCAGGTCATAGCCGGGCCCGGCGGAATACCCGCGCACACCGTCGTCGGCTTCAGCCTGCCGGGTGAGGTGTGGCTCATCAGTACAGGGCACGCACCGGGTCTATGCCGCCCATGCCGAGCAGTTCCAGCAGGGCCTCATCACCATCCGCGCGGGCGTGCTCGGCCAAGCGCAGGTAGGCATCCGACGGGTTGGCGACGGTGAAATTGTGCGGGGGCATGAAGATGGTGGACAGCTGCACGGTGATCAGCCGCCGGACGCGGTCGCGGCTGATGTTGGCGCCGCCGCGGTGCCACAAGGCCCCGTGCATTAGGGCGACCTGGCCCGGTTCCATGACCAGTTCGGCCTGCCCGAGCATGGGTGACATGGTGGCGGCCGGCTGCTCGGGCCTGCGGTGGCTGCCCAGCAGGACATACAGGGGGCCGGTCTGGGTGTCGGCCGGGTCGAGATAGAACAGGGCGGCGAGCACGGTGGGGGCGGCGCCGAGCGGTGGTTCGGGTGACACGTGCGGCCGGAAGTCGGTATGCCAGATGGTTGCGTCGCGGCTGCGGGGGTGGGTGATGCGGATGCTGGAGTTGCGTAGCACCACGCGCGGGCCAAGCAGGCTGCGGGCGGTGTCGGCCAGCGGGTAGTCCAGCAGCAGCGCGGTCAGGATCTGCGGGTCCTGCCTGTGCGGATCGCGGATGTACTGGCCGCAGAATTCATCCCGGTAGGTCTTCTGCCCGGGCGAGCTGAACTGGGCGTCCGCGAGCATGTCCACCGCATCAGCCAGGGTGGCGACGGCGTCGGGTGGCAGGTGCCAGGCCGGCACCACAATTCCCTCCTGGATGAGCAGGTCTTCCTCGCCGGCAGTGAGCAGGCTCATGCACTGGCGGACGGGATCTTTCACGTCCCCGTTGTGGATGCGGAACGTCCGGCTGGGCATGGTTCACCGTCCTGGGTTAGCGGTGGGCAGAGAATCGAGGTTGGCTGGGTCACGTGCTCAGGGAAGGTCTTGGTCTTGTAGCGGAACAAGGAGAGAGTTTCCGAGCCGCCGAGGTTGAGTGCGCTGGCCCCGCTGCTGTGCTCGTGCCGGTAGATCTGCCACAGGAAGTAGGTCGCCAGCCGGGGCACGCGGGTGGTCCACAGGTAGTAGCCGTGGGCGACCCCGGTGGTGTTGCCCGTGATCGCGAACCCCGCGAGCCTGGCTGCCGTGATGGAGGTAGTGGTAGGTGAGCTGGGTGCGGTCGCGGCCGTCGAGCGCCGAGGCGACCGCGGCCTCGAAGCTGACCGCATCCCCAAGGCCGGCGTGGACCTGGGCCGCGCTGAGACCAGGGACCTGCTGGCCGCCGGTGAGGAGCCGTGAGCTGGCGTGGAAGCGGTAGGCTCCGTGATGCCAGCGGACGGCCTCCCGCACCGATTCGAAGTGCCTGCCGGGGGGCATGCCGGTGGGGGCGCCGGTGATGATGACCTCTGGGTGTGCCTCGTCATCGCGGGGCGTGCCTGGGCTCCATACGCCGCTGAACCGGCCCCATCCCCGATCGAGCAGGACCTGGGCCAGTGCCTGGCCGCAGTAGCGAGCCACCAGCCTGGCTCCGGGGACGGCCAGCGCGGCGGCCCGGGTCACGGTGTCCAGCAGGTCTGCGGCTGCGACAGCGTCGCCGACTGGGCGCAGCACCACCAGGCGCTGCACGTCGGGCCGCCAGGCCACCACGACTGCGGCTGGGCCGCGGGTGATCACCCAGCCTCGCTGCCGGGCCCGCAGCCAGTAGAACAGGCCGTGACTGCCGTGTACGTCCTGCCCGGCCTGCATCAGCGCCGGGAACAGGCCGGTGTCGTGCCAGTTCAGGCGTGACAGCAGTGTGATCGTGGTGCCAGCCTCGGCGCGCAACTCGGCGGCAAGGACGCCGTCCACCGCTACCCCACGCCTTTGCGCAGCACCCACACATGCGTGCCGGCGCCCGGGCTGAACTCGGCCGGTCCAGGTCGCGGACCCGCTCGACGTGCAGGCCAGCGGCGGAGGCTGCCTCGTGCAGCGGGAAGGTATCCAGGGCGTACTGGACATGCCTTTCACGCCAGACCGGGCTCCCGGCCGCGTCATAGCGTTGTATGTCGCTGACGCATTTCCCGGCTTCCGGGTCGTAGCGGTTCCGCCAGCGCATGACGCCATCAGGGAGTTCCTGGTCCTCCTGGTAGTCGAGCCAGCGCCGGCGCAGCAATTCGGGTGAGGAATAATCGAAGACCAGCCACCCGCCGGGTTTCAGGTGCCGGGCTATGCTTATCAGGCAGGCCCGCAGTTGCCGCGGGGAGAGATAGTTCAGGGTGTCAAACCCGCAGACAGCGAAGTCCGCGCGCGCGGCCGCGAGCGGCAGCAGGGTTATGTCGGCTATGACCGTGGCGTTATAGAACTGGGCTCCGGTGCGGAGCATGAGCGCGGAGCTGTCCACGCCGATCCGTTTGTGGCCCCACCCGCCTTCACGAAGCAGCCGTCCCCCGATGCCGGTCCCGGCACCGAGGTCGGTGATCACTCCGCCTTGATGCGGGTGGCCGAGCCGGCCGAGTTCGGCCAGTATCCCGCTGTGCCAGGTTTCTTCCGCGAGATGCCCGAGGATTGGCTCGTATTCCTGGGCAAGTGACGAGTAGGCGGTAACTAGAATTGGATTCACCCCAGGCGTCAGCCCTGCCACGGTTCGGCCGATGAGACACGAAATAGGGTGCCGGACGGCCTTTCCGCGAACAGGTCATCGAGAGCAGCCATAAGTGCCTGGAGTTCAGGCAGCCTGCCCTGCTGGGCCAGCGCATCTTCGTCTTCGTAGACCTCGGTGGAGATTAAGACCGCGGGATTGGTGACATCCTGCGCGACATCGAAACTGATCACACCGGGGACGTTGCGGCTGGCCACGGACAGCGCCGCGAACAGTTTGCGGGCCTCGCCTAACTTTGCTGCTTTGACCCGGCCCGATACCCGGAAAACAATCATGAAGATCTCCCGTCATTGCGTGTGCCGCCCGCGTCACAGGTCCGGCGATGCGCGCCGGGGCGGGCGGGACAGGTGGGCGGTGTGCTGGTGGCCCGCGGACGACGCGCATCGCCCGGATGGCAGCAGGCGGGCGCGGGCTGGCGGTGACGCCGGCGGGGGGCACGCGGATCGGGCTGGCGGAGCCTGGGCGTGCGCCCCCGCCGGTTCCTCGATGCGGGCCGGGGCCGGGGAAGGTCCCCGCCCGCAGAGGCCTGGGTGGTCATCATGGGCGCCGGGCTGGGATGCGGGCCACGGCTGTGTACAGGTCGGCCGGGCTGGGCTGGGGGTCGGTGAGTTCTGGCCGCCAGGTGGTCACCGGCACTAGGCCGGGCCGCAGCAGCGGCAGGGGCCCGAGCAGCGCGGCGATCTGTGTGCGGGTGCGGGCCGTCACCGGTGTGAGGACTGCCGCGTTGTACGCCGCGACGGCCGACCCCACGGGCCCGGGAGCGAAGTCGGCAGTCAGATGCGAGATCGCCAGGTAGCTTCCCGGTGGCAGGCCGGCGGCGAGGGCGGCGACGAGGCCAGCCGGGTCGCCGGCCTCGGGGATCAGGTGCAGCACCGCGAGCAGGAGCACCGCCACCGGCGGCTGAGGTCGAGCGTGGCGGCGGCCTTGGTGAGGATGCTGGTGGGGTCACGCAGGTCAGCGTCGATGTAGGCGCATGCGCCCTGTGAGGTGCTGGTGAGCAGCGCCCGGGCGTGCGCCAGCACGACCGGGTCGTTGTCGGCGTAGACGACCCGGCACTCCGGCGCTTCCTGCTGGGCTATGTCGTGGGTGTTTGCCGGTGTGGGCAGCCCGGTGCCGATGTCGAGGATCTGGCGGATGGCGCACCGGCTGACCAGGTGCCGCACCACCCTGGCCAGGAAGTACCGGTTGGCCTGTGCGGTCGCGGCCACTTCGGGCCGGATCCGCATCACTTCCTCAGCCACCGCCCGGTCAGCTGGGCAGTTGTCTTTGCCGCCCAGCCAGTAGTCATAGACCCGGGCTGAGTGCGGCACGTCCATGCACGGCCACTGGCCCGCGCCCGGGCCGTGCCCCGCCGGGTGGCCCGTGGTCACGAGGCCGGCCGCGGGGGGCCGGGGCTGGGGCACGCTCACCTGCGGGACGGTCGCCGGTGCGGGCACGGGGGCGCCCGGTCGTTGCGACCTGGACCGGGGTGGCCGCGCCATCGGGTACATAGCCGGTCCGTCGCCGGGGAGGAAGAAGGCGCCGCTGGGCAGGTAGCCGTGCCGGCGGTAGAGCTGGCGGCTGCGGTGGGTGGCGGCTTCCAGGTAGGCCAGCGTGTCCGGCTCGCGGTCGAGTATCTCGTGGTAGGCGCGCAGCAGCGAGCTGCCGATCCCTTCACCTTGCCGGCCCGGGCGTACCGCCAGGATGGCCAGGTAGTGGTAGGCGGCGCCGGATGGGTGGTTGCGGTCCAGGGCCGCGTCGAAGGCGGTGAAGCGGTCGGCCCACCGGCCGGTGACGCTGGCCAGCCGGGCCGGGTAGCCGTCAGGCTGGCTGGCGCCCTGCGCGCCGACCGGGATCCACAGCGCGACGCCATCGCGGCCATCGGTGGTGTGCACGGTGCCGCTGGCCATGGCCTCTTCGATGAGGAGCCTGAAGTATCTGGGGAAGATCTGGCGGCGGGCACCGGGGTCGGGGATCAGCCACGCGGACTGGGGCAGGTCATGGAAGGCGTCCGCGATGATCTGGCTCAGGGCATCGGTGTTGACCGCGGCAGCGGGAATGACCTGGTGCCGCTGGCTGCGGCGCTGGGGCAGCGGCTGGCCGTCGCCGGCGTTCATCCGCGGCCCCCACCGATCTGGCTGGTGACGGCGTGCGGGCCGAGCCCGATCGTCGCATAGACGTCCGGACGGCGGTCCCTGAGCACCACCGCCCACACCACCCCGATGACCGCCACCGCGAGGTAGCTGCCAGGCAGGATCCACGCGGCGGCGCTGCCCGGCGCCACCCCGAGCAGGGTGGCAAAGTTCCTGGTGGCCAGCACGACGATGCCGCCCAGCAGCACAGCGGCCACGGCCGGGGCGATGAGCCGCCGCCAGGCGTTCTCCCCGCGGGCGTCGCGGGCGAAGAACACCACGATCGCGACAGCGGTCGCCGTCAGCAAAAGCAGCACACCGTACCCGCCGGCACTGCCCAGCCAAAAAAACATCCGGGCCATCGGATCCTGACCGGTCACCGCGTAGACCCCGATTACCACCACGGCCGTGACGCTCTGCGCCAGCGAAGCGGCCTTCGGGATGTTATTGGCCCCGGTCCGGCCCAGCGCGGCGGGCAGCACGTTCTCCCGCCCGAGAGCAAACGCATAGCGCCAGGTCGCGTTGTGGAAGGACAGCGCGGCGGCGAACAGCGACGTCATGAACAGCACCTGCGCCGCCTGGCCCAGCCCGCTGCTGCCACCCAGCCCGAACAGCAGGCCCGGGCCGTCCTTCGCGGCTGCGGCGGCAATGTGGCTGGTACCGGTGTGGGCGGCCATGGCCCACGACGCCCCGGCGTAGATGACCGCGATCATGACCAGCGCGGTGTAGGTGGCCACCGGAACCGTGCGCTTTGTGTTCCTCGCCTCCTCCCCCAGCACCGGGGCCTGCTCAAAGCCGACATAGCCCAGCACGGCGATCACAGCCAGCACCCCGAACGTGCCGAACCCAGCCGAGGTCAGCGCCGACGGAGAGAGGGTGGCGAAGCTGAGATGCCCGCCCGCCGGGTGCGCCAGCCCCAGCACGGTCTCCGCCACGATGACCACAAGCTCCGCGCACAGCAGGACGCCCAGGACCCGGCCAGTGATGTCCACCCGCAGCAAGCCCAGGACGGTGATGATGGCCCACGCGCCCAGCGCCCACACCCACCACTGGGCGTGGATGTGCAGGTAGGTGGCGGCTTCGGCGGCGGCGGCCGGGCCGAGCGCGCCGTAGAGGCCAATTTGCAGCATCGAGTACGCCAGCAGCGCCACCAGCGCGGCAGGCACCCCGAAGCTGCGTCCCAGCCCGTGCGAGATGAACGCGTAGGCGGCGCCGGCGTTCTGGTATGTGGCGCGCCATCGTGACGTACCCGGACGCGAAGATGGCCAGGATGACCGCGATCACCACGAACGCGGCCGGGATGCCGGTTAACCCGGTAGTCGCATACGCGGTCGGGATCACCCCGGCCGCCACCGTCAGCGGGGCGACACCGGCCATGACAAAGAACAGGACGGAAGGCACGCCGAGCCGGTCTTTGGCCAGGGCCCGGGACACGCTGCCCGGCCTGCTACCAGCGGTCTGCGTTCTGGACATGATGTGTAACTCCCTGATCATTGATAGTTGAGTCCGGGCGTTTCACACCCGGTGCGCAAGCACGGCAGCACCCACCGTGGCCTCGGTCGCGGCGACCGACTCCCGCAGCCACGGATGCAGATCGCGCACCGCCGCCTGCAGGCGCGGCCGGCGTCGGGTGGCAGCCACAACGCGAAGTGGTGACCCAGCCCGCAAGCGGTGGCCAGCCCACCTAAGGCCGCGTTCTGCACCGGCAGCGGCCCGGCGGTGCGCAGCGCCGACTTCACCCGCACCAGCGGCGCGAACGCACTATCCGCATCCACTGGAACCCACCGTCCGCCGCGCCAGGGACGCCGCCCGCCGATCCGGGTCAGGTACCCGTCGGCCGCCAGCCGGCAGGCCACGTCCGCCGTTGCGGTGCGGGCCAGGAACAGCAGCCAGTCCCGCACCGGCAGATGCTCACGCTCACCCACCACCAGGCCCAGCGCCGAACGCGCCGCGTCATCACCCGGCGGAATACCATCAGCAGGCATGACCGTGCCGCGACACAAGCGGATGCTGCCCGCCAGCATCAACTCGGCCAGCAGTCCGCCCGCCAGCCCCACCCCGAGGGCCCGCGGCTGCAGATGCGGCACCCCGGTCTGCTCATGGTGGGCCAGCAGGTAAAGATCATCAGCCAGCCGACCGGTACCACTCAGCCCAGGCACGACGTTGTCCTGGGGGCCAGGGTGGGTGGTTCGGGCCGGACGACTCCTTCTGACGCAATTAGCAAGCCGGGCCACCCGGCCGGATCCGCTTCCTCTCGGCGTCCCGAGATTGGGCACCCAATCACGGCGGGAAAATCGGTGAACCGCTGTGTCACCGCGGCGGCGTTGTGGATTCCAACACGAACGAGATCTAGGGTTGGTGCCGGGGTGGCGGCCATGCAGTCGGGGAGCAGCGCTGCCAGCCACTGGCGGAGTGTGGCAAGCTGCCGTTCCTCTCCCCGGAATGTCCGCTGCCATCGCAGGACCGGCGTCAGCAACGTCGTTGACGAGTCGCCGACTTCGGCCCTACTAACAGGCATCCCTAGCCTCCCTGCGTGAGCCACAGACCCCGGTACAGTCTCTTTCGAAATTCTGAAGCCCCCAGATGAACTTCCGTGGTGGCGGCCCGTCAACCATTGCGTCAATGATTAGAAGCATCAAGTCAGCATACCTGGACAAACAAGAACACACAGGGTGAACACGATGCTCCCCCTCGTCCGCTTCCTGATCTCATCTGACGTTTAGCTGCACTCGGCCGAGCCCTTTTGATCAGCTAGCCGTGCGCCCTGCACCGAGCCGAAGGAAATTCCAGCCCCTCACAGGCACCTCCAGTTGCCGGCGAAGGAGTCTAGACTGGTACGGCCGGACTCCATTCCAGAACACGAGCAAAAACGAACACTTCTGAACAACGAAGCTGTTCCTGGGCATCGGGTTCCCGAAGGTCGCCCTCCGCGTAGCGCGCGAGGGCACGGCGCAGGCGTCCACTCGGAAGCTAACCGCGGAGGCCTTCGTAACAGCGTGGCACCCCGTGCAAGGCCGAGGTATGCCGGACCCTGGCATCGTGAGTGCATGCCACATGAGGTACCCCGCATCTTGCTGAACCGGCGCCCCCCAGAGTGGGAAGACAACACTGATCCGACGGCTTGTCGGCGCACTTCAGGCTCGCGGGGTCCTGGTGCACGGCTTCACGACACGTGAATTGCTGGACTCAGGGGCGTCGGGTCGGCTTTGTGGTCGAGGCGATCGATGGCGAGTCAGCGGTCATGGCGCACGTATCGTGGGTCGATGGCCCCTCAGGTCGGACGGTATCGCGTTCGACGTCCCGGCCTTCGTACGCGTGGCCGTTCCTGCGCTTGAGGAGGCATTCCCGGGCCGCGGCGTGGTGGTCATCGACGAAATCGGCCAGATGGAACTGTACTCGGATAGGTTCGCACGGGCCGTGCTTCGCCTTTTCGAGCAGGATCTGCCTTTGGTCGCGACGGTGCACGTCAGACCACACCCGGTGACCGACTCACTCAAGGGACAGCCTGGGGTTACGATGCTGACTGTGGAAAGGGAAGCGCAGGAAGAGTTGCTGGGCCGGATCATTGCCCAGTTGCTCGACGTCCGGGGCTGAATGCGCCACTCGATTCGAGAGCCTGGTCAAGGCCGCTAAGGATGCTGGAGTCCGAATGCTGATTAAGGACCGTCCGTACCTGCAAGATGCGAGATGCCTTTTCGGCGGAGCGTATTCGCTGGTTTCGCTTAGCGGCACTGGTGAGCAGGGCAGCTGATTGTTCAACGTGTCCGAGTGATGCATGCATTAACGCCTGATCGGCCAGCAAGGTGACTCGGTAGCGCTGGAAGACCTCCGGGGTTGACTCACCCAGAAGGTCAAGCAGATCCAGCGCGTCGGCGGAACCGAGCTTGGCTGCGATCATGGCGCGCTGACGCTGGACGAAAGTGTCATCTGGCATGCCGAGCCATGGTGACGGCGGTTCATCATGGAGCTTCGCCGAGAGAACCGCCGCTTCGTCCAGGGCCAGCAGTGCGGGCTTGTGCTCTCTTAGGCTTGCATAGGCGTGAGCCTGGTAGACAGCGATGTAGCACTGGGCGGTCATGGGCAGCAGAAGCGCAGCCAGTTGATCCAGCACTGACATGGCGAGATCGCCGTTCCCGTTGAGTGAGTGCATGTAGGCGACGCCGCACATGGCAAACACGTACAGATCCTGGGTTCGGGCCTGTGCTGCCAGTTCAGCCGAGCACCGGTACCACTCAATGGCCTGGACGCGCTTCCCTTGATCAAACATCT
>CAVQPP010000098.1:0-6617 GCA_963714445.1 uncultured Actinomycetota bacterium
CGTCGTCTTCGTCTCTCGTCCTCGACTCGAAGCCCTGCCCGCGCACTGCGGCCGTCAGCCGACCGCGCCTTCCATCTGCAGCTCGATCAGCCGGTTGAGTTCGAGCGCGTACTCCATCGGCAGTTCGCGGGCGATCGGCTCGACGAAGCCGCGCACGATCATCGCCATCGCCTCGTCCTCGGTCAGGCCCCGGCTCATCAGGTAGAACAGCTGGTCCTCGGAGACCTTCGAGACGGTGGCCTCATGGCCCATCTGCACGTCGTCCTCGCGCACGTCCACGTACGGGTAGGTGTCCGAGCGGCTGATCGTGTCGACCAGCAGCGCGTCGCACTTCACGTTCGACTTGCTGTGGTGCGCGCCGTCCTGAATCTGGATCAGGCCGCGGTACGAGGTCCGGCCGCCGCCACGGGCCACCGACTTCGAGATGATCGTCGAGGAGGTGTGCGGCGCGGCGTGCACCATCTTGGCGCCCGCGTCCTGGTGCTGGCCCTCGCCGGCGAACGCGATCGACAGCGTCTCGCCCTTGGCGTGCTCGCCGAGCAGCCAGACCGCCGGGTACTTCATGGTGACCTTGGAGCCGAGGTTGCCGTCGATCCACTCCATGGTCGCGCCGGCCTGCGCGGTGGCACGCTTGGTGACCAGGTTGTAGACGTTGGTCGACCAGTTCTGGATCGTGGTGTACCGAGCACGCGCGTTCTTCTTGACGACGATCTCGACGACCGCCGAGTGCAGCGAGTCCGAGGAGTAGACCGGAGCGGTGCAGCCCTCGACGTAGTGCACGTACGAGTCCTCGTCCACGATGATCAGGGTCCGCTCGAACTGGCCCATGTTCTCGGTGTTGATCCGGAAGTAGGCCTGCAGCGGGATGTCCACGTGCACGCCCGGCGGCACGTAGATGAAGGACCCGCCGGACCACACGGCCGTGTTCAGCGCGGCGAACTTGTTGTCGCCGGCCGGGATCACCGTGCCGAAGTACTCCTGGAACAGCTCGGGCTGCTCCTTGAGCGCGGTGTCGGTGTCCAGGAACAGCACGCCCTGCTGCTCGAGGTCCTCGCGGATCTGGTGGTAGACCACCTCGGACTCGTACTGCGCGGCGACGCCCGCGATCAGGCGGTTCTTCTCCGCCTCCGGGATGCCGAGCTTGTCGTAGGTGTTCTTGATGTCGGCGGGCAGGTCGTCCCAGGACGCCGCCTGCTTCTCGGTGGAGCGCACGAAGTACTTGATGTTGTCGAAGTCGATGCCGCTCAGGTCCGCGCCCCAGTTAGGCATCGGCTTGCGCTCGAACAGGCGCAGCGCCTTGAGGCGGTTCTTGAGCATCCACTCCGGCTCGTTCTTGAGCGCGGAGATCTCCCGGACGACGTCCTCGCTCAGGCCGCGTTTCGCGGTGGCTCCGGCGATGTCCGGGTCGGCCCAACCGAACTCATACCGGCCCAGGCCCTCAAGCTCGGGATGCGTGGTTGTCATGCTGAGGCTCCTTCGGACTGTTCGGAGGGTGTCGCTTGCGTCGGCCGCGAGTCGGCGGTCGCCGTTGAAGAAGTAGCAGTAGTCGTCGGCCGCACGGGGATGAACGTCGTGCACACCCCGTCGCCATGCGCGATGGTCGCCAGCCGCTGCACGTGCGTGCCAAGCAACTCGGCGAACACCTGCGTCTCGGCCTCACACAGCTGCGGGAACTCCTCGGCCACGTGCTGTACCGGGCAGTGGTGTTGGCACACCTGCGCGCCCTCGACCGGCCGCTTGCCCGGCGTCGGCACCGTGGCCGTCGAGCGCGTCGAAGCCGCGTACCCATCGGCCGTGAGGGCATCCGCCAGCACGCTCGGCCGATCGCCAGGCTCGGCGTCAGCCAATAACTCGCGGTACCGATCGGCCAAACCGGCGAATCGCCGCCGCGCGAACGCGTCCACGGCGTCCTCGCCGCCGCTCTCCGCGATGAACCGCAGCGCGTCGATCGCCATCTCGTCATATGTGTGATGGAACACAGAGCGCCCGGTGCTCGTCAGCGCGAATACCTTCGCCGGCCGGCCGCGCCCACGATGCCCGTAAACCCGCTGCTCACGAGCCTCGGCCAGCCCCTCGGCCAGCAGCGCGTCCAAGTGACGCCGTACGCCCGCCGGAGTGAGCCCCAACCGCACCGCGAGGTCGGCAGCGGTGCTCGGACCATTCGCCAAGATCAGCCGAGCTACCCGGTTACGGGTGCCGACCCGGTCCTCAGCGGCCGCCTCGGGAGTGATTTCGGGCAGGTCAGGACAGGCGGACGGCTCCGCCTGCGACTGCTCCCCATGCACTCCCACGGTTTTCACAACACCATTGTGGGCTTATTCCTTCCCCGCCCACAACTAAGGATTGCCTAACTTATCAGGGAGCCCAGCAGGGCTTTAGTCCGGCTCGATCCGTCCGCACCCGTCCGCGCGAGGAGAGGGTGGACTTTGCCGAACCCGCGCGCGATTCCCACCGGACCGAACCGTAAACTCGCTCCATGCACGCAGCGCAATCGCCGGGCGCTCAACCCCCTGCTGTCGAGATCGCCGGACTAGTCAAGCAATACGGCGACAAGACCGCGGTCCAGGGGCTCGATCTGCGTGTCGAGGCCGGATCGCTGACCGCGGTGCTCGGCCCGAACGGTGCGGGCAAGACCTCCACGATCGAGTGCTGCGAAGGCTATCGGCGGCCGGACGGCGGCACCGTGCGCGTGCTGGGGCTCGATCCGATCGCCGACGCGACGCGGCTGCGGCCGCGTATCGGCGTGATGCTGCAGTCCGGCGGGATCTATCAGGCGATCCGGGCGATGGAGATGCTGCGGCACATGGCCGCCCTTTACGCGAATCCGCTCGATGTTGACGCGTTGGCTGAGCGCTTGGGCCTGGACTCGTGCGGTAAGACGCCGTATCGGCGCCTATCCGGAGGTCAGCAGCAGAGGCTTTCGCTCGCACTGGCTGTGGTGGGCCGGCCGGAGTTGGTCTTTCTGGACGAGCCGACCGCCGGTCTCGACGTGCAGGCGCGTCACGCCGCGTGGGAACTGATCGAGCAGCTGCGCACCGACGGCGTCACTGTCGTGTTGACCACACACCTGCTTGACGAGGCGGAGCGGCTGGCGGACAAGGTCGCGATCATCGACGCCGGCCGGGTCATCGCCTACGACTCGCCGCAGCGCCTGGCCAACTCCGCCGCCTCGCAGGATTCGATCCGCTTTGAAGCGCCTGCGGGCCTCGACCTGACCGCGCTGTCGATCGCGGTCGCGCCGGGTTGCAAGGCCGCCGAACCGAATCCGGGCAGCTATCGCGTCGAGGGCGATGTGACTCCTGACACGCTCGCGGCGACTACCGCGTGGTGCGCGAGCCTCGGGATCATGCCGCGCAACCTGGCCGTTGAGCAGCGCAGCCTCGAAGACGTCTTCCTCGATCTGACCGGAAGGGCGCTGCGATGACGATCCCGCTGACCGGGAACGCCAGCCGCGTGCCCTCCCCTGCCCCGTCCTCATCCGTCGGGCCTGACGCGCCGAGGTCCGATCTGCGCGGTCCGGGCGCCTTCCGTCCCGATCCGCGCCCCGCGCCGCAGTCGCGGATGATCCTCGCGCAGGCCCGGCTGGAAACGCGGATGTTGCTGCGTAACGCCGAGCAGGTGCTGCTGGCGATCATCATCCCGGCGCTGATGCTGATCGCGTTCTCCGCCGAGCCGATCGAGACGATCACCGGGTCGAGCCGGATCGACTACTTCGCCCCGGGGATTATCGGCGCGGCCGTGCTGTCGACCGCGTTCACGAGCCAGGCAATCGCCACCGGCTTCGAGCGGCGCTACGGCGTGCTCAAGCGGCTCGGCGCGAGTCCGCTGCCGCGCTGGGGGCTGATGGCGGGTAAGTCGCTGTCGGTACTCGCCGTCGAGTGCGTACAGGTCGTGCTGCTGACAGTTATCGCGCTCGCGATGGGCTGGTCTCCGCACGGATCACCGCTCGCCGTGCTGATCCTTCTCGCGCTCGGCACGGCGACGTTCAGCGGCCTGGCGTTGCTGCTGGCCGGCTCGCTGCGAGCGGAGGCGACGCTCGCCATCGCGAACTTCGTCTTCCTGATCTTCCTGGCGGTCGGTGGAGTCGTCGTGCCGCTGGACAAGTTCGGGCACGGCGCGCAGACCGCCTTGCAGTTCCTGCCGATCGGGGCGCTCACCGAGGGCCTGCGCGACGTGCTGCAGCATGGTTCGGCGATGCCGTGGGGTCCCGTCGGCATCCTCGCGGCGTGGACCGTGATCGCGATCGCGGCCGCCGCCAAGACCTTCAAGTGGGAGTAGCCAGCACCGATGACTGAGACGACTGCTCGAGTTCCGCGTCCTCGCGAACCCGTCGACGCGAATCCCGGCGCGCTCGCCCGCATCCCGCTGCTGCGCCGCCCCACGGACCGCATCGTGCGGCTGGCGTGCCTAAGCGCACTGATCGCGAACACGCTCATCGTCGTTACCGGCGGTGCGGTTCGGCTGACCAACTCGGGGCTCGGCTGCCCGACGTGGCCGCAGTGCACCGCCGGATCGCTGGTCCCGGTGCCGTCACTCGGCTACCACGGCGTCATCGAGTTCTCGAACCGGCTGCTGACTTACGCCGTGACGGCTGCGGTCGCCGCAGCGATCATCGCCACGATGCGTCAGCGTCCGCGTCGACCGGTCCTGGTGCGGCTCTCCTGGGCGCTGTTCTTCGGCGTCGTCGCGCAGGCCGTGATCGGCGGCATTTCGGTGAAGACACAGTTGGCGCCGGGCTGGGTCGCGTTCCACTTCTCGTTCTCGATCGGGATGATCGCGGTCTGCTGGCTGCTGTGGACGCGCAGCCGCGAAGGCGACGCTCGACCGCAACTCCTCGTTCGCCGGGAACTGGTGTGGCTGGCACGCACGCTCGTCGGGGCGGCTGGCGCGGTCGTGATCGTCGGCACACTGGTCACCGGTACCGGCCCGCACGCTGGTGCTCAAGACGCCGCGCGGCGTCTCCAGCTCAACCCCGCGGACATCACGCAGGCACACGCCGACCTGGTCTTCATCGTGGTCGGCCTGACCGTCGCGCTTTGGTTTGCTCTCAAGGCGACTGACGCGCCGCCAGCGACCGTGCGCTCGACTCGCGACATGGTCATCGTGCTAGCCGCTCAGGCCGCCATCGGCTACACGCAGTACTTCACTGGGCTGCCCGCCTGGCTGGTCCTGCTGCACATGGTCGGGGCTTGCCTCACCTGGATCGCCGCTTGGCGCATCCTGACCTCGATGCGCGTGCGACCGCAACTGGCCACCGAGTTGGCCGCTGCTCCAATCTAGGTCGCAGAGCACGCGCATGTGCTCGTCGATCTGCCGCAACGCGTCAACGACGACGCCGCCTGCCGGCTCGTCAACCAAACGCTGATACTGCGCTTCCGGTCGGCGACCGATGAACCGGCGCGCGCCCGCGACGTTGCCGATAACCGCCTTGGCGAGGCCGCGCACCGCCGGTTCGGCGAATGTTTGCGGACTGTGCTGCGCCTGTTGCGTGATTACCGACAGCGGCTCAGCGCAGCCCTGCACGGCGTCTATCGCGTCCGCCAAATGCCCATAGGCGGCTCCGCGCAGCCGCAACCTATGCAGTCGACGGTGCGCGACGAACGCCGGTGCGACCTCCTCAAGCGCCGCGAGGGCGCCCTTGAACGAGCGCTGATGCTGCGCGACATCTCCGGGTGAGCGCATCGAGGCGACGAGCGCGTCTGTCAGCGGAGCTAGGCAGTCGGCAATGCGGCGGCGCAGCACCTGTCCGCTCTTGATCGGCAGCACGAACCACGCGATCACGATCGAGAGTGCGCCGCCGAGCACGATCTGCAGCAGGCGTTCGCCGATCAAGCTGATGCCGTTCTCGCCGAAGTACCCCTGAAGCAGTGCCAGTACCGAGGTAACGCAGCCGGCCCAGTACGTGTAGCTGAACGTGCGCAGCCACATGCCGATTGCCAACACAACCAGAATGACCACGATCGCGACGTTGTCGCGCGGCGGAAAGAGACCGGCCAGCAGCGTGGCCGACACCGTGCCGATCGCGGCGCCGATGACGCGCATCACGCTCTTGTGCACGACGTCGCCGCGTCCGCGATTGCCGATGTTGACGATGAACGCGGTGAGCACGATCCACGTCCAGTGCGGCGAGAACACCGCGCGGCCGATGACGAACGCGAGCCCGACGGAGAGCAGCATCTGACTGGCCATCCGGTCGCTCGCCTGAATCCGGCCGCCGGCCTTGGACGGCGCGCGCTTGACCGGCGCTGGTGGCTCCGGCAGAAAGCCGGTGCGCGTCGCGGCTCGCCTGCACGATCCAGACCCAGAGGAACGCGATCACCGACGCGACCGCGCTCCACAGCATCGATCGGCCGACGGTCGGCTGCATGCCCGGAAGCACCGGAACCGGCGTCACGAGCACCGCCGTGAACGGCAGCGCGATCAGCGTGCCGATCCGCAATCCCCACGGTCCGAGGCGCCGCAGGAAGACGGACAGGCTGAGGCCGAGCGTGAACAGGACGTCGGCGAGGTTCGGATTCTGGAAGAACAGGCGTCCGATCTCGTTGCACGCGACGGCGATCAGCGGCAGCGCCGCCAACGCGACCAGGCGCTCCCGGGTGCTTTCCTGCCGCCGCCTG
>CAVQPP010000099.1:0-10974 GCA_963714445.1 uncultured Actinomycetota bacterium
CCAGTGCGGGCTCACCGTGCCGGGGTTGCTGCACTATGTCGACTCCAAGGTCGGGCTGCTCATCGCGGTGCTCGAGCACCGGGACGTCGAGGACGCCAAGTCGCTGCGCGCGCAGCTCGGCGTCGGCCAGGGCGAGGTGCCCGACGAGTGGTCCGCGGGCGGACCGAAGGGCGTCGACCTGCGGCAGTTGTGCGCCGCGACGGTGCGGCGCAATGCGCAGCAGCCTGAGATCGTGCGGCTGTTCGCGGTGCTGGAGATCGAGGCGCTAAGCCCGAGCCATCCCGCGCACGACTACTTCGCGGCGCGGCAGGGGCGGGTGGTCACGTCGTTCGCCGAGCTGGCCCGGGATCTGACGGATCGCCCAGAGGTCCTTGCCCGGCAGATCGTGGCGATGATGGACGGCCTTCAGGTGCAGTGGCTGCGTGATCTTCAGGGCATCGACCTGGTCGCGGAGTGGGACGTGGCCGCCGAAATGCTGTTCGGTCGGCGTTGACGCGGGCGATCAGAGCTCTTGTCGCAAGGCTCGCTCTCGGGTACTTTGCGGACGCGAGCATTATCTAGTACCTAGTAGGCACTCGGCCCCGATCGGCGACTCGGCTGGCCGTGGGAGAGTCTCCTTCTCCCCTGCGCAGAGACGAGAGCGACGATGAATCTCAATACCCTCTACCGACGCGGCCGGTGGCGCGCGGCGGTCGCGGTGGGTGCGGCCTCGGTGCTGAGCGTCGCCACCGCGGCGGTGGTCATCGGCACGGCGTCGGCCGCGACGAACACGCCCGGCACGATCGTGGGCCAGCAGAGCGCCCGATGTGTCGACGCCCAGGGCGCCGGTACTGCGAACGGGACCGTTGTTCAGATTTACGACTGCAACGGGACCGGCGCCCAGCAGTGGCAGGTGCGTTCGGACGGCTCGATCCTGAACCCCAACTCAGGCCGCTGCGTCGACGTGTCCGGCGCCGGGACGACGAACGGCACGCGCGTGCAGCTTTACGACTGCAACGGCACCGGCGCGCAGCAGTGGACGATCAACGCCAACGGCGACATCGTCAATCCGCACTCGGGCAGGTGCCTCGATGCGAATGGCAGCGCGAACAGCTCCTACCTGCAGATCTGGGACTGCAGCGAGACGGCGAACCAGCACTGGACGGTCAACGGCGTCGGCAGTTCGAGTGGCAGTCCGAGTCCGAGCCCGACCGGTAGCAGCGGTGGCGGCAGCGGCTTCTGGTCACAGATTCACGCCGGCTGGAACCTGGGCAACTCGTTCGACGCGACGTGCGGCGAGACCTGTTGGGGCAATCCGGCGACGACTAAGCCGATGATCGACTTGATCGCGACCAAGTTCAATTACGTGCGCATCCCGGTGACTTGGTATGACCACATGACAAGCGGCGCGCCAAACTACACGGTGGACCCGGCGTTCTTCGCTCGGCTCAAGCAGGTCGTTGACTGGGCCATTAGCGACAACATGTTCGTTGATATCAACATTCACCACGATGGCGGCGGCGGCAGCTGGCTCATCCCGAGCAGCGGCGCGATGAGCACGACCGAGCCGGAGTTCATCGCGCTATGGCGGCAGATCGCGAACTACTTCAACGGCGAGGGCAACCACCTGCTGTTCGAGTCGATGAACGAGCCGCAGGACGCCAACGGCGGCAACCGGTACGGCGGCGGCACCTCGGACAACTGGGGTCCGATCAACACGTTGAACCAGGACTTCGTCAACGTCGTGCGCGCCAGCGGCGGCAACAACGCGAGTCGCTGGCTGATCGTGACGTCGTACGGCGCCAACGCGCAGACCGGCGCGGACAACCTCGCGGTGCCGGCCGGCGCGAACATCGCGGTGTCGCTGCACACGTACAACCCGTGGGCCTTCTGCTCGACGACCGCCCCGAACTACCTGACCTGGGACGGCTCGATGAACTACCTGCCGGAGGGCGACATCAACAACGCCAATCGGCTGTTCACCAGCCGTGGCATCCCGGTGATCTGGACCGAGTACGGCGCGACCGTCAAGCCGTACAACGGCGGCGACAACTCGGGCGAGGTCGCCAAGTTCGAGTCGCACATCGTGTCGTACGCCGCGAAGTTCGGCCAGAAGACCGTGGTGTGGGACAACGGCTACACCGGTACCGGCGACGATCAGTTCGGGCTGATGAACCGGAACTCGGTGCAGTGGCAGCGGCCGAACATCGTCAACGCGATCCAGGCCGCGGCGGGGTGATTGAAGCCGGGTGATTGAAGTCGGGTGATCAAGCGGCCATCCGGTCGGTGAAGGCGGATACCGGCCGGATGGCTTTTCACCGTTCGAGGAGCAGGAAGCCGGACTCGTCGGCGACGGTGTGGTAGCCCTCTGCTTTGAGCTCGGCGATGATCTGGGCCTGTTGCCCGCTCTTGAGCGGGAAGTTTGTGGGGTATTCGGTGTCGATGAGTACCCACGCGGGGTGGATCGCCGGGGTCTGCCGGTCCAGCAGTGAGACGTCGTCGCGGTCAGTCAGCTGGGCGTCGAGCTGATTGCCCGCGGCGACCGTCGTATCGCTCGGGATCATCGCGATGACCCGCCGGGCGGCGTCGATCCGCGCGGGGGTGCGCCAAACGGCGCGGTGGGCTAGCGACCAGAGTGGGTACTTGGGCACCAACAGTGCGGTCGTGGCGACGGACGCGGCAAGCCCGGCGTAAGCAAGGGTACGTATCCCGCGGTGGCGGCCGGCGCGCAGCAGGATAAGGGCGTGGACGAGCCCTGCGAAGGCTATGGGCATCAGTACCGCGCTGTACTGATATCCGGTGCCCCCGTAGGTCTTGTTGGTAGACAGGAACCGCCACGCCAGCGTCGGCACGGCAAGCAGCGAGATCGTCGAGCGCTACGACGGCACGCTGCGCATCGACGATGTCGAACCCGGAGCAAGCTTCACCGCGCGGCTGCACCTCGCGTTTGAGCCAGTGAACTGATGCGACGGAGCAAGCATCGCGTGACTCGGCCGCTCCCCTGCGACGGCCGAGCCACGCGATGCTCGTTGTGCACGTTTACTACCTTTACCGGCCTTTACCCGCGCGGACCAGCCCCCAGCCCGCGTGCGCTGTTCACCGCCTGATCCGGATACGTCACATGACGGATTGCACAGCCCGATGGCGACCATAAGATCGCTGGCATCCCCGCCTACGAATTTCCCGTGCCGCCGCGTGCCCGCGAAGCCCTACCTGAGCGGCCACCCGAAAGGAGCCATCGAATTGGGACACCACGTCTCCGGCTTGGGCATCAGCCCGACGAGCATGGACCCCAGGAGCCACGTCACCGACCTCTACGCATTCCAGGCGCCGGGTGATGCGAGCAGGACGGTCCTGATGTTGAACGTCAATCCGACCTCGCCGATGACCGAAGACGCCGTCGACCACGAGTCGGTCTACGAGATCGGCGTGGACAACGACGGCGACGCGGTGACCGACGTGGCCTTCCGGGTGCGCTTCTCGCCGGTGCGGGGGAAGCGCAGAGCGCCAGCGTGCAGCTCGCGGTCGGCCGGGACGCCGCGGCGGACCTCGACGCCGGGGAGACGATCATCGCGGACGCGCCGGTCAGCTTCGAGGCGGAGCCGCGGATCACCGAGGCCGGCGACGTCAAGTTCTTCGCCGGGCTGCGCAGCGACCCGTTCTTCGCCGACCCGGTCGGCGCCGGGAACAACTTCCAGTGGACCGGCCAGGACTTCTTCGCCGACAAGAACATCTTCGGCATCGTGCTGGAAGTCCCGAACAGCGTCCTCGGCCCGAATCCGCGGGTCGGCGTCTGGGGCCGGGTCCTGGTTCCGCACGACGGCCGGCTGGTCCAAGGCGACCGGGCCGGGCGGCCCGGGATCGACAACGTGTTCAACCAGGACAATACGGACAAGATCGTCTGGAATTCGCAGGAGCCTGCCAAGGACCGCGAGCTGTTCCTCGGCAAGTTCACCGGCGTGCTCGAGCACGTGGGCTATGCCAAGGACCAGGCGGCCGACATCGCGGAGAGCCTGCTGCCCGACCTGCTGACATACGACTACTTGAGCGCCGCCGGTTTCCCGAACGGCCGCAACCTCACCGACGACGTAATCAACCTGCAGGTCGCCCTGCTGAGCCAGGGCCACGTGCCGCACGACGGGCTGCGCCCACACGACGACCTTCGCGCCGAATTCCCGTACATGGGGACTCCGCACTAGGGGTTTTTGAGATCTACCTGACACGCGGTGGATCGGCCGGTGGTGCTAGACCCTGCCGATCCACCGCGTCGCGTCATTGGGAGAGGTTTTCCAGGTTTTCCAGCGCGTCGCGCAGTGCCGCGCGCGAGCTCACTCCCAGCTTCGGAAAGAGCTGATAAAGGTGCGTGGACACGGTGCGCGGCGAAAGGAAGAGCTTCTCGCCGATCTGCTTGTTGGTCAGGCCGGCGGCGGCTAAGCGGGCGATCTCCCACTGCTGCGGCGTGAGCACGGCGGCGCCGGGCCGCAGCGGCGTGAGCGGCTGTCCGCCGCACGCGCGCAGTTCCTGCGCCGCGCGTCGGCCCACGGCGCCGCGCCGAGCCGAGTGAACAGTTGCGCCGCGGCGGCCAGATGCTCGCGGGCCTGCACCGCGGCCTTGCCGCGCCGCAGCCGTTCGCCGTGATACAGGCGGATGCGGGCCAGCGCGAACGGCCAGCGCTCGGCCCCCTCGACGGCGAGCGCGCGGACCAGACCCGGATGCTCGTCGTCGCTCGCCAGCGCGGTCGCCGCCATGACCAGCATCCGCAGGCGCGGCGAGAGCCGTGCGATGCCCGCCTCACGGGCGGCGGCGACGTGCGCCTGAGCCTGCCGGCGCCGTCCGGTGCGCACCGCCGCCTCGACCAGATCCAGGATGACCCACAGCGCGTGCGGCCGGAAGCGCGGCAGGGTGCCCGCGGGCGCGACGAGCGTCGCATGGCGGTAAGCAGCTTCGAAGTCGCCTTGCGCGAGTGCGCACTGAGTACGCACGTGCGCGGTGAAGCCGTGCAGGCCTTCGGCGCGGCGCGGTCCGGCCCACTGGTCCATCTGGTCGGCCAGGCTGCGTGCCGCGGGCAGATCGCCGCGGATCGCGGCCGTGTACGCCAGGAGGAACCTCCCGTGCCAGGCGAGCATCGGATAGTGGTACTCCGCGCACAAACCCAGCCCGTCCTGGGCGAGCTGCCGCAGCCGCGACCACTCCCCCGTCACCAGCGCGTGATCGCACAGCAGGAATAGCGCATGGATGGCGGGCACGATGTTCTCGCCCACGCGCGCGCCCTGTGCCACGCGTTCGAGCGCCTGCGCGCACTCGCCGACGCGATCGGTGTAAACCCCCGCGGTGGCGACGCGCACGATGTGCATGGGGTCGTCCTCGCTTGGCAACCGGGCGACCTCTTCGTCGAGCGCCGCGAGATCGGCGGCGGTCGCCCGCGCGGGGTCGGCGAACAGGCTTCTGATGAGCCTGAGCAGGCGCGGCGCGGCGCCGTACTTGCCGAGCGCGTCGTCGAACGCCCGCCACTGCTGCGGCCGGCCGCCGTAGAAGCACACCATCTGCAGCATGGACAGCGCCTCGAACAGCGTGCTGTTCGCCGGGTCGTACGGCTCGGGCGCCAGCGCGATGGAGCCGGAGAGCAGCCGGTGCGCGGTGTCCAGATCGCCGAAGCCGTTGAGCAGATACGCCGAGCCGGCGACCGCCACGTTGGGGCAGTTGCCTTCGGGCGCGGCCCGGCGCGCGTCTTCGAGCAGGTGCGGCACGTCGCGCAGGTCGCCGGTGATGTTCGCGCTCAGATACGCGGCCTCGGCCAGCCGCCGGGCGCGCGCGGCGGCTTCGGGGCTCAGATCGGCGGCGCGAAGCAGCGCCGCCACGGCCTCCGGGCCGTCGCCGCGTGCGCCGGCGACGGCCGCGGCGCTCTCCAGCAGGGTCGCGATGCGTTCGTCGGGTGCGATCGCGGCTTGGGCCAAATGCCAGGCCTGCCGCTCCGGGACCGCGGCCCACGCGTCGGCCAGCGCGCGGTGCGCGCTGCGCCGCTGGTCGCTGCTGGACAGTTCCACCACTGCCGCACGGGTCAGCGAGTGGCGGAAGTGCAGACGCCCGGCGGCGTCGTCGACCCGCACGAGCTGGGCGTGTTCGGCGGGCGCGAGATGCTTGAGGCTGCACCGTCCCGCCACCGCGCGGCGCAACGCCTGTAGGTCGCCGCTGCCTTCGAGGGCCGCGATCAGCAGCAGACGCCGGGTCGCCGCGGGCAACGCGGTGATCCGGGAGGCGAACGCCGCCTGGAGCTTGCTGCTCAGCGTCAGGCGCGCGGGCAGCGCCGCAGTGGCAGCGCGCTGCGGGTCGGTGAGCGGGACGGGCAGTTCCAGCAGCGCCAGCGGATTGCCTTCGGCCTCGGACATCAGGCGCCGCCGCACGCGCGCGGCCAGCGCCGGGAAGCGGTGCGTCAGCAGTTGCTCCGACGCGGCGTCGCTCAGCGGCAGCAGGTCGTGCGTGGGCAGGTCGCTGTAGTCGAAGAAGCTCTCGGTCCCCGGTTTGGCCGCGCACAGCATGCCGGCTCCGCTGCCGGCCAGTCGCCGGGCGACCAGCCCGAGGACCACGGCGCTCGGCCGGTCCAGCCACTGCATGTCGTCGATGACCAGCAGGGTCGGCCTGACGCGGGACAGATCAGCGATCAGCGACAGTACGGCGTCGGCGACCGCGTCGTACTCCGGAGCCGGGCCGGCTCCGGAACCGAGCGCGGCGGCCAGCGCCTCAGTATGCCGACGACCGGTCCTGGCTCCCGCAGCGGAGCGACTCTTCGTGCTCTGATTTTCGGCACCACGGTCTTCATCCGCCGGACGCAGCAACTGCGCCAGCGCGCAGTAACCGGGCTGCGTCTTGTACGGCATGCCGGTGGTGTGCAGCACGCACATCCCGCCGGCCGCGGCCTGTCGCCCGACCACCGCGAGCAGCGCGGACTTGCCGACACCGGAATCACCCAGCAGCAACAGCGGTCCGCCGACGCGCGCGACGCCGGCAAGGAACTCCCCGATCCGGCGCAGATCCTCCTCGCGGCCGAACAACGGCTCGTCCGCCGCGCCCGACGGCCACCGCCCGGCCCATGCGTCAACGGCGTCCATGGCGTTCATGGCGACGGTGCTTACAGCCATGCTGTCCACGGTTGTCATGCGCAAACTCCCCAGCCCCAGTGCGCAACGGTTCATCGGTAAGGCACCGGCAAGAAGCGCGCGGGTGCCTGAGGTTCGATCGCTTCGGCGTGCTGCCGATCACGGCGGGGTCAGCCGGCTGATGCCGGTCCGCGGCGGACCTTTGTCCGATCGGACACCAAGTTGCCGGGACCGTTCGGGCGAGCTGAGAGAACGGCGATACGGTCACGCCGCAACCCGCGAGCCCGCGGTGAGCGCCCCCCGCGCAGCATACGTATGCATCCCGGCGGCGCGAATCAACCGATCGACATCATTGCTGGCCATAGCCTTCTCCCCATGCCGAACACGCGCTTACATGTCTTAGCGACAGAGCCGTCATACGTCATACGGGCAATCGATCGATCGGCTCGCGTTTCCCGCCGTTCGACGCAGAAAACGCGTCACGGATGAGCCTTACGATGCAGGTTGTGCGACAAGCGCTCGATGAGACGGATCGTCGGATCGTGGCCGTCCTGCTCACCGCGCCACGCGCCTCCTGGCGCGAGATCGGCCGCTGCCTGGGGATCTCGGAGCGCACCGTCGCACGACGGGCCGCTCCCCTGTACGCCGACGGCACGCTGCGCGCCACGCTCGTGCGCAACCCCGCGCGGTTTCCGCCGGTGGTCCCGCTCGCGCTGCGCGTGCGCTGCCGCCCCAGCAAGATCCGGCAGGTCGCCAACGCCCTCGCGCACCGCGGCGACACGCTCTGGGTCGACCTGCTCGCCGGCGGCGACGAGATCTGCGCGGTCTTCCACCTCGACGGACCCGACGCTCGCAACACGCTGCTGTTGCGCGACCTGCCGGCGACCGACGCGGTCACGTCGTGGACCGCTTACACGCTGCTGCGCGTCTTCCCCGCCGCGTTCCGCTGGACCGGCGGCCTGCTCTCCGCCGACGAGCTGGAGCACTTCGCGCCCACGCCGCCGATCACCCCGCCCACGCCGCTCGCCATCGACGCCGCCCTGATCACCGCCCTGACCGAGGACGGCCGGACCAGCTATGCCGACCTCGCCCGGCGCGCCGCCACCACCCCGCTCACCGCGCGCCGCCGGCTCGACACGCTCTTGCGCGCCGTGGTCGTGCGTGTGGCCACCGAGGTCGACCTGGCACTGCTCGGCGTGAACGCCGAGGCGTTGCTGTGGCTGAGCGTGCACCCCGGCACGCTGGAGGAGACCGCGCTGACGCTGATGGTCCATCCGCAGGTCCGGTTCATCGCGGCCACCACTGGCCCGACCAACCTGTTCATCGCCGTCGCCGCGACCGACCTCGACGCCCTTTACGCCTTCCTCACCACCACGCTCGGCCCGCTGAGCCAGATCACTTCCGTGGAGATCACGCCGCTATTGGCGACCGCGAAACGCACCGGCCTCATCCGCCGAGCCTGAGCGCACTGTCGGCGTTCCCGACGGCTGGTTCAACGCCACCGCGGGCGGGTGGTTCGGCCGCTCCCCAGCGACAGCCGAACCACCCGCCCGCGCACCCACGGCCCGGACGTGCCCGCTTTGTTCACTTGCGGTAGCTGCCGCCGCGGAACTCCTCGACGAGCGTCGGGCGCGACGGCGCCCAGCCCAGCTCGGACCCCGCGCGCTTCCCGTTGGCGGCCTGGTCGATCAGGAGTACTTCGGCGAAGTACTCGCCCACGCGCGCCTTCGCCTCGTCGTCGGAGCCGGGGACCGCGCCCGCGGCGCCGGCCGCGACGGCGGCGGCCTCGGTCAGCTCGGCCACGGTCGGGTTCTGGCCGTTGCCGACGACGTAGTAGCCGCGCGCGGCCTCGTCCTCGAGCACGAGCCGGAAGACCTCCGCGAGGTCGGCGACGTGAATGGTGGACCACCGCTGCCGGCCGTCGCCGACCATGATCAGGTTGCCGGACTCGTCGCGGGGCGAGTAGAGCAGCAGCCCGGGGAGCGCGCCGCCGCCGTCGCCGTAGGCGACGCTGGAGACGATGACGCTCGTGCGCACGTCCTTGGCGTCCAGCGCCCGGCGCTCGATGGCCTCCTTCCAGGCCACCATCGCGGGCGGGTTGAAGGCGGAGTCCTCGGTGATCGAGCCGTTCGCGCCGTAGACCCACACGCCGCTGATCTGGACGTAGGGCTTGCCAGTGCCGGCGTACGCCTCGATCACCGCGTCGACGACCGCGTTGTCCAGGTCCGCGCTGGTGGCGTCCCCGGGGCTGGCGGTGTGCACGGCGCCGTCTGCCTCGCTGAGCAGGCGCACGACGGAGGGCGTGTCGTAGAGGTCGACGACGGCCGGCGTGGCGCCGCGCGCGGCGACCGCGTCCGCCTGGGCGGAGTCGCGGACCAGCGCGGTCACCTGGTGGCCGTGCTCGACCAGCTCGGTCAGGACGTGCGATCCAATGAATCCGGTGGCTCCGGTAAGTGCGATCTTCATGGCCGAAAGGCCTCCTGTCTTGATCGTCATGCGGGTGGCGCGATGGCTGGCCCGCACTTCGGCTTCCGGCCGGCTTTCCCGCCGGCCTGCTGTCGACGTTCTGGCTTGCGTGATTCAAGCTAGCCCTCGGTCACTTGAACCGTCAAGTCACAATATCCGCGATCGCGGCACGATCACATCTTCTTGCGTGATAGACCTGCGCCGACGCCAGTTTCGTTACTTGAAGGTTCATGCTATACAAGAAGCAGGTAGTCGGAAGGGAGGCTAAGGATGACCGCCGTCGAGGAGACGTCGCGCGAGGTCGTCGAGACACGCGAGACGGTCGCGGACACCTCGCGCGAGCCCGACGAGCGCGCCGACCTGTGGCTCAGCCCGGGCCAGCTGACCTCGTTGCTGGCCGTGGAACGCCTAATCGCCAGGCTGCCCTGGGCGCTCGACTATCAACTGCGGCGCGACGCCCACCTGAGCATGATCGAGTACATGACGATGGCGAAGCTGAGCGCGGCGCCGGACTGGACGCTGCGGATGAGCGTGCTGGCCGAGCAGACCAGCACCTCGCTGTCGCGACTGTCCCACCTGGTCAAGCGGCTGGAGTGCCGCGACTACATGCGGCGCGAACCGGATCCCGGCGACCGGCGCTTCACCAACGCCATCCTGTTGCCGTCCGGGATGCGCAAGATGGAGTCGGCCGCGCCGGGCCATGTGAATGATATAAGATAGGAATAAAGCTAAGGTTATTCAAGATATTACTCAACTAATCGTTCCTTCCACTCAATCTCTAGCTTTATATAGCGCCAAATGTTTCAAAATCTTGATTGAAAGTGTTAATGAAGGCTAGAATAATTCCATACCTATCACTTAGCCTCATCTATAATCTGACTTTTCTGTTGGATTCAAGCGAACTGCATTTATAGAAGATCAGCTCAAAAAGCTTCAGCCATTTGTTGGTAGCCTCTTAAGAGAAATTTTACTTTATAGCTACATACTACATGTACTTCCTATTCCTAATGTGTGAGGTTAAATGCAGCGCTATAGCACTTAATGTTGTAAACCAATAGAATACTCATAGCATAACCTTAGTAGTAAGGGGTGTAGTTGAACTCTTCAGACTTATAAAGCGTGAGAAAGAGCTTCATTAAGAGATCAATGGTTTCTCAATCTCGTATAATGATAGGATGGTGAGCATTTAGACTCATTATATTGAGATTGACGGTCTAAAGACTAATTTTTACCACCACCTAATTCGCATGTTTGACTTTATAGAACTAGATGGCAAAGAGAAATGGACAGTATATAAGTTCACTAAAAACATCTACAACATATACTAATGCATTTTAAAAGAATCTATTCAGTTATCAATAGATTCGTCCACCCAATATTAATTTCAAGGTCTCCAAACTACAGCCTTTGGAGACATCTAGGCTTTTGCAAGTGT
>CAVQPP010000100.1:0-7281 GCA_963714445.1 uncultured Actinomycetota bacterium
CACGCCGTCGATAAAGTGGTTTCCCACATAGGACACGGATAAAACCGAGGACCTGCCAGTTGTCTCTCCACGGTCAGATTCCAACTCTGCGCGTACTGCGGTTTCGCAGTCGGATCCAGCGCATTGAGAGTGAAATTAGACGGAATGGTCAGGGTGGAGAGCGACTGCGCGGTGTTGCCGGATATCGGGAATGGGACTGCGCCGCTGTAGCTTCCATAGGGGTTCGCCGTGCTGAGCGGATTGGGGATGCTGAGGCTGACGCCGCGCCCGGGAGTGCTGGAGTCGAACGTTCGCTGCATGCCGAAGAATTCGGCGCCGGCACGGAAGAATCCGTAACCGCCACGTAGAACCGTCTTGGAGTTTCCGAAGATATCCCACGCAAAACCGGCCCGGGGAGAGAATGTCGCCCAATGCTGGCGAAGGATCGAAGCCGGAATTCCCGGGTCGCCCGAGAACACCAGGCCTTTGGGAACATGCGGCGCGAGGGTCGATTGGACGCCAGGCACAAAACCCGTCAGGTAGCCGTCAGTGTCGGTCGGCGGCAGCCATGGCTCCCAGCGCATCCCCAGATTCACCGTGAGCCGGCGGTGTACGCGCCAGTCGTCCTGGATCCACGGATCGAGTGTCGTTTCGACGAAGTTCTCGAGCGGCTGCGGTACTTTGGACGAAATCAAGAAGCTGCTCGACGAGCGGACCGAGGCGATCGAGGGCGGCCTGCAGAAGGCAGAGGTCGCCCAGGCCGAGGCCGAGCGGATCAAGCAGGAGTTCACCGCCAAGCTGGCCGAGTCCCGGCACGAGGCGGCCGAGGTGCGGGCCAAGGCCCAGGCCGAGGGCGCCGCGTTGGTGGACAAGGCCCGCGACGAAGCCGTCAAGCAGCGTGAGTCGATCGTCGCCGCCGGGCACGCGCAGCTGAACGCGGATCGCAACTCCGCGGTCTCCGTCCTCAAGGCCGAGCTCGGCAAGCTCGCGGTGGAACTTGCCGACAAGATCATCGGCGAGCGGTCCACCGACGCCGCGCTGCAGGAGCGGGTCATCGACCGGTTCCTGGACGACCTGGACGAGCGCCTTGGCACCGCCGAAACGACGGCTGCCGGCGCCGGCGCCTCGGAGCAGGTGGGCTGATGCACGGCGCGAGTCGGGATTCGCTCAAGCAGGCCGAGGAAGCGCTGGCCGCGCTGACCGCCATCCCGTCCACGGACGTCACCGCGCTGTCGGACGACCTCGCGGCGATCGGCGCGGTGCTGGACGGCGACGTGTCGCTGCGCCGGCTGCTGACCGACCCCTCGCGGTCCGGCGAGCAGCGCGCGCAGCTGGTCACCTCGCTGCTGAGCGGCAAGGTCGGCGAGCCGGCCGTGGAACTGGTCGCGGGCACCGTGCGCGGCCGCTGGTCGCGTCCGCGCGACCTGGCCGACGCGGTCGACGTGCTGGCCACTGCAGGCCGAGCTGGCGCTGGCCGAGCGGGCCGGGGCTTTGGACGCGGTCGAGGACGACCTGTTCCGCTTCGGCCGGATCCTGTCGGCCGAGCCCGAGCTGGTCGCCGGACTGTCCGAGCGGATCCCGGCCGCGCAGCGCACCGCGCTGGCCGACTCGCTGCTGGCGGGCAAGGCCAGTGCGTCCGCGCTGCGGCTGATCCACCGGCTGGTCGCCGCCCCGCGCGGACGGTCCGTCGTCGACGGCATCGAGGAGCTGAACCGCATCGCGGCGCAGCGCCGGGAGCGGATCACCGCGCTGGTGACGGCCGCGGTCCCGCTGACCGAGGCGCAGCGCACGCGGCTGACGGGCATCCTGGCCCGCGCGTACGGCCGGGAGATCCGGCTGAACGTGGAGCTGGACCAGGAGCTGATCGGCGGCCTGACCATCCGGATCGGCGACGACATCATCGACGGCTCGCTCGCGGGACGGCTCGCGGAGGCTTCGCGCCGCGTCTCGCAGTAAGGCTCACACGTAACGCGGGCGAAGGCCCGGACCGAGATATAGGGAGTTAGGAAGACTCATGACGGAGCTCACGATCCGTCCCGAGGAGATCCGGGACGCGCTGGAGCGCTTCGTCTCGTCGTACGAGCCTTCGGCCGCGAACGTCGACGAGATCGGTACCGTCACCGAGGTCGGTGACGGCATCGCCAAGGTCGAGGGCCTGCCCTCGGCCATGACCAACGAGCTGCTCAAGTTCGAGGACGGCACGCTCGGCATCGCGCTGAACCTGGACGTGCGCGAGATCGGCGTGGTCGTCATGGGCGACTACGCCGGCATCGAGGAGGGCCAGACGGTCCGCCGCACCGGGGAGATCCTGTCCGCGCCGGTCGGCGACAACTTCCTCGGCCGCGTGGTGGACCCGCTGGGCAACCCGATCGACGGCCTCGGCCCGATCGAGGCGGAGACCCGCCGCATCCTGGAACTGCAGGCCCCCTCGGTCATGCAGCGCCAGTCGGTCAGCGAGCCGCTGCAGACCGGCATCAAGGCCATCGACTCGATGACCCCGATCGGCCGCGGCCAGCGCCAGCTGATCATCGGCGACCGGCAGACCGGCAAGACCGCGGTCTGCATCGACACCATCCTGAACCAGAAGGCGAACTGGGCGTCCGGCGACCCCAAGCTCCAGGTGCGCTGCATCTACGTCGCCGTCGGCCAGAAGGGCTCGACGATCGCCGCGGTGCGCCAGGCGCTGGAGGACAACGGCGCGCTGGAGTACACCACGATCGTCGCCTCCCCGGCCTCCGACCCGGCGGGCTTCAAGTACCTGGCCCCGTACACCGGCTCGGCGATCGGCCAGCACTGGATGTACGCCGGCAAGCACGTCCTGATCATCTTTGACGACCTGTCAAAGCAGGCCGAGGCGTACCGCGCGATGTCGCTGCTGCTGCGCCGCCCGCCGGGCCGCGAGGCGTACCCCGGCGACGTGTTCTACTTGCACTCCCGGCTGCTCGAGCGCTGCGCGAAGCTGTCCGACGACATGGGCGCCGGCTCGATGACCGGCCTGCCGATCGTGGAGACCAAGGCGAACGACATCTCCGCGTTCATCCCGACCAACGTCATCTCCATCACCGACGGCCAGTGCTTCCTGGAGACCGACCTGTTCAACTCGGGCGTGCGTCCCGCGGTGAACGTCGGTACCTCGGTCTCCCGGGTCGGCGGCGCCGCGCAGGTCAAGGCGATGCGGCAGGTCTCCGGTTCGCTGCGTGTGGACCTGGCCCAGTTCCGCGACCTGGAGGCGTTCGCCGCCTTCGCGTCAGACCTCGACGACGCCTCCAAGGCGCAGCTCGCCCGCGGCCAGCGGATGGTCGAACTGCTCAAGCAGCCGCAGTACAGCCCGTTCCCGGTGGAGGACCAGGTCGTCTCGATCTGGTCGGGCACCTCCGGCGAGCTGGACGAGGTCCCGGCCGAGGACGTGCGCCGGTTCGAGGCCGAGTTCCTGGACTACCTCAAGTCCTCGAAGCCGGAGATCCTGCGCAGCATCGCCTCGCAGAACGCGAAGCTGTCCGACGACGACATCGCGCTGCTGCGCGCCGCGATCGACTCCTTCAAGAACACCTTCGAGAAGTCCGACGGCCGGCTGCTGCGCGGCGACGACTCGATCGCCGCCCTGGACCCCTCCGCGGTGGACCAGGAGAAGATCACCCGGCACGTGAAGAGCTGATCACCGTGACTGAGCATCAGGTCGAGCCCTGGAAGGAGGTCTGACGGCATGGCAGGCCAACTCCGCGTCTACCGCCGGCGCATCGCCTCCGTCTCCGCGACCAAGAAGATCACCCGCGCGCAGGAGCTGATCGCCACCGCGCGCATCGTCAAGGCGCAGCAGCGCGTCGCGCAGTCCACTCCTTACGCCAAGGAGATCACCCGCGCCGTCTCGGCCGTGGCCTCGCACTCCAACGCCAAGCACCCGCTGATCGGCGAGCGTCCCAACCTTCGCCGCGCCGCCATCGTCTTGGTCACCGCGGACCGCGGTTTCGCGGGGGCGTACAACACCGCCGCGATCAAGACGGCTGAGCAACTCGCGCGGCTCCTGCGCGACCAGGGCAAGGAGGTCGACCGGTACGTGGTCGGCCGCAAGGGCGTCTCGTACTACACGTTCCGCGGCGTCACGCTCGCCGGCACGTGGACCGGGTTCTCCGACAACCCGCAGTACGGCAACGCGGCGGAGATCGGCGACGCGCTGATCGAGTCCTTCAACAAGGGCGGCGAGAACGGCGGCATGGACGAGATGCACGTGGTGTCCACCGAATTCCACTCCATGCTGACCCAGACCCCGGCGGCGGACCGCTTCCTGCCGCTGGAGATCGAGGAGAGCACCGAGCCGCCAGCCGGCGGCGTGTTCCCGCTCTACGAGTTCGAGCCGTCGCCCGCCGAGGTGCTCGACGAGCTGCTGCCGCGTACATCAAAGCGCGGCTTTACAACGTCCTGCTCCAGTCGGCCGCCTCCGAGCACGCCGCGCGGCGCCGGGCGATGAAGTCGGCGACGGACAACGCCACGGATCTGATCCGCCAGCTCACCCGGTTGGCGAACTCGGCCCGCCAGGCCGACATCACCCAGGAAATCAGCGAGATCGTGGGCGGCGCGAACGCGCTGGCCGACGCGTCCGCGGGAAGCGAATAGGAACCATGACAACGACCACTGACCAGACGACCACGACCGGCGTCGGCCGCGTGGCGCGGATCATCGGTCCCGTCGTCGACGTGGAATTCCCCGTCGACGCGATGCCGGAGCTGAACAACGCGCTGACGATCGACTATCGACTTCCAGGGCGAGACGCCGCGGCTGACCCTCGAGGTCGCGCAGCACATCGGCGACAACATGATCCGCGCGATCGCGATGAAGCCGACCGACGGCCTGGTGCGCGGTCCGAGGTGAAGGACACCGGCGGCCCGATCAACGTGCCGGTGGGCAATGTCACCCTGGGCCACGTCTTCAACGTGACCGGCGACGTGCTCAACCTCAAGGAGGGCGAGACCTTCGAGGCCGGCGAGCGCTGGGGCATCCACCGCAAGGCGCCGAGCTTCGACCAGCTCGACGCGAAGACCGAGATGTTCACCACCGGCATCAAGGTCATCGACCTGCTCACCCCGTACGTCAGCGGCGGCAAGATCGGCCTGTTCGGCGGCGCGGGCGTGGGCAAGACGGTCCTCATCCAGGAGCTGATCTACCGCGTCGCGGAGAACTTCGGCGGCGTGTCGGTCTTCGCGGGCGTCGGTGAGCGTACCCGTGAGGGCAACGACCTGATCACGGAGATGACCGAGACCGGCGTCATCGAGAAGACCGCGCTGGTCTACGGCCAGATGGACGAGCCCCCGGCACCCGCCTGCGCGTCGCCCTCTCCGCCCTGACGATGGCCGAGTACTTCCGCGACGTCCAGAAGCAGGACGTGCTGCTCTTCATCGACAACATCTTCCGCTTCACCCAGGCCGGCTCCGAGGTCTCCACCCTGCTGGGCCGGATGCCTTCAGCGGTGGGATACCAGCCCACCCTCGCCGACGAGATGGGTCAGCTCCAGGAGCGGATCACCTCAACCCGAGGCCACTCCATCACCTCGGTCCAGGCGATCTACGTCCCCGCCGACGACATCACCGACCCGGCCCCGCACACCACCTTCGCCCACCTGGACGCGACGACGGTTCTGAGCCGTCCGATCACCCAGAAGGGCATCTACCCGGCGGTGGACCCGCTGGACTCGACGTCCCGCATCCTCGACCCGCGCTACATCTCCAAGGAGCACTACGAGTGCGCCTCCGGGTAAAGCAGATCCTGCAGAAGTACCGGGACCTGCAGGACATCATCGCGATCCTCGGCGTCGACGAGCTCTCCGAAGAGGACAAGATCACGGTCCAGCGCGCCCGCCGGATCGAGCGCTTCCTGTCGCAGAACACCTTCGTGGCCAAGGTCTTCACCGGCCTGGACGGCTCGTTCGTCCCGCTCGAGGAGACGATCGCGGCGTTCACCGCGATCGCCGACGGCAAGTACGACCACGTGCCGGAGCAGGCGTTCTTCATGTGCGGCGGCCTCGAGGACCTAGAGCGCAAGGCCAAGGAACTGACCAAGTAGCACGGATCCCGCCGGGCGTAGGCCGAGTCGTTCCAGCACGCAGCGCGCACACGCAGCACACCGCGCGCAGCACGCAGCGCACAGAACGACACCGGCCACTCCCGGCGGGTCCGCTAGGCTTTCGCACAAGGAGGAGGACCACGGTGGCTGAACTTGAAGTCGCCCTAGTCGCGGCCGACCGCGAGGTCTGGTCCGGCAAGGCGTCCATGGTGATCGCCAAGACCGCCGACGGCGACGTCGGTGTCCTGCCCGGCCACCAGCCGATCATGTCCGTGCTGCACCCGAGCGTCGCCACGATCAAAACGGTGGTCGACGGCGCCCCGGGCGACACCCTCAAGGTGGCCCTGCACGGCGGCTTCATCGCGGTAGACGAGAACCGCGTCTCGTTGCTGAGCGAGGCGGCGGAACTAGCCGACGAGATCGACGTGGCACGAGCCGAAGAAGCCCTAACCCGCGCCCGAGCCGGCGAGTTCGACCGGGACTCGGAGGCCGCCGCGCTCCGCGCAGAAGTACGCCTCCGCGCCGCCGGCCGCATCGTGCAGTAGCGCGGAGCATCCATCCATCCATGCACGCGACGGCGGTGTTGGCGGTGACGGCGACGGTGAGGGTGAGCACCAACAGCCGCACAGCACTGCGCCTGCACACGAGCATGTGCAGAAGCAGCGGCGTGTGCGTGCGAGCCCGCCGAGGCCGGGTCCGAAGCCAAGGCCAAGGCCTGCGCGGCCGCCGGGGGGGATCAACAGGAACAGCGCCAGCATGCCGCCGAGCACTCCGGTCACGAGGAGGAGCGGCACGGCCTTGCCGGGGCCGGCCCACAGCACGGCCACGGCCAGCAGCTTGACGTCGCCGCCGCCCATAAAACCGCGCGAGAAGAGCAATGCGCCGACGAGGAAGACCAAAAGCGCGCAGGCGAGCGAGCCGAGGATGTCAAACAGCGTCGGCGTCCGAGACCTGAAGCGGCCACAGGATACACAGCGACAAGGTCAGCACGTTGGGTATGACCAGCCGCCGCAAATCCTCGAGCGCGGCGAGCAGCATCAGCGCAGCGAACGCCAACAGTGCGGCGAATTGCAACTGCACCGCCATAAACATCTCCCGCCGCCGCCTCACATGGCTCGAACGCGGGACGACGTGTCCGGCGTTCAGTCGCCGATATCCTCGCCAACAGTGGTTAACGAAGGCATAATTGCCGGCGCTTCCCGCAATCCCGCGATATTATGAGGCAAATCCCGACGATTTGCGCCGCCG
>CAVQPP010000101.1:0-10012 GCA_963714445.1 uncultured Actinomycetota bacterium
GTCCAAGGCCTGGCTAGAGACCGCCGGCCCCAACACCCTCCGCCCCGTCTTCACCCTCAACGGCGCCGACTCCGACGCCGACACCCCCACCGGCACTGGCACCTACACCTCTTTCGCCATCGCCCAAGAGGCCCCCGCCGACTACCCGACCCTCCGCCCCCACCGCATCGCAGTCGGCCTATACGACCGCACGCCCCAGGGTCTGGTGCGCACCCGTCGAATCGAACTAGACGTAGACGGTGCGCTAACCGAGGTCCCGGAACTAATCGGCGTCGCACAACCCGACCTGGTCCTCCTCAACGACGACGACCTGTCGTACACGAAGATCCGCTTCGACGACCGCTCGGTCTCAACCCTCGTCGACTCGATCGGCGACTTCGCCGAGTCGTTGCCGCGCGCGCTGAGCTGGGTCGCGACGTGGGACATGGTCCGCAACGCCGAACTCCCGGCCCGCGACTACGTAGCGCTGGTCATCTCCGGCGCGCCACGCGAGACCGACATCGGCGTCCTGCAGTCCCTGCAGCGCCAAGCAAAGGCAGCGATCGACCTCTACGCGGCCCCGTCGTGGCGCGAGGAGGGCTCCGCCAAGTGGGCCTCGTTCGCCCACGCACAGCTCCTAGCCGCCGCCCCCGGCAGCGACATCCAACTCTCCTGGGCACGAGCCCTATCCGCAGTAGCCCGCTCCACCGAACACCTAGACCTACTCTCCGGCCTGCTATCCGGCACCGAGTCGATCGAGGGCCTTGAGGTGGACACGGACCTGCGCTGGGCACTGCTCGACCGCCTGGCAGCGACCGGCCGCGCCCCCGAGAGCCAAATCGCCGCCGAAGAGGAGCGAGACGCGACCGCAGCGGGCAAGCGTCACGGCGCCTCAGCACGCGCCGCGATGCCGACCGTCGAGGCGAAGGCCGCAGCCTGGGCCTCAATGGTCGACTCGGACGGCCTGACGAACGAGACGCTGCTGGCCGTGATCCTAGGCTTCCGCCAGCCCGACCAGCGCGAACTGCTCGCCCCCTACGCGGACCGGTTCTTCGCCAAGGTGACGGACCTGTGGGCGACCCGCACCCCGCACATGGCGCAGCTGCTGGTCAACGGCCTGTACCCGGTGCTGATCGTCGAACAGCGCATCATCGAGGCCGTAGACGCCGTCCTAGCGCAGGACGGAACGAAGGTCCCCGCCCCCCTTCGCCGCCTGCTCCTAGAGCAGCGCGACGGCACCTTGCGCACCCTGCGCGGCCAAGCCCTAGACGCCACCGGCCGCGGCTGATCCCGAAACGTCTCGAAGTTCAGTTTCCGGGGGCCAGAGACATCCCTCCCGGAAACTGAACTTCGAACGGATGGCTATCCGTCAGCCCTCGTACTCGTAAAAGCCCTTCCCCGTCTTACGCCCCAGCGCCCCCGCAGTCACCATCCGATTGAGCAGTTCCGGCACCGCGAACTTCGGATCGTGCGTCTCGGTGTAAATATTGCGCGCCGCGTTCCGAATAATGTCGACACCCGTGAGGTCAGCGGTCGCCAGCGGCCCCATCGCGTGCCCGAACCCAAGCCGACACGCCAGATCGACATCCTCCGCCGTGGCCACCCCGGTCTCCACCAAATGCGCCGCCTCAACAATCAGCGCCGTGATCAGCCGCGTAGTAACGAACCCGGCGACATCCCGATTAACGACAACGCACGTCTTCCCAACGCCCTCCGCGAACGCACGCGCCGCCGCCAGCGTCTCGTCAGACGTCTTATACCCGCGCACCAGCTCACACAGCGCCATCATCGGCACCGGCGAGAAGAAGTGCGTCCCGACAACCGCCTCCGGCCGCTCAGTCACCGCGGCGACCAGCGTGATCGGCAGCGCGGACGTATTCGTCCCGAGGACCGCCCCGTCCTTGCAAATCTTGTCGAGCTCGCGGAAGACCGCGTGCTTAACCTCGATGTCCTCGAACACCGCCTCGACCACGATGTCCGCCTCAGCCGCCGCGCCGAGGTCAGTCGTAGTCGTAATTCGCCCGAGCGCCGCGTCAGCGTCCTCCTGCGAGATCTTCCCCTTCGACACGAACTTGCCGAGCGAGGCCGAGATCGCGGCCACCCCACGCGCGGTCGCCTCCGGCGTAACGTCACGCAGGATTACGTCGTAGCCGGCCACCGCCGACACCTGGGCGATCCCCGACCCCATGAGGCCCGCGCCGATCACGGCGAGCTGCTTGGCCACCCTGCCACGCTCCCTAGTCTCAAGTTCATCCCGCACGCGCAGCCCACAGTCCACAGGGCTCCGCACGCCTGCGATCCGCGTGGCAGCCTATACGCTGCCCACATGGTGAACCTGACCCGGATCTACACCCGCACCGGCGACGACGGCACGACCCGCCTAGGCGACATGAGCAAGACCACAAAGAACGACCCGCGCCTAATCGCCTACGCCGACGTGGACGAAGCCAACTCGGCCATCGGCGCCGCGATCGCAATGGGCGGCCTCCCCGACCAGGTCACCACCGTCCTCACCCGAGTCCAAAACGAACTGTTCGACGTAGGCGCCGACCTCTGCAACCCGGTCATCACCGACCCGGAACAAGAACCCGAATACCCGCCCCTGCGTATCGAGCAGCGCGACATCGACCGTCTAGAACGCGACTGCGACCGCTTCAACGACCCACTCCCCGCCTTGCGGTCGTTCATCCTCCCCGGCGGCACCCCCGGCTCCGCGCTCCTCCACGTAGCCCGCACCGTAACCCGCCGCGCCGAACGCTCAGCCTGGGCAGCCCTAGACGTGCACCCCGACACCACGAACGTCCTCACCGCTAAGTACCTGAACCGCCTGTCCGACCTCCTCTTCATCCTGGCCCGCACCGCCAACCACGCCACCACAGGCGGCGACGTCCTCTGGCAACCCGGCGCCTCCCGCTCCACCGACGAGTCCTAACGCGCTCCGCGCTAAAAACGCCCACCCGGCCGCCCCCGCTCCGCTGCGCTCCACGGCTTCAGAGCGCTACCGCGCACGGGCTCCGCTGCGCTTCGCCCTGGTAACGCCTTTGGCTGACCCCACCCACCAGTGAGGATGTGGGTGCTGGGTTTTCTGGGGTTTGCGGCTGGTCTGGGCCTGGACGAGCGCGTGGACGGTGCCAGGATGCCCGGTGCCGGGATGCTCTCGCGGCCTTCTGACCCGCCACCCACCCGACCGTTGGTGTCTCTGGGCGGATTTGTCGGTGGCTCGGGGGCATCCCGGAGGGGCGCTGCCTCGCCGACGGGTGTGACCTGAGAAGAGCCCGGCCAAGGTGCCCTGTCACTGGTATGTCCGCCGCCGTGGGCGAGCGTGCGCCGACCCCGATCGCGCGTTCGACCTGGAAGGGGGGCCTGCGGCTGTCGTCCAGGCCCGTGTGCTTGCCAGGGCTCTGGCATACTGTCAGGCTGTGGTTCGCTGAGCGCAAGCTGTCAGGGGGTTCGACGGGTGAGCCTTGTACTCCAGCACGCATTCAACGAGATGCTCGGCACGGCGGCCAGTTCGCTGGAGCGTGTAGTAGCGCGAGCCACTCGGCCACGGCGCCGTTCACGAAGCGGCTGGGCGCACCGCAAACACTCGCGTTCGCAGCGCTGGGGTGTCCGTCGTTGAGTAATCCGATCGTCGAGGCACTCGAACGGGCAGCAGCGCGCATTGGCAAGGCGCTTAGCGAAGATGCGGGCAAGGCCGTTGAGAACATGTACCGCGACGCCGGCAAAGGCGTCGAGGACGTCGTCAAACGGGTCGAGGACGCGGACAACGAGATGGCGCGCAAATTCCTCGAGACTGCAGAGCGGGTCGGCAAGGAAGATGCGGGACGCGCGGCGCGGGGCGAGCCGGACACCGGAGCCGACAGCTTCGCCAAGCAGAAACTACGCGCGCTGCTCGACGGAGATCGGTGGCCTCCCGACGGTGCACCGAAGGCAGAGGCCAGAGCGCCGAACGACCGACATCTGTTGAACCGGATCACTCCCAGAATGCCGAAGAAGCCTGAGAACTCGGTGGTCCTGCCGCATGTCGACGTCCGCGCGGATGTCGACGCGATCAACCTCGGACAGGCCGAGCGCGTCGGAAGCGACTTCAAGATCAATGGACGGGTTTACGGCGTCGAATCCAACGGAACCCTGTTCCCTCGCAGTGGCGACGGGATCGTTCAGATGAATCGCGGCTCGTACTGGGCGCTGCAAACTATGATCCAATTCGGCGACGACCCCGAGCGCCTCGCCCTACAGATGTCCCGGCAACGCATCGGCGAGACTGAACAACAACTGGCGGCCAGCGTGTTCAAGTTCTACCGGAAGGGCTGACGCGGTGCACTGGGACGACCTCCACGTCGAACGGCAGCTCACGGAGCAGGAGCTGCGCGACTGGATTCGCCATGTCTTCGACATCGACGAGCAGCTGATCGCGGTGGGCAAGCAGTACGACGATCCGACCGAGGCGGAACTCTCCTCCCACGTCCTCGTTCTATGGGACCAGTTCACGGGCGACTTCCCTTTCCGCGTCAACGTGGTCGTGCGCGAGCCGACGCTGGAACACGTCGAACAAGCCGCTGCCATCGACGCACTAGCCCGCCAAACCGCGGCCAGGGTGCTGGTGTTCGACGAGCATCCCGATCCGGACCACGTCACGCTGGTCACCCCGGATGGGACACGTCAGGGCGCCTTCGTCGACCCCGACGCCCTCAACGAAGACTCCTACGAGATCGCCTTCTACGAGAAGAACGCGACTGGCAGCTCCGTCGGCTGGCAGCCACAAAGTGACGACGGTCACGAGACGTAATGCGGCGAGCCGCCCAGCGGCAGCGAGGTGGCGCAGACCGTGCGCGGTAGCGCACCAAAGTTCGCGTAGCGACCGAGCGCAGCGAGGGTGCGGAGCAGGGCGGATGCTCTCCTATCTGTCAAGGCTTGTCAGGTCCGGTGTTGGTTGTTGGGTGTCGTGTTTGATCAGGTAGTAGGCCTCGCGGGCGAGGTAGCGTTTGAGGCAGCGCATGATCTCGGGTTTGGTGCGCCCTTCGGTGGTGCGTCGGGTGATGTAGTCGCGGGTGCGTGGGTCGTGGTGGATGCGGTTGATCAGGGCGATGTGCAGGGCGCTGTTGGCTTGGCGGTCTCCGCCGCGGTTGAGCCGGTGGCGTTGGATGACCCCGGATGAGGCGGGCAGCGGGGCGACGCCGCACAGTTTGGCGAAGCGGGCTTCGCTGGTGATGCGCTGGGGGTTGTCGCCCATGGTGATCAGCAGCTGGGCGGTGGTGTGGGTGCCGAAGCCGCGGGTGGCCAGCAGTGAGGGCGCCAGTTCGCGCACCAGGGGCTCGATCAGCGCGTCCATTTCGAGGATCTCCCGGTGCAGGTGCTGGGCGCGCTGGGCCAGCGAGCGCAGTGTCAGGCGGATCGCGGCGGCGGGGTCGGCTGCGGCGGCCGGGTCGGGCCGGAAGTCGGCGCAGGTGCGCAGCAGCCGCGCGCGGGTCAGGGTGCGTATCTGGTCGCGCAGGTCCGCGGGGGCGGCGATGATCTGGGCGTGGATCAGTTGCAGCGCCTCGCGGTGGGCGATCACCGCGCTGGTACGCACCTGGCGCAGCATCCGCAGCGACTCGATCGCCCCGTCGCCGCTCTTGGGCATCGCCACCCGCGCTCCGGTGCGGGCCGCGTGGGCGGCGGCCACGGCGTCGAGGGTGTCGTCCTTGCCATGTCGGCGCCGCTCGGATCGGTCCGGGCGGGTGACCTCGAGTACTTCGACGCCCTGGGCGCGTAGGTGCCGGTAGAGCCCGGCGCCGTAGCAGCCGGTGCCTTCGACTCCGACGCGTTCGATCCGGCCGAAGCCGCGCATCCAGGCCGAAAGGTCCCGATAGCCGGACGCGGTGGTGGGGAACGACGCGGTGCCCAGCACGTTCTGCCCGGCGTCGATGACCGCCGCGACGTGCTGGTCCTGATGGGTGTCCACGCCGCCGATGACGCAGGCATGGATCGGTGGAATGCTGGCCATGTCGGCCTCCTTGCCGTTCACGAGCGAGAGCAGGTCGGCGCACGCTCGCCACAGCGGCGGACAAACCAGTGATGGGGCACCTAGGCCGGGCTCTCCTTAAGTCACAACCGTCGGCGAGGCGGGCACCTGGCCGGGATGCCCCGGGCCACCGACAGATCCGACCAAGGACACACCAGGTCAGCGGGCGGGCGGGTCAGGAAAACCCGGCAGCATCCCGGCACCAGGAATCCTGGCACCGCCCGCGACACAGTCCAGGCCCAGACCAGCCGCAGACCCCAAGAAACCCAGCACCCCACACACTCACTGGTGGGCGGGATCAGCCGAAGGCGTTACGAGGCGAAGCGCAGCGGAGCCCGAGCCCGTGCGCGGCAGCGCCATAAGGCCGTGGAGCGAAGCGGAGCGGGGGAGGTGGGTGGGCGTTGTTAGCGCGAAGCGCGTGAAGCTGAAGGCATTATCGCGGGCCGAGCGTAGCGGAGCCCTAGGAGACGCGGCTTACGTTTTGGCCGGGTGGGGCGCCCTCAATCCAGGAGAGGAAGCCGGTTAGCGCGTCGGGCGACATGGCTAGTTCGACTAAGCCGGTGCCGAATCTGCACTCGACGATGGTCCAGCCGGGGAAGAGCGCTAGTTCCTCGTGGTCCTCGGCGTCGCGGCGGCTGATTACCTCCAGGTCGCGGCGGGTGAGGACGGCGGCGGGGCGGTATGCGTACGAGAAGATGCGGAACCAGTCGATTCGGTCGTTCTCGTATTGGGCGATTCCGTAGGACCAGCCGCGGCCTGCGCGTACGCCTGCCGCGCTGAAGGGGGTGCGGGTGCCGCGCTTGGCTAGGGCCGAGACCTGGGCGCCGGGGTGTGTGCGGGGAGCGTGTTGGTGTTGGTGTTGGTGCGGGTGCGGGTCACCGCCTGCGGTGGCTGGGAGTTCGGCGGCTGCGTGACCGGTGGCGTGGCTGCGGATCATGACGACTGCCGAGGGGAATGTCCTTCTCCGATGTTCTCGTAGCCGAGACCCACGTTGCCGTTGCGCGTCAACCGCCAACGTGGGGATGAGGTAATCGTACTCCAGGTCGTCAACGAAGCCCTCCTGAAGCGGCGCCGTCGTTGCCTCGAACTTCGCACCAGAAGATGCCCGGACGAGAGTCGATCGCTCGTTTCGCCCCGTTGCACGCGAAGAAGCTCCCTTTGTCGCCAGACGACGTGGTGCGCCTGGCCTCGTCAGCACGCAGCCTGCTCCCGGGGAGCCGGTGAGTCCCCGGTTTTTCAGCGACGCCCCGTTCGGGCTCTGATAGGTCCGACTCAGCGGGATAATCTGGAGGTCCGAGATACTCGCGGTGTCCCCCGCCCAGGAAATTCGGTACAGATGCAGCCTGGCAAAGCTATTGCCGAACTCGCGGTTGAGCAGCACCTCGGCGAATCGGCCGGCTTGTCCGGGTCGAGGTCGGTCGCGGGGAAGCAGTCGATCTCCATGTTGGCGAACGTCCGCAGGTGCGCCAGGCTCGGCCCGCCCCCCGCGACCGCGTCCGCCTTGGGGATCGCATGGACGCTCATCATCGTGTGGATATTATCAGTAAGAACATAGTAAGCGATGTAGATCCCGTTATTATCCCCCCCCAGCTTCATGCCCGGGTCGGTGGGGGCCATCGGGAGCACGACACCCTTCCAGCCCCGGGTGGGGTCTGACGTTTCGGACACGGCGAGGTTCCCACGGACCCCTTCTTCCGCTCGGCAATGACACCGAACCAGCGCCGGAAAGCGGGGCATACAGCAGCGGGGTCGTTAAGCACGGTAGGTCGAATTTCGGTGGGCGGCCTTCCAGAACTGCGTCTGGGTCATTTGCCGCACGACCTCGCCGGTCCTCTTGTCGTGGATGACGACGTTGGCGTTCGTGAAGTCCACGACGTGGTGCGGCCCCACGGGCACCCGAATTGTCGGGGCAGTCCTTCGGCCCCGGGCCGGTCGCCCCGGGAGGAAGGTGGCGAGGATCTCGACCCCTCCTCCGTGCGCCGGGGCCGACGCGAGGAGCGATGCCAGCAGTGCGATCCTCGACAGCGTCCTCATCACGGCTCCTGCCACCTACCGAATGTGGCGCCACGCATCGATCAGGATAGCGGGGTCGGTCCGTGATGTCACCGCTTCCCGGCCAGGATGCTCAACGCACCCCGGGGGGAGTCAAGAGTTGCCCCACAGATCCCGGGATCTGTCATGACGTGACCCGCGAGTCGGTCTGCATCGCCGGTGTCGTCGGGTCAACGCAGCGCAATGGCGGTAATATCATCATAATAACATATATAATATTAACCGAGAATTTCCATGCCGGGCAGGGCGTTAGAGCACAAACAGTCGCCTTGCCTACGCCGATGCTCCCGGGATCCTCCTCGAGTCGGCTCCGATAGGTTGAATGCGTGCTTGCAACACGCCCTGTGCTTCCCCCCTAAATCCCCCTTTAAGACTCACCAATTCCTCTTCCCCCTACTAACAGGATGGTCCAGGTTTGCAAAACCTTGGACGCCGCCCGTTTCGAAATCCCGAAAGAAATCCCCCCAAGTCCAGGTGGCGCACCAGGAGAAAAAATCTTCCGCAGAAACTCGGAATATTACCACCCATTCGGAACCGTCAGGGGCAAGATGGTTGAACTGGGTAGTCTGGGGCCCGCCCCATCAGGCCTCAACCCGGTACGCGACCCGATCGTTAACCTCTTGAACTTGCCCTCGCGAAGACCCGACAACCCCGATTGTGTGAGACGCTCGAGGGGTCGGGTCAGAGCCGCTGCGACAGAGATGGCACTGGTTAGCTCCGACGGCCGTTCGGTCAGGGCAGCTACCCGGCCTGGCACTGCTCCCAACGGCGAGCAGGGTCTTCAGCCGTTCGCGATCGGCCAGGGGGAACTTCCGATCGGGGTGGGGCATGAGGCCGTCGAGCCGCAGGGCCTCCTCGGCCTCCTTGATGGCATCGCCGTACATCGAGATGTCGGCGCTGGCCTCGGCGAGCTGGGCGTGGAGCATGGCGTTGTTCGGGATAGAGGATCGTGGCTTTCCCGCCACTCCTTGACGATCTCGCCCCCGAGGCGGATCGCGTCCTCGGGCGGCACGTCCGGGCCCAGGCGTTTCAGAAGGTTGGGATCGCCAGGGCCCGCCGCATGTGCAACGTCCAGGAACGGGGGTTCGGCGGCAAGGAGACCGCTTCCTCGAGCAGCTCGGGGATCTTCCTCCACGCTCATCGACCAGCTTGTTGCCCCGCCATCTCCAGGCGAGCTCCGCGAAGTCGGCATAGCGGAGCCAGGGTCGGACGTAATAGCGATCCGCCACGATGGCGCGGTTGTAGGTGACCTCGGCGCGATCGAAGTCCGGCGGCTGCCGCCGCATGGCGTCTTCGGCGACGGACATGGCGGCCTCGGCCCTCCAGCAAGGCATGACTGCCCCGAGGAAGAGACCCAGCGTCGCCGCCCAGACTGCGGACGCGCACGAACGGCGGGACCCGGCTTGCGTTCGCGCAGGACACCGCTGGGGCGGTCCTCGCGCTGGTTCAGCCCGATTGCCAGCATCGACCACAACCCAGCGCGACGGTCGGGATGCCGATCCCGCCGCCGCCAGCAGGTTCACCACGACCGCCGCGACGGCCGCGCCAGTGCGCCACCGGGATCGGCAGCCGCCGCCAGAGCGGGAAGAGGAGAAGGCCGCGATCGCCCAGCTCGCGATCAGGATCACCCACCGCGCGAACATGTCGGTCTCGAACAGGTTCATCATCCCCAGGACCAGCACGACGACCCCCCGCACCGGCCGACGCCAGCAGCCAGAGGACCTGGCGCGGTGTCATCGCCGTCCTCGTCCTCATCCTCATCCGCCCGGCTCGCCGCGAGCTCGGCCCTCGGGCTCGCGGCCACGGGCCCGGCCTTGCCCGATCCGGCCGACCGTTTCGCGTCCGGACCCGCCGGGAGCCCAGCAGGTTTCGCAGGCCGAGGACCAGGGCGGCCAGCAGGGCGAGCACGGCCCCGAAACCGGCCGTCGCCCAGACCTCCAGGAAGAGGTTGTGCGGGTCGAGGACTTCTTCACTCGA
>CAVQPP010000102.1:0-28138 GCA_963714445.1 uncultured Actinomycetota bacterium
GGGCGCTGATGCCGGGACGATCGGAAGGGGACGGCCGTGAGACCGGGGTACTCCAGGGGGTACTGGGGTGAGCGCGAGTTCGAGCGCGGCGCGACGGTTGCGCCGGATCGCGGGAGGCGCCGCGCTGGCGCTGGCCGGGGCGCTGCTCCCGGCGGTAGGGGTCGGCGCCGCCGCGGCCCCGGCGGCCGCGGACGCGGCGGCCGCGGTGAACGTGACGGTGAACACACACGAGGGGCTCGGCGCGATCCCCGTGACCGGCTACGGCCTCAACAGCGCGATCTGGGACAGCCAGATGAACGTCCCGCAGGTGCAGGACCTGCTGCAGCAGGCCAATGTCGGCATGCTGCGATACCCGGGCGGCTCGTACGGCGACATCTACCACTGGCAGACGAACACCGCCCCCGGCGGCTACGTCGCGCCGGGAACCGACTTCGACTCCTTCATGGGCACGGTGCAAAAGATCGGCGCACAGCCGATCCTGATCGCCAACTACGGCACCGGCACCCCCGCCGAGGCAGCCGGCTGGGTCCAGTACGCCAACATCACCAAGGGCTACGGCGACAAGTACTGGGAGATCGGCAACGAGAACTACGGCAACGGCTACTACGGCGCCGACTGGGAAGCCGACAACCCGCGAGCAAGAGCCCGACGACGTACGCCAACAACGTCCTGCAATACGCCTCCGCGATGAAGGCCGTCGATCCGACCATCAAGATCGGCGCGGTGCTGACCACGCCAGGCAACTGGCCGGACGGCGCGGTGGCCAGCGGCGACGCCTACGACTGGAACCGCACGGTGCTCTCGATCGCGGGCTCCGCCATCGACTTCGTCATCGTGCACTGGTACCCGGGCAGCTTGAACGCGCCGGCCATGCTCTCCTCCCCGGACCAGCTGACCGGTGAGCTGTCCCAGCTGCACGACGAGATCAACCAGTACGCCGGGGCGAACGCACCGAACATCGGCGTCGCGCTGACCGAGATGAACGGCAGCGTGGACGACACGACCGCGCCCGACGCGCTGTTCGGTTCGGATGCCTACATGACCGCGCTGGAGCACGGCGTGTTCACGGTGGACTGGTGGGACACGCACAACGGCGCGAGCGCCGTCAGCACCGCTCCGGACGGCGCCACCGACCTCGGCGACTCGGGTGTCCTGTCCAGCGGCCCCGGCAGCTGCGTCGGCTCGGTGTGCGAGCCCGCGCTCAACACCCCGTTCCCGTCCTACTTCGGAATCAGCATGCTGAGCAAACTGGGACGGCCGGGCGACCAGATGGTCGGCGCCGGGACCGACCAGCCGCTGGCGAGCGCGCACGCGGTGCTCCAGGCGAACGGCAACCTAGCCGTGCAGCTGACGAACAAGGACCCGAACAACGCTTACCCGATCAGCCTGCACTACACCGGATTCCAGCCCAGCACCGCGACGCCGACCGTCTACACCTACGGAGACGAGGCCAGCGCGATCACCACGTCGTCGCAGGGCACGAGCAGCAGCCAGACCCTCCCGCCGTATTCGATCGAGACGATCGTGCTAACGCCCTCCGGCAACGGCGTCAGTGCCCTGACCGCACCCGGATCGCCGACGGTATCCGGCGTGACCGGCAGCCAGGCGACGATCAGCTGGACACCGTCGACCGGCGGCCAGACGATGCGCTACGAGGTTTACCGGCAGCTGGGCACGATCAGCGAGCTGCTGGCCGAGTCGTACTCGACCTCCGCGACGCTCCACAACCTGGTGCCAGGCACCGGCTACACGATCAACGTGCTGGCGACCGACCAGGCGGGCCACCTCTCCCGCGCGTCGGCCCCGGTGACCTTCACCACCAGTACGCCGAGCAACAGCACCTGCGCGGTGGACTACCAGGTCAGCAACAGCTGGGGCAGCGGCTACGTCGCCTCGCTCACGGTCACGAACACCGGGCCGAGCCCGATCAACGGCTGGACGCTGACGTTCAGCTTCCCGGCCACCACCGAGTCGTTCAGCTCGGGCTGGAACGCGAACTGGTCGGCGAGCGGGCAGAACGTGCACGCCACGAGCCAGGACTGGGACGCGAACCTGGCCGCGAACGGCGGCAACTCCGTCAGCATCGGATTCGTCGGGAACAACTCCGGCGCGTATCCGTCGCCGGCCGCGATCAGCCTCAACGGAACCGTCTGCACGACGACGTACAGCTCCTGACAGATCACCATGAGTCGAAGCGCTTCGAATAGCTGCCGGACTATTGCCTACCCACTACGGCGGTTCTAGTCTCAGCACAATCGAAGCGCTTCGACGCACATGACTGCAGTCGTGCGTTCACCTGGCGCGGATTCACTCACGTTGGAGGTACCGTGCGGCTTGCTGTCCTGTCCAAGTCCCGATGGCGAATCGTCGCGATCGTCGTTGGGGTCGTCGGCCTTGTATTCGCCGGTTCCGTCGCTCAAGCGTCCGCTGCTGATCGGGCCTCGAACGACTCGATGAACCAAGCGATGCGGTTCGTCGCGGCGATGCAGCCCGGCTACAACGTCGGCAACAGCCTGGACGCCATCCCCACCGAGACCTCGTGGGGCAACCCGCCGATCTCGCAGGCGCTGCTGGCGAAGGTCAAGTCCCTGGGCTACCGGAGCATTCGCATCCCGGTGACCTGGGGCAACGATCAAGGCGCGGGGCCGACATACACCGTGGATCCAGTATTCATGGCCCGGGTCAAGCAGGTGGTCGACTGGGCCCTGGACGACGGTTTCTACGTCGTGCTGAACGTCCACCACGACTCCTGGCAGTGGATCACGAACATGACCACCGACCCGACCGGGGTCACCGCGCACTACGAGGCGACCTGGACGCAGATCGCCGGCGAGTTCAAGAACGAGCCACGAAAGCTGATATTCGAGGCCGACAACGAGCAGGGCTTCTCGAACGTGAGCAACGACCAGGGCGAAACACTGCTGAACGAGCTCCAGACGGACTTCTTCAACGTCGTGCGCCACTCGGGCGGCAAGAACGCCGACCGCTACCTGATGTTGTCCACGCTGGGGGACACGGCCGCCCAGCCGCTGGAAGACGCGTTGTACGCCGAGATCCAGTCGCTGCACGACCCGTACTTGATCGCCAGCTTCCACTACTACGGATTCTGGCCGTTCGGCGTTAACACCGCCGGTTACAACACCTTCGACGCCACCTCGCAGCAGGACTTGGTCAACGCCTTCACGCTGATGCACGACGAGTTCGTCGCCCGGGGCATCCCGGTCGACGCGGGCGAGATCGGGCTCTACAACGACTACACCGGCAATCTGAGCGTCGAGCGCGGCGAGAGCCTCAAGTACTACGAAATGCTCGGCTACCAGGCGCGCATCAGCGGCATCACCCTAAGCTACTGGGACGACGGCGGACGCATCGTCAACCGCAACACCCTCGATCTGCTGGACCCGGGCACGTTCGCGGAGATGAAGTCGAGCTGGACCACCCGGTCGGGCAACGCTTCAAACGACATCGTGTACGTGCCTAAGGGCGTTCCGATCTCCGACAAGAGTCTGACGCTCAACCCGAACGGGCTGTGCTTCACCGCGCTCTACGACGGCGAGCAGCGGCTGCGCGAAGGCCGCGACTACACCGTCGCGGGCGACCAGCTCACGCTCACGGCGTCGCTGCTGACCAAGCTGGTCGGCGACCAGGCGTACGGGGTGAACGCGACGCTCGACGCGCGCTTCTCGCGCGGGCTGCCGTGGCAGATCAACATCGTGACGAACGCGGCGCCGGTGCTGGCCGCGGCCACCGGCACGACGAGCGCGTTCACTATCCCCACGCAGTTCAACGGCGATACGCTGTCGATGATGCAGTCCGTATACCCCGACGGCAGCAACGCCGGCGTGTACAACTGGACCTCGTACCAGCCGTACGGCACGGCCTTCTCGGCCGACTACCCGAACAGCGACATCGTGCTGCCGGCCGACTACCTGAACTCCCTCACCGATGGCTCGCGCGTGACGCTCACCTTCCACTTCTGGAGCGGGGCCACCGGGACGTACTACGTGACCAAGACCGGAAGCACCGTCACTGGATCGCTGTCCTGACCGGCCCGACCTGACAGACTCGACCAGACCCGTCGTGTCCGAACCAAGGCCAGGACACGCCGGGCCTTGGCGTCGAGTGATTTGACCATGCAAGACAGGAGCACCTGTGCCGCTTGATCCGTTCCTCGCCGCGAAATTACATCTCCTCGACGGCGCCTCGTGGGAGGCCGCACAGAACGATCCCGCGATGGCCGCGCGGATGGCCGAGTTCTACACCGACCCCGCCGAGCCGAGCATGCCGGACGTCGCGATCGAGGACCGCGTGATCCCCGGCCCGCACGGCGACATCAGCATCCGCGTATATCGCCCGCGCGGTGAGGCCCGACGAGCCCTGGTATGGCTGCACGGCGGCGGGTTCACCGGCGGCGACCTCGACATGCTCGAAGCGCACCTCGTCTCCGCGGAACTGGCGGCGCGCGCCGGCGCCGTGGTGATCTCCGTCGCCTACCGGCTCGCCAACGCCGCCATCCACTATCCGGTCCCCGTCGATGACGTGCACGCGGTGTGGCTCTGGCTCACCGAAGGCGAAGGCAGCGCCTTGCTGCCGTCGCCGTCCAGCACCATCGCTCTCGGTGGCGCGAGCGCCGGCGCCGCGTTGGCCCTGACCACCGCGATCCGCCTGCGCGACCAGGGCGGACGCGGTCCGGACAGGCTGCTGATCGCGTACCCCTTCGCCCACTTCCCGGTCCCGCCGCTCGATGACGAAACCGCCGTCGTGATGCTGCGACTGCCGGCGATGTTGCGATTCACCGCCGCGGTAATGGAGCGGATCGTGCGCGCGTACGTCGGCCGCGTCACGGACTTGCCGACGGAGGCCATGCCCGGGGCGGCGAAGCTCACCGACCTCCCGGCCGCCGCCATCGCAGTGTCCGAGTACGACGACCTGCGGCCCTCCGGCGACCTGCTGGCCACGCAACTCGAGGAGTCCGGCGTGCCGGTGCGGACGTTCCTGGCGGAAGGAATGCTCCACGGACACCTCAACCGCGCGCCGAGCCTCAAGCCGGTCGACAGCACTCTCGACTTCTTCGCGGCAGAACTCGCCCGCTAATGCGTTGCCCCCGGCTGTTGGGCCGGGGGCGACTTGGGTGATGGCCAGTTAGGAGATCGGCGGGTAAGCGTCGCTCACCAGCTGCTGGAACTGGACGGCGAACCAATTGCCGGCGGGGACGTCGTAGCCGGGGATGGCGTCGGTGGGGTAGGTGCCGCCGTTGCCGTCGGTTTGGGTGCCGTTGGGGTCGCAGTGTGGGTCGCCGTGGGTGTGGGTGGCGGTGGGGTAGTCGCCGTCTGATTCGCCTGGGGGTTTGATCCAGACGTCGGCGATCACGTGGTCGCTGGTGCCGTAGGGGTTGGCTTGGGGGCGGTTGCCGATGCCGGCGCCGTTGACGTTGCACCAGTCGCCGCGGAACGGGCGCTGGTCGACCTTGTTCGCGGCGACGTAGGCGGTTGCGGTGGTGGGGCTGGAGTTCAGCGAGGTGGGACGTGCCGAGCCGCCCCAGCCGTTGCGGGAGGTGTCGATGAGCATGCCGATCGAGCTGGGGAAGCCGCTGGAGACGAATTCGTTGTACATCGCGTTGTCGTAGCTGTGCTCGTCGAAGTACGGGTTGTACTGGTAGAAGGTCACCGAGTCCAGCGGCTGTCCGCCGACGTTGAGGGTGGAGTTGGGTAGGAACGGCTCGTCGGACGGGGTGGTGTTGGCGGTGTCGGAGACGAAACCGTCCACGGTGGCGAAGCCGCCGGTGGCGGACCGCACGACCTTGGCGAACTCGGGTCCGGCGCCCTGCATGTTGTTGGGCCAGCCGAGCCAGCCGGAGTGGCCGATGTCGAGGTAGTTGTAGATCTGCGGGCCGATGGCGTGCAGCTTGCCGAGCGCGTACGCGATGCCCTGCTCGTAGAACGGGATGGCGGTGGCGCAAGCGGGCTTGCTCTGGTTGGTCACCGCGTTGGGCAGCGAGTCGGGCTCGACGAAGTTGACGATCCGCAAGTTGCTGTACTTCGTGTTGCCCTCGAGCGCGACGATCGGGTCGATGTACTGGGACTCGTACTGCGTCAGAGCCGGCGGTGGTCGCCGGGATCTCGCCGTTGGAGGCCAGCGCCGCGCAGTCGCGGCCGGGCAGGTCGTAGACCACCACCTCGAACAGCACCGGGTTCGCGCTGCCCTGCGCCTGGGTTTCGGCGGCGTCGAGCTGAGCCTGCAGGCCCAGGTGGGTGCTGTCGCCGGCGATGGCGCCGATGTGGTCCATCCAGATCGCGGTCTGGTCGTTCGCGACGCTCGACTCGGTGGCGCCGAGCGACCCGCCGTCCGCCGAGGCCTGCGCCTTGACTTCGGACACGTAGTTAGGGTTCAGATACGGCGACGCGCCGGCGAACGGGTTGGCGACGTGCGTGGCCGCCTGAGCGGCCTGCGAACTGATCAATGGTGCGAGTAGTGCGGCACCGACGGCGAGCGCGAGGGACGCGGCTCGGGCGGGCCGGTAGTGGTGAGCCACTGGCAGCAAGTCCTTCAGGGGGGCGGACAGTCACCGGGATGTTTCGCTCCAGTGACGACACCGTCGCCGTCGACGGCGCAGCGACAACGTACGAGCGTTGCGGTGAGCGTCAACGACGGTCGTGTCCGGCCGGGCATTTGGCCGGATCAAGGACGTGGCGGGCCCGAAACTTACAGTCGCGGGCCGTGTGAGCGGGCCGGCGTGAAAGGTACGTTCGCGGTGAAAGTCGTGAAAGGACATTCCGCCCGCCGCACGGCCGTCCATACCGTGGCGGAATGAGCCGCTGGAGTGGATCAGCCCTTCGAATCGCTTCCGCCGTGGCGTTGGGCGTGGGAGCGCTCGGTGGATGTACGAGCTCGCATACGGCGGCGTCGACCGTGAGCCCTTCGACGCAGCTCGATCACGCGGCCGGCGCCCTCGATGCCGCGAAGACGTTTCGGCTGACCGTGGACACGTTGATCCCGAAGGCGAGTGCCGGCGCGACCGCGCCCGCGACCGGCACCGCTACTGCCGCACCTCATCCCGGACCGTCCGCCGCGACGCCCACCGAGGCGGTCAAGATGTCAGGCGTCTGGGACGCGGACACCCGTCTGGCCCGGATGGATGGAACTCTCAACGCCGTGAAGACGACGATCTTGTCGGCGTCAGGTGTCGAGTATGTGTCGTTGACCTCTGATGTGGCGGCCGCCTCGGGGCGCAAATGGCTCAAATCAGACGACTCCGATGCAACTTTCGGCGACTTCTGCCGGCCCGGCCTCGTCGCGCAACTGCTGCGCGCGTATCACGACGTCCATGTGGTCGCCGCGGGCCATCTCGCGGGAACGGTCGACACCGCGCAGGCCGACGAGCACATCGCCGACCCGACAATGCTCGCCTGGCTCGCCGGGCTGCCCGATGAGCTGCGCTTCGACGTGTGGACCGACGGCTCCGGCACACCGAGCGCCGTGCAGTTCACCCTCGCCGGCTCCGGACCGGTGACCACCGGTACGGCTCGGCTGGACTCGTTCGGCGTCGCTCCCGCGCAAGTCACCGTTCCGACGATCAACGAGGTCGTGCAGGCGCCGGGCGGCTGACGGCCCCGTCCGCCCGGCCGGATTTTGAAATTTTCGTCCGCGCGGCCGTGATCGTCCCCTGCTGACCAGTGCGACGCGACCGCGCGCGATCTTCGAAAACGCAGACCCTTGACGTCATGTTGCGGGATGGCGACGCTGTGCCCCCGAAGAGAGCGCTCCCACGCTCCAGGTAACCGAACGCGCACGAGAACCAAAAACCTCACCGTGGAGGTCGCAGGTGACCGAGCAAGCCGAAACCATGCCGGTGCCGATGATGGCCGGCGCCGACCGAGTGAGCCGATTGGACAAGATCCCGTTCGGCAAGCCCACTCTGGCCGACGTCGCCGCGCTCGCCGGAGTATCCGAGGCGACCGCGTCGCGGGTGCTGAACGGTTCGGCCCGGGTGAGCCTCGGCGCACGCAGTCATGTGGAGGACGCGATGGCACGGCTCGGCTACGTGCGCTGGCGCTCGCCGCGCGCGCAGACCTCGCGCAGCGGTTCGGTCGCCGCGATCGTGACCGAGTCGAGCGCACGGTTCTTCTCCGACCCCTTCTTCGCCCGGCTGCTGTGGGGCGCCTCACGGACACTGTCGGCCGCTGGTGTGCAGCTGGCGTTCATCGTCGTACACGACCAGAACGAGTACGCCGCCGCGGAGCGCTACATCAGGCGCGGCAGTGCCGACGGCGTGATGCTGATCTCCGCGCACGGCCGCGACCCGCTGCTACTCACCTTGCAGGCGGCCGGAATCCCGACCGTGGTCTGTGGCAGGCCGCTGATTCCGGTCGGCTCTTTATACGTGGACGCCGATAACGCGGGCGGTGCACGGACCGCCGTCGCGCACCTGTTGGGCGCCGGGCGGTGCCGCGTGGTGACCATCGCAGGACCGCGCGACATGGCCGTCGGCATCGACCGGCTGTCCGGCTACCGCGAGGTGCTCGAGGCTGCGGCTCTGCCCGCGCTGATCGGCTACGGCGACTTCTCGCAGATCTCCGGCGAGCATGCGATGACTCGGTTGCTGGAGCGCCGTCCCGACCTGGACGCGGTCTTCGCCGCGTCCGACCTGATGGCTGCCGGCGCCCTGCGCGCACTGCGACGAGCCGGCCGCCGCGTTCCGGAAGACGTCGCGGTGGTCGGCTTCGACGACGACCCCATCGCACAGCACACCACGCCCCCGCTGACCACGATCCGTCAGCCGGTCGAGGAACAGGGGGCTGCGATGGCCCGCCATCTCATGGCACTGATCGAGCACGAGTCCATCCCGGAAGCATCCGAAAGCCTGCCCACCTCGCTGGTTCAGCGCGAATCCGCCTGACCGACCGCGCCAAACCCCCCCGAAGGAGATATCCGCACCAATGAGACAGACAACAAGTCGCAGTCCGCTGCGAAGAAGGTCGCGCGGGGTGGTGGCCGCCTTGGTCACCGCCGCGTTCACCTTCGCCGGCCTGACGACGCTCCCGGCGCACGCCGCGACGACACAGTGCAAGGTGACGTACACCGACCAGTCCGACTGGGGCACCGGGTTCACCGCCGGCATCACCATCACGAACCTCGGTTCGGCGTGGAACAACTGGAGCCTGGGCTACAGCTACTCCGGCAGCCAGACCCTCCAGAACGGCTGGAGCGGCAACTGGACCCAGAGCGGCAGCAACGTGACCGTGACCAACGCGTCGTGGAACGGCAGCGTGGCCACGAACGGCTCGGTGACCATCGGCGCCAACTTCGGCTACCAGGGCACGAACACCAATCCGACGGTCTTCTCGATCAACGGGACGGTCTGCGGCGGGGCGCACACCGCGCCGGCCGTGGCGATCACCAGCCCGGCGGCCGGCGCCACGTACAACGCTCCCGCCACCGTGCCGCTGACCGCGACCGCATCAGCGTTCGACAGCGCGACGATCAGCAGCGTGGCGTACTACAGCGGCACGACGCTGATCGGCTCGGCGACCGCCGCGCCGTACGCGGTCAACTGGACCGGGGTCGCGGCCGGCAGCTACTCGATCACCGCGGTCGCGACTGACAGCCTCGGCGCGACGACCACGTCGTCGCCGGTCGGCATCACGGTGCTCGCGCAGACGACCCCGGCTATCGTGGCGAATCCCACCTCGCTGGCGATCGGTCAGGGCTCCACCGGCACGTTCGGCGTGACGCTGAGCAAGGCGCCCACGTCCAACGTCACGGTCGCGGTGGCCGCCGCAGCCGGCGGTGACGCGGGCCTGACGGTGACGTCGGGCGCGTCGCTGACGTTCACCCCGTCGAACTACAACACCGCGCAGAACGTCACGATCACCGCGGACGCCTCGTCCACGGGCAGCACGACGTTCAACGCCACGTCCAGCGGCTACACCTCGGCCTCGGTGACCGTGACCGAGACGGGGGCGCAGGGCGCGTACACGCAGCACTTCCTGACGCTGTACAACCAGATCATGAACCCGGCCAACGGATACTTCAGCTCGAAGGGCATCCCGTACCACTCGGTCGAGACGCTCATGGCCGAGGCGCCTGACTACGGCCACGAGACCACCTCGGAAGCGTGGAGCTACTACATCTGGCTCACCGCCACCTACGGCGAGGTCACCGGCGACTGGTCGAAGTTCAACACCGCGTGGACGCTCATGGAAACGTACATGATCCCCAGCCACGCGGCTCAGCCGACCAACAGCGCCTACAACCCGTCGTCCCCGGCGCAGTACGCGCCCGAGGAGCCGCTGCCGTCTCAGTACCCGGTGGCCACGACCACTTCGGTGTCGACCGGAAACGACCCGATCGCGGCCGAGCTGGCCTCGACTTACGGCAACTCGGACATCTACGGCATGCACTGGCTGGAGGACGTCGACAACAAGTACGGGTTCGGCAACACCCCGTCCGGCGGCTGCGAACTCGGCCCGGGCTCGGCCAACACCCCGTCCTTCATCAACACCTTCCAGCGCGGCTCGCAGGAGTCGGTCTGGGAGACCGTGCCGCAGCCGACCTGCGACAACCTGAAGTACGGCGGCACCAACGGCTACCTGGACCTGTTCATCGCCGGTTCCGGCACGCCGCAGTGGAAGTACACCGACGCTCCGGACGCCGACGCGCGCGCGATCCAGGCCGCCTACTGGGCGGACACCTGGGCCAAGGCGCAGGGCAAGGAGTCGCAGGTGACTGCGACGGTGGCCAAGGCCGGCAAGATGGGCGACTACCTGCGGTACTCGTTCTTCGACAAGTACTTCAAGCAGATCGGCAACTGCACCAGCACCAGCTGCCCGGCGGGCTCCGGCAAGACCAGCGAGCACTACCTGCTGTCCTGGTACTACGCGTGGGGCGGCTCGCTGTCCACCTCGGGTTCCTGGGCGTGGCGCATCGGCGACGGCGCGGCGCACTTCGGTTACCAGAACCCGCTGGCGGCGTACGCGCTGTCCACGGACACGGCGATCGAGCCGAAGTCCCCGACCGGCGTGAGCGACTGGGCCACCAGCCTCAAGCGGCAGCTGCAGTTCTACCAGTGGTTGCAGTCCTCTGAAGGTGCGATCGCCGGTGGCGCCACCAACAGCTGGAACGGCAACTACGGCACCCCGCCTGCTGGTGACTCCTCGTTCTACGGCATGTGGTACGACTGGGAGCCGGTCTACCACGACCCGCCGTCCAACCAGTGGTTCGGCATGCAGACCTGGTCGATGGAACGCGTCGCCGAGTACTACTACCAGACGGGCGACACCACCGCCGGGGCGCTGCTGAAGAAGTGGGTCACCTGGGCCGAATCGCAGGTCACGGTCAACACCTCGACCGGCGCCTGGCAGATCCCGTCCAACCTGACCTGGACCGGCCAGCCCGACACCTGGACCGCCACGACGACGTCGGTGACCAACGCCGGCCTGCACGTGACCGTCGCCAGCTACGGGCAGGACAACGGCGTGGCGGCTTCGCTGATCAAGACGCTGACGTACTACGGCAAGAAGGCCGGCGACACCACCGCGTCGGGCATGGCCAAGAACCTGCTGGACGTCATGTGGGCCAACGACCGTGACACCCTCGGTATCACGACCCCGGAGACCCGCACCGACTACAACCGGTTCAACCAGGTCTACCCGTCCGGCACCAACCAGGACGGGGTCTACATCCCGTCCGGCTGGTCCGGCACCATGCCCAACGGCGACAAGATCGCGCCCGGGGCGACGTTCCTGTCCATCCGCTCCTGGTACACCCAAGACCCGCAGTGGTCGAAGGTCCAGGCCTACCTCAACGGCGGGGCCGCCCCGACGTTCACGTACCACCGCTTCTGGGCGCAGTCCGACATCGCGATGGCCTACGCCGTCTACGGAATGCTGTTCAACGCGTAGCCCCGATAGATAACCAACGATCAGGCCGCCGCTTCCGCGTACTCCCCATCGAGTAAGCGGAAGCGGCGGTTCGCTAAGATCTAATAGTGGGCACGTTCACGTATGCCGAGGTGGGGGCGACGCGGGGCACGGGACCGCTTCCCGCGGGGTATCGGCATTTGCGGCACCGGATGCGCATCGGTCGCGGTGCGGCAGCGTTCGAGTGCGCGGCCACTGCGGTTGTCGAGTGGCGGATGCACGCGGGGATGCACGTACGTCCCCTGGTCGACCGAGGATTTGCTGCGCCGGGCGGGAAAATCACGGTCTATCTCGGCCCGAAGTGGTGGAGTGTCACCGCGCCGTGCGAAATTGTCTGGGTGCTCGACGAGCCGCGGCGCAAGGGGTTCGCGTACGGGACGCTCGAGGGCCATCCGGAGCGCGGCGAAGAGTCTTTCGTCGTGGACTGGGACGATCGTGACCTAGTCTGGTTGACGATCACGGCGTTCAGTCGCGGCGCCAAGTGGTACACGAAGTCGGCGGGGCCGTTGGTCGTCGTGTTGCAGCACTCTTATGCGCTGTGTTGCGGGGTCGTCCTGCGCAAAATGGTCCGCACCGCGAAGACCAACCGGGCAGTGCGTTAGACGTGCGCTGACTCGAGGTGGTCGACCAACGCCAGCAGGACGTCGCGGCTGACGGAGCGTTCGCGGAAGTCGCCCATCAGGACGGGGACCTGCGGGTCGAGGTCGAGGGCTTCGCGGACCTCTGCGACGGTGCGGTCCTGGTGGCCGTCGAAGCAGTTGATGGCGACGACGAACGGGATGCCTCGGTTTTCGAAGAAGTCGATGGAGCCGAAGCTGGTTTCCAGGCGTCGGGTGTCGGCGATGACGACCGCGCCCAGCGCCCCGAGCACCAGGTCGTCCCACATGAACCAGAAGCGTTCCTGGCCTGGCGTGCCGAATAGGTAGACCACTAGTTCTGAACTGACGGTGATTCGGCCGAAGTCCATCGCCACGGTCGTGGTGTTCTTGCCCGCCACGCCGGCGACGTCGTCGACGCCCACGCTCGCGACGGTCAGGTACTCCTCGGTGCGCAGCGGCTGGACCTCGCTGACCGAGGCGACCATCGTGGTCTTGCCGACGCCGAAGCCTCCCGCGATCAGGAACTTCACGGCGATCGGCGCGGCGGGTGCGTTGGGGCCGCCGCCCTGCTTTTCGTCAGAGTCGTCGTAGTCCATCTCGCACCGCCTGAAGAAGTCTGACGTCCGGTTTCTGTCCGGCCGCTCGCGCCGCCGGGGGATAGGCGGCCACCGCGCCCCACGTGATCAGATCGCTGATCAAGATCTTCGTCACCGCTACCGGCAGGTCGAGACGCGCCGCGATCTCGGCCACCGCGACCGGTGCGCGGACCTGCGCCAGGATGGCTCGGTGCTCGGGCTCCAGGCCGCGTGCGGCGTGCTGTTCCTCGGGCGAGATGAGCGCGGCGACGAGCGTGATCAGCGTGAGGTCTTCTCCGTGCGCTGATACCGTCCGGCCGTGGGTGATCGTGTAGGGCCTGACGAACGAGTCCTCCGGGTCGTCATCGAGGGGTTCGTCGGCCCAGTGGCTGGTCGGCATCCACGCCCTCCTCGCCGGAGCCAGGGCCGACCCGCGTCTCAGTGCCCAGATGCTGCCCGACCTGAAGGACGAGGGTGTGCATCGCGACCGCCATCACTTCCGCCTCGACCTCCTGGTCGGCCAGCACCGCAAGATGAGTGCCGCGACCGGCCGCGCTGATGAACAGCCAGAAGTTCGCCAACTCGACGATGATCTGGCGTACCCCGCCGCCACCGAAGACCTCGCCGACGCCGCGCGCCAGGCTCTGCTGACCCGTGGCGATCGCGGCCAGCCGCTCGGCGTCGCCGCGGTCGATGTCCTTGGACTGGCTGATCACCAGGCCGTCGTCGGAGAGCACGATCGCGTGCCGGCTTCCCGCGACCTGGTCGACGAGGCGGTCGAGCAGCCAGTCCAGGTCGCGATTGGTGGCCGTGGTGCGCTGTGGCATGGAGGTGTGCGGCATCGAGGTGTGCTGGGTCATCAACCGTCTTCTTCCGCGGTGTGCTTGGTGTCCGACGAAGGCTGGTCGGGGGGAGATTCGTGGGTTGGCGCAGGCGGAGGTTCAGGGGCGGGAGGAGGCGGAGGTTCGTGCGTGGGAGGAGGCGGAGGTTCGTCAGTAGACAGCGGTTCGTCGTCAGCGGCCAGCCGTGCTTCGCGGGACTGGCGTTGGAACGCGCCGATGGTGGCGGCGGATCGACTCGGCTCGTGCGCAGGTGGAGCGGTATCGAAGTCGGCCTGCGTGCGTAGGTCGTGTTCGGCGCGAGGGGTTTCACGCAGTTCGGCGGCCAGGCTTTCCTGGCGCACGCGCCTTGGCAGCGGTTTCAGGGGCGGCGCGTCGGCCGAGTCTCTTGTGCCGGCGCCGACACCGACCAGCAGGCGATCGGACTGGTCGCGCGGGGCGGTGCTCTCCCCGAAGCCGTTGAGAACGGACGCGGTTGTGGCGTCGGAAAGGTCGGGCACCAGCGAGAGCCTGCGGGTGAGCTCGGCGTCGTCGTCGCTCTGCTCGGCAGGGGCGAAGTGGTCGCCGGCGAGCACGAGTTCGGCCGGTATGAGGACGACCACGCGGGTGCCGCCGAAGGCCGACGGCCGCAACTCCACCTTGACGCCGAGTTTCGCGGCCAGTCGGGCGACGACGTACAGGCCAAGCCGCGCATCGTCGGCACGCGAGAGTACGTCCATCCTGGGCGGATCCATCATCAGCGCGTTGGCCGCGGCGTACTGTTCGGCGTCCAGGCCCACACCGCGGTCCTCGATCTCGATGGCCAGGCCGCGCGCCACCGGCGCTGCCGTCACCTCTACCGGGGCCGGCGGCTTGGAGAAGGCCACCGCGTTCTCCATCAGCTCCGCCAGCACGTGCACCAACGCGCCGACCGCGTGCTCTGATATCCAGACGCTGCTTTGGGTCTCGATCCGGATCCGCGGATAGTCCTGCACCTCGCCCTGCGCCGATCGCAGCACGTTGAGCAGCGGGACCGGCTTTCGCCAGCGCCGCTGCGTCTGGCCGCCGCCGAGGATCACCAGGTTCTCCTCGTAACGGCGCAGCCGCGCGGTCAGGTGGTCGAGTTCGAACAGGCCCTCGAGCACCGCGGCGTCCTCGTGCCGCCGCTCCATTTCGCTCAGCCGCTTCATCTGCAGGCCGATCAGCAGCTGGGTACGCCGCGCGATGCGCTGCAGCAGCCGTTCGAATCCTCGGTACTGCTCGACCTGCCGGACGGACGTCTCCAGCGCGCTGGCGCGTGCCGCGTTCAGCGCCCGGCCGAGCATGCCCAGCTCGTCTTCGCCATACGGCAGCGCTGGCAGTTCGGCGTCCGTGTCGACCGCCTCGCCGTTGCGGAGCCGTTCGACCACGTCTGGCAGTTTGGTTTGCAGCTCCTCGGCCGCCATGCGCAGCGCGAAGATCCGGCGACGCAGGATGCTGACGAGCCACAGCGTGAATCCGATGACCAGCACGACGCCTACCGCGCCGAGGACGGTCTGGACGACCAGGCGCGTCTTCAGCGAGCTGATGTGGGCGTTGGCGTCGCGCACGATGACGCCGGTCTCCGCCCCGGCGAGCTGCTGGAGCTCGGGAGTGAGCGAGCCCATCGTCTGCTGCCATTGCTGGCCCAGCGCGGGCGGCACGTTGATGACGCCGGACGACGAGACCGGGGCGTTGGCAATGCCCTGTTCGACCTGCGTCTTCTGCTGCCAGGGCTTGCTGGCGAGCATGTTCTGGTACAGGCCGGCTACCTGCGGGAAGGACGGAATGACCGTGTTCTGGTAGATGAACTGCTCGGCGCCCACAGCCTGCGCGACCTGGGCGCTCTGCGCGGCGGTGAGACGGCCGGATACCGCACCCGCCGTGATGATCGCGTCCTCGCGCGAGATCATCTCCTCGCCCCAACCGGTCGGACCGGCGGGCGCCGTGATGACGTCGATCTCTGCGACGCCGGTCGTGGTCAGCGCGGCGAACAGTTCGAGGTTCGCGCTGATCAAGCCGGTGTAGTTGTCGTACGCCTGCTGTTGCGTGGCCGTGCCGTCGTCGACCGAGGCCCGGAAACCGGAGATCTGCCGAAGCCGCGTCTCGAACTGCTGAAGGCTGGCGACGACGTTCGGCGACGTGAGGCCGGCGAACGCCGCCAAGGTCGTGGCCGAAGCATCGGTCAGTTTCCGCACCTGAGCCAGCCCCGCCTTGAACGCGGACGGATCTGCGAGCACCGCCGCGCTCAGCTTTCGCTCCTGCTGGAGGTCGTAGTAGAGCACGGTCGCGGGGACCGCCCCATTGCCCGAGATGGCGACGTTCTCGCGCGCCTCCGCGGTGTGCCACGTGTCGTAGAGCTGGCTCGAGTTGACGGCCAGTAGCGCGACCATGGCCGCGCTGGGAACGCAGGCCAAGATGAGTAGGACAACGCGCAGCGGCAGCCGCCACCGCACGCTCATGTCTGAAATTCGGCGCTGGCGCTTCGCCGTACGCACGTGTCGTGCCATCCGAAACCCCACCATATTTGCGTTGACGGCGACGGACTTCAAGACTGAGGGTGCGGGCGACGCTACCCGTGACGGCAGTTAACTGCAATCACCGTGTCGATACACGGCGACGAAATCGGGTAGATATTGCGGCACTTTACGGTGCGGTCAAGGCTTTTTGGTCGAGTGTGATGTTTCCGGACCAATTTCCATACGTGCCCGGATATCCGGTCAGGTCGCCGACGGTTCCCCAGACGCTGCCGGCGAAGGTGTTGTTCCGGACGTCGACCGCGATGCCTGTCTGATTGCGCAGATTGTACGCGCCGCCGTTGAGGTAATTGCCGACGATCGAGATGCCGGTGTCCGTGGCTCCCCGGCGCTGGATGTAGATCGCCGCGGTGGCGTCGCTGCGTACGGGTACGTCGACGTAGTTGCCCTCGATCGTGATGTTGTCCCCGCCCTGGCTGAAAATCCCGTCCAGGTGCTCGGGATCGCTCGCGGGGCCGGTCTGCACGAGGTCGTGGATCCAGTTGTCCCGGATGACCGAACCGTCCGTCGGGTCGATGCCCTGCGGCATCCCCGACAAGTCGTCACGGATCGCCACCAGTGCCTGATTGCCGTAGACGGACCAGATTGGCGCGACATCCTCACCGGCCGGCATCGTTCGCCCAGGCAGCCAGCCGACCGTGGAGTCGGTTACCTCGATCGTCGAGTCGATGGCGCCGGCGGTGGCGGGATGGCCCAGGATCGCGTACCACGAGTCGGCCGTTCCGCCCTGGACGATTGACCGCGTGATCGTCAACCGGCCGGTGCCGGTCCAGTAGAGACTTCCCTTGATCCACACGTGATCAAGCGTCAGATCATATTGGTTGCACCGCAGACCGTACGGCTGCCAGGAACATCCGCCGGGAGCCGCGCCATCGGGCTGATACACCTTCAGCGCCGACACGTTGCCCAGATAGCCGACTGTGCCAGGCCTGACGTAGCCGCCCACTGGCGTCGTGCCCGAAGGCGGCTCGGACGAGGATGTGGTCGGTGAGGGTGAGACGCTGCCGGAGCGGGGCGCCGAACGAGGCGCCGGCGACGAGTTAGCACCGGACGACGGCCTGAACAGCACATCGACCCAGTAGTTGCTCGCATTAGGCGATGCGTTGACGGGGGCGGCGTTCCGGTCGGCGTACTCGTAGACACCGTTGGCGACCTGCGATGTCGCCTGGTCGGCTATCAGATCTCCGCTTTGGTGCGCGGCCTTGAAGTAGTCGTTGCTGTACGCGTAGTGGCCGTGCGGGGCGAGATAGGAGGCTTCGTACGTTGTGAACGCGGCGATGTCGATCGGTCTCGTGAACGTGGCCGTCTGCCAGCCGGTCGGCGCCTCGGTCGCGAAGGTGACGCTGTCCAGCAGCATTCCCGACGCTGACCACAGCGATCCGACGTGGGTTCCGACGTTGCCGGTTCCCTTGAAGAAGCGGATGCCGAGAATCTGTCCGGCGACCGTGGCATGGAATCTCATGCCCACGTTGACACCGGCGGAGTCCGGCGAGTCGGTGCTTCTCGGCGCCGTCGCAGACCACAGGCTTTGTACGCCCGGTCCCGCGGACGCGTCGTCGTAGGTCGAGAAGAAGCCCAGCGCGGCGGCGGGCAACGCGAGGACGACGGAGGCGGTAACCAGTTTCCTTGCCAGCCGGCGGATCCGGGACCTCGTCGGCGGCGCGGCAGCATAAGACGTCATCGATCCCCCCCGAGCCGCACTTGATCGAACGAGACTGACGATCATGTACGAGCTCTGTGAAAGTACGTCCTGCCGCGATGCTACTCGCGGAAACCGGCATCTGGCAGGGATTCCGCGAATTAGTGCTCGAATTCGCAGGCCGGCTCGCAGGGTCTCGATGCGTCGCCGGGAAACTCAAAGTGCTGTCGGAAGCGAACAGCCGTTCCATGGCCTCGCTCGGAGGTTCGCGTCGCCGGACGTCAGATCTTCAGTACTATGGCCCGAGCCCGGGCGGGAGACGTGCCCCGCGACGTGCGGGGTCTGGAGGGGGATGGCCGCCGTGTCCGACGAACTCTGGTTCACACAGAACCACCGCGATCTGTCGCAGGGTTATGGCGACGACGCGGGCTTCGACTTCGAGTTCTACTGCGAGCGCTGTGGCGACACCTGGCGCTCCGGCTATGAGCTCTACACGATGGGCCGGGCCAGCGGCTGGCTGCGGCGGGCGAGCAACATGGCCGGCGGGATCGCCTCGAACGTCGGCTTCGACGTCGCCAACGCGGCCGAGGGCCTGGCCAACACCGGCTGGCACAAGGCCAGGGACGCCGCGTTCCAGCGCGCCACCACCAAGGCCGCCGGGCACTTCCACCGCTGCGCCCGCTGCCACAACCACACCTGCGACCAGTGCTTCAACGTGGACCGCGGGCTGTGCCTGAACTGCGCCCCCGATGTACAGGCCGAGGTCGAGGAGGCTCGCGCTCAGGGCCAGGTCGCGGCCGCTCGCCAGCAGGCTTACGCCGTCGGCGGCGAGCAGGTCCAGGGGTACGACGTGACGACCGAGAAGCACCTGGTCTGCTCGCACTGCGGCGCGGAGACCCACGGCGCGAAGTTCTGCGCCGAGTGCGGCACCCCGCAGGCGGCGCCCGGGACGTGCCGCTCCTGCGGCACCGAAGTGTCGTCGTCCGCCAAGTTCTGCCCGGAGTGCGGCACCCCGGCCTGATCCGCCAGCCTGATCATCTCGCGACCTCGGCGAGTCCTGCCTGCGGCGTGCCCCGGCGCGCCGCAGGCATTTCGGCATGTCCTGAGCACGGCACCGCCGTCCGTGTGTGTTTCGCCGCGAACACACACGGCGCATAACAACAAACAATCATGACCCTTCGCATCTTGTGTTGGATTGTTCGCTACGGTTTGCTTCTGTGCTAGCAGGATGAGTCGTTTCTGGCGAGTCGGCTGGCCTCACCTGGACCTGCCGGTGCGGATGAAGGGAGCGGCAACGATGTTGGCGGCTCAGCGGCAGAGTTGGATTCTCGAGGAGGTGCGCCGGATCGGTGGCGTGCGGGTCAGCGACCTGACGCAGTCGCTGGGGGTGTCGGACATGACGGTGCGCCGAGACCTCGACACGCTGGCGCGTAAGGGTCTGATCGAGAAGGTGCACGGCGGCGCGACGGCGCGACATCCGGGCTCGACCGATGAGCCGGGCTTTGAGGCGAAGGTCGGGCGCGAGCGCGCGGCGAAGGACGCGATCGCACGCCGGGCGGCGGATCTTGTGCGCCCGGGTACCGCCATCGGCGTGACCGCCGGAACGACTACGCACGCGTTCGCACGCGCGATCTCACGTATCCCGGACGTGACCGTAGTGACCAACTCGCTGCGTGTGGCGGAGGTGCTGCACACGCACGCCGTCGCCAGTCAGACGGTGATCCTCACCGGCGGGGTGCGTACGCCGTCAGATGCGCTGGTCGGGCCGGTGGCGATCCAGTCGATACGTGCGCTGCACCTGGATTGTGTGTTTATGGGTGTGCATGGGATGGACGAGGTCGCCGGCTTCACTTCGCCGAACCTGATGGAGGCGGAGACCAACCGCGCGCTCACCGCAACCGCCCGGCGGCTGGTCGTGCTGGCCGATCACACCAAGTGGGGCGTGGTGGGCCTATGCGCGATCGCAACGCTTGAGGAGGCGACCACGCTGGTCACCGACGCGGATCTGCCGCCGGACGGCAGCACGGTGCTCGGCGCTCGGGTAGCGGAGCTGGTCCTGGCGAACGCGGACGACTGATGGTCCGTCAAATGTTGACTCCCAGCGCATCACTCAACGCTAACCAACATGGCCACGCATCACAGTCTCACAACACCAGTCACGAGACCGTTGACGTTTAAGTCTTGCTGACGTAGAACTACCCTTGCGTTTTCGAATACGTTCCATCCTGATGAAGTTTGTTGAAAGACGATTCACCTAGTCGAGCCCCTCGACGGAGCGGGGACGCTGACTTCTCGGTTGCGTCCGACGCCCGGAGGTGAGCCGGCGGCAGCTTCGTGGTTCGACTGCCCGAAGCACGGCACCTTCACTTCTAGGGAGACACCATGACGGATGACGGGTCGGGTTTCGCGGGCGCGGCTCTGCCGACAAACCGCCGCACTCTGCTTAAAGGTATGGCCGGAGTCGCCGGTCTCGCCGCCTCCGGCGGCCTGCTCGCCGCTTGCAGCAGCAGCAGTAGCCCCAGCAACCCGAGCAGCAGCTCGACCGGCAAGGCGACCGGCACGGTCAGCTTCGGGTCGAACTACTCGGACCCCGGTGTCAAGGCCGCCTTCGCGTCGCTGACCTCCGGGGCGACCACGTCCACGGGCGTGCAGATCAAGATCAACACGGTCGACCACAACACGTTCCAGACCAACATCTCCAGTTACCTGCAGGGCACGCCGGACGACCTGTTCACCTGGTTCGCCGGCTACCGGATGCAGTACTTCGCCGCGCAGGGCCTGGCGATGCCGATCGACGACGTGTGGCAGAAGATCGGCGGCAACTTCAACGCCGCGGCCAAGTCGCTGTCCACCGGCCTGGACGGGCACCAGTACCTGGTGCCGATCTACAACTACCCGTGGGTCGTCTTCTACAACAAGAGCGTGTTCGCGGCCAAGAACTACAGCATCCCGACCACCTGGGACGACTACGTCACCCTGCTGAAGAAGATGAAGACCGACGGCATGATCCCGCTGGCCTTCGCGGACAAGGACGGCTGGCCCGCCCTCGGCACGTTCGACATCCTCAACATGCGTATCAACGGGTACGACTATCACATCAAGCTGATGAAGCACCAGGTTCCGTGGACCGACCCGGGCGTCACGGCCGTCTTCCAGCACTGGGCCGAGATCATGCCTTACATGCAGACCGGCGCCAACGGCCGCATCTGGCAGGACGCCGCCAAGGCCCTGGAGTCCAAGCAGGCCGGGATGCTGTTCCAGGGCAGCAACCAGGTCGCCCAGCAGTACGTGTCCGACGGCGCGAACGTGGCCGACCTGGACTTCTTCGTCTTCCCGGCGATCAACCCGCAGTACGGCCAGGACTACATGGACGCCCCCACCGACGGCTTCATGCTCAGCGCGAAGGCCAAGAACGTGGCCGGCGCCAAGGCGATCCTGGAGTACATCGGCACCGGCGACGCCGAGGCGAACTTCCTCAAGACCGACCAGTGGGACGTGGGCCTGGCCAACGGCCTGAACGCGCCGACCTACGACGCGATCCAGAAGAAGTCGGTCACCGAGATCGGCAAGTGCAAGGCGGTCGCCCAGTTCATGGACCGCGACTCGGACCCGGCGATGGCCAACGCGATGATCGCGATCATCCAGAAGTTCATCGACAACCCGTCGACGAGCAACATCGCGTCCCTGCAGCAGAGCGCGGAGACCCAGGCGAAGGCGATTTACGCCTGATGGCTTCAACCATCGTCAGGGCATCCACCACGTCGCCGGCGGCGAAGCCTCGCCGCCGGCGACGGCTGCGCAATCTCACCCGCCGCGACCGGGTCGTCATCGCGGTGATGCTCGGCATACCGCTGTTGCTCGACCTGGCGTTCATCTGGTTCCCCGCGCTCGCGACGGTGCTGCTCTCCTTCACCCGCTGGAACGGCATCGGCGGCCTGCACACCAAGGCGTGCATCCCCAACGTGCCGTCGATCCTGGACAACGGCTGCCTGTTCGGCGTGCAGAACTACCACCAGGCCGCGACGATCTACCCGGAGTTCTGGCCGGCCGTCGAGCACAACCTGATCTGGCTGGCCGTCTTCGTCGGCTTCGCCACGCCGCTGGGCATGCTCTTCGCGATCGTCATCGACCGCGGCATCAGGGGCAGCCGGATGTACCAGAGCATCCTGTTCCTGCCGGTGATGCTCTCGCTCGCGCTGATCGGCATCATCTGGGAGTTCATGTACTCGCAGAACTACGGCCTGATCAACACGGTCCTCGGCCGCACCGGCAACACCAACGCGATCGACTGGCTCGGCAACCCGCACCTGAACCTGTGGGCCGTACTCGTCGAGGCGAGCTGGCGGCAGGCCGGGTACGTCATGGTGCTCTACCTGGCCGGCCTCAAGGCGTTCGACCCGTCCCTGCGCGAGGCCGCGATCATCGACGGCGCGAACTCCTGGCAGATGTTCTGGCGCGTCACCTTCCCGGTGATGAAGCCCATCAACATCGTGATCATGGTGGTCACCGTCATCGAATCGCTCAGAGCATTCGACCTGGTCTACATCACCAACAAGGGCATCAACGGCCTGGAACTGCTCTCGGTGCTGGTGACTTCCAACATCGTCGGCGAGACCCAGCGGGTCGGCTTCGGCTCGGCGCTGGGCGTCGTGCTGCTCGTGATCTCCCTGGTGCCCATCAGCATCTTCCTGTACCAGACGTTCCGCCGTGAGGAAACGCCATGACCACCGCCGACGCCGCCCTGCCCCGCGCCGGAGCCGGGACCAGCCGAGGCACCGGCCCCACCGGCAAGCGACGGCCGTGGGGCCAGATCGCCTCCCAGCTCTTCCTGATCAGCGCGTCAATCCTGTGGCTGCTGCCGATCGCCTTCGCGCTCTACATCGCGCTGCGGCCGTACTCCGAGACGTCACGGCTCGGATACGTCTCGCTGCCCCACTCGCTGACGCTGAAGAACTTCACCGACGCGTGGACGCAGTCCGACATGCTGCACTTCTTCATCAACTCGGTGATGATCACCGTTCCGGCCGTGATCATCGTACTGGCCCTGGCCTCAGCGCTGGCGTTCGTGCTCACTCGGATCAACGTGAAGCTCAACGTCGGCCTGCTGATCCTGTTCACGGCAGGAAACCTGCTGCCCCAGCAGGTCATCATCACCCCGCTGTACCGGATCTACCTCCAAATCCATCTCCCGACCTTCCTGACCGGCGGCAGCGGCCTGCTCTACAACTCGACGCTCGGCCTGATCGTCATCAACGTCTCCTTCCAGCTCGGCTTCTGCGCGTTCGTGCTGAGCAACTACATGCGCGCGCTGCCCGGCGAGATGTACGAAGCGGCCCTCGTCGACGGCGCCAGCGTGTGGACCAGGTACTGGCGGCTGACGATGCCCCTGTGCCGCCCTGCCCTAGCAGCGCTAGCCACCCTGCTGACGACGTGGATCTACAACGACTTCTTCTGGGCCATCACCCTGATGTCCTCCGGCGACAAACGTCCGGTGACCTCGGCCCTGGCGAACCTGCAGGGGCAGTTCGTCAGCAACCAGAACCTGATCGCCGCGGCGGCCCTGATCGCCGCCATCCCGACGCTGGTCGTCTACATCCTGCTCCAGAAGCAGTTCATCGCAGGCCTCTCCCTAGGCTCCGCCAAGGGCTGACGCCACCAGAACCAGATCCAGAACCAACTCCAGATCCAGATCCAGATCCAAACCGAGCACCACCACTCCGCGCCGTCCCGCCTGCGACGGCGCGGACACGTTTAACCGTGTTTACACCGGCCGACGAGACGTGTTCGAAAATGTCGCTTTAGCCGCCCGCCTCAGCGAGCCGCTTAACCATCCGAATCTCAACTCCAGCGGCGTCATCGGCCGGCAGCCGAATCCCGGTATCTACAAACCCAAGCCGCCGATAGAACGCGAGCGCCCGGCCATTGTCGTCGCGCACGTCCAGCATCGCCCACACCGCCCCGAACTCGGCTCGCGCCCACTCGCACGTCTCCCCGATCAGCCGCGCAGCCACGCCAGCGGCTCCACCCCCGCGCCACTGCGGCCGGACAAACACGCTCAAGATCTCAGCAGCCGGCAACACGTCTACCTGCGCCGGCAGCGGCTCTTCATCAGTCGATTCGTCAACCAGGGCCAACCGCGCGATGCCGATCCACGCCCCGTCACGCGCCTGAGCGACAAAGATCCGGCTCTCCGGCCGCGCCCCCTTCGCTGTACGCTCCCGCCACTGCGCGTCCGTGCGCGCCGCCGCCTCGTCGTACGACTCCCCAAACGCGTCAGGCGCGTCCCGCAACGCGGCCAGCCGCATCTCCCGAAACTTCTCCCATTCGCCAGCGCGAACGCCCCGGATCTCAAAGTCCATGCCTGGATCTTGGACGTCCTCGCCACCCCGGGCAACTGAGTTCCATAAGTACAGATCCCGCAGTAGGCAGACTTCCGCGCCGTGGTGGATGACCTCGCGGTGGATGTGCAGGATGCGCTTCGCCATCGGGGCATCGGCGAACTGCGGCGGTGCGATGGTGCCTTGCGGCCGCGCGAGCCCGGACGCGCCGAGCTTGCGTACGCTGCTGATCCACGCTGCGTAAGCCTCGTCGAGCTGGCGCAGCGCTGCTTCTGCGGTGCCCGCGTACTCGGCGGCCGGGTGATCGGGGCTTAGGCCGTCGAAGTGGGGTGCATTCGGCGGTCCTACTACGTCGATCAGGTGCGCGAGCCGCCACGCGATCGTGGTGACAGGTGCAGGCTCGGGTGGTGGGCTCGCGAAGTCCATGGTGAACTCGCCAGTACCGAGTGAGATGGGCGCCGAACTTTCGCCGCGACGGCTGAGCGTCCAGCAGCCGGGGACTGGCTGCCAGAAGTATTCGTCGTCGGTGAGCCCGTCGAGCCGAGGCCGAAGTTGGTGCTGCCAATGCCATTCGAGCTGATCGACCAACTCGGCATTCCAGTCGACGTCCATGCCTGGATCTTGGACGTGCCACGCCGACCAGGCAAATGGGTTTCTGTGCGCGATGGGCTCGGACCTTCGGGTATCGGCGTGCAGACGGCCTAACCGGGGGCATGGGGCCGGTTCGATTAGGGGGAGGTGCCAGACAAGGACCGGCTAGCGCCAATGGAGGCTGATCAGCATGACGAGCACGAGCATGGAAATGCACGGCCACAGGCTGCAGACGAGAACGGTGGACGGTCTGGCGATTCGCTTTGTCGACTCTGGTGCGGCCGGGAACGGCGGGCCGACGTTGGTGATGACTAGTCCGTGGCCGGAGAGCCTGCTCGCGTTCCGGCGGATTTGGGGGCGGTTGGCGCCGGTGGCGCGGTTGGTGGCCGTCGATCTGCCGGGCTTTGGGCACTCGGAGGCGCGGGCCGAGTTGTTCGCGCCGTCGACGATGGGGGAGTTCCTGCACACACTCATCGGGTCGTTCGGGCTGGAGCGGCCGCATTTGCTGGTTCCGGACGTGGGTACCGACGCGGCGTTGTTCATGGCGAGCCGGCATCCCGAGGCGGTGGCGAGTCTCATCGTCGGTAGTGGCGCGGCGGCGTTTCCGCTCGAGGTGGGCGGCGCGCTCGCGGACTTCATCGCGGCGCCCGATCTCGAGGGCATGCGGGCGATGGATATCCGGGGCAGCATCGGCGTGACCGTCGAGGCGGTGGCGCCGCGGGCCGAGGAGCCCGAGGTGTGGGAGGACTACGTGACGGCGTACGAGGGCGGCCGGTTCGCGCAGTCCGCACAGTATGTGCGTGCGTACCCGGCGCAGTTGCCTGTTCTTGCGGGTCTGCTCGCGTCGATTGAGACGCCGGTTCTGATCATGAACAGTGAGCACGACCCGCTCGTGCCGCCGTCCAACGGCATCTACCTGCACGAACGGCTGCCGAACAGCCGGCTGGCCAGCTTCGACTCCGGGCACTTCCCGTGGGAGCAGGATTCCGCGATCTATGCCGCGGTCATCGCCGACTGGATCGTCGACGGGTACAGGAAGATGGGGTAGCAGGAGCGGTAAGTCACGAGAAGGCGGGAAGGATTGGCGCTCATGCACGCGGTGCTCCATATGCTGCGGATCGCCAGGTCGATAGCCTGGGAGATCATGTGGGCGCTGATCCTGGTTTTCTCCCTGTCCGCGGTGGTGCAGGCGTTGGTGCCGAAGGAGTCGATCGGTCGGCTGCTGCCGGATGACTCGCCGCGCACACTTACGGTCGCGGCGGGGCTCGGCGCGGCGTCTTCGTCGTGTTCGTACGCGTCGGTGGCACTTGCGCGGTCGCTGTTTCGCAAGGGTACGAACTTCACGGCGGCGATGGCGTTCGAGACGGCCACACGGGCACGGTCGCGCGCCGCGCGCGGGATGGCGACGCCATCGCCGCGTCGCGAACGTCGTCTGCCGCCAGCGCCACGGCCCACTCGCCCGGCGTGAGCGCGCCGCGCCCATGGCGACGGCGACGTCGGCCGCGGCGAGGGCGCTGTCGTCGCCCGCCGGGTGACCCACGACGGCCACGATGCTGCCGCCCTCGGCGAGGGCGCGTACCTGGTGCACGAGGATGCCGCGGGAGGCCTTCGGGGCGGACGTGCTCGATGTCGAGCGCGCCGCCGATGGTCTCGCACGTCTCGCGCGCCTCGCCGGCTGGACGCCGGCTCGATGCGCGCGTCGAGCAGCCGCTGAACCGCCGCGCACGCCGGTGGCAGACCGTCCTGGAGCGCGATGACGCCGACGATGCGATCGCCGAGCGCGACGAGCAGGACACTGCGGCCCTGTCCCTGACTGTCGCTCACGCGAGCCTCGACGATGGCGACGCCAATATTTTCCGCCAGCATAATCGCGCGCCCGCCGACGACGAGCCGCTCGCCCATCGAGGCGGACGCGGTGATGTCCCAGCCCCGCGCGCGCCGTGGCGTTGCGAACGGGATCGGCCTGCACGCCGCGGGTCCGCGCGGCACGCGAGACCGCCGCGGCGAACGGGTGCGTCGACGCGGTCTCCGCGCCTGCTGCCAGCGAGGGGACTGCTGGAGTGTTCGAAGGATGACACGGGCTGCAGCCGCGACGATGTCCGGTTCGCCGAGGAGGACGGTGCCGCGCGCGCTCGAGCAGCCCGCGACGGTTGCCGACGCCGCCCGCTGGAACGCGCGCGCGTCCTTGTCGGTGATGCCGCTCGCCGAGGGCGTCCAGGTGGGCGCGGGCATAGTGCAGGGCCACGATCGACGCGGCGGCCTGCGCGGCAAAGCGCAATGGCGCCGGCGCGCATCGCAGCGACAATCTCGACGACGGTCGCGTTCGCGGCGAACGCCGCAACGCCCACGAGCAGCGCGGCCACCGGCGCGCCGCGTTCGACGACGTGGCGGAACACGCGCGGCGTGGGCGCACCGACGTCGACGCGCGCCGCCGGTGACGACGGGGAGCCTCACCCACGCGCGCTCGCGACCCGGCCGCGTCGTCGTCATTCGAAGCCGTTGGGAGGACAGACGCGCGCGCCTGCAGCAGCCAGATTGCCCTCGCGCTTGAGCGCCTCGCCCGCGCGCCGAGCCACGGGACGACGCGCGCCTCGCCGGCCACCACCGTCGCGTCGACGCCGACGACCTCGCCCCGCCACAACGACCACTTGCTCGCCCGGCCACGCTTCGTCCGCCGGGCGCACCGTCGTCTCTTCGCCGTGCACGCGCGCGCGGGCACCTGGAGCTGCCGCTCGATGCGGCTGCGAGCTGCGGCGACTCGGCCGCGCGCGCTCGCCCGACGAGGACCTCGGACAGGATGGCCGCCGCGCTGGAGAGCGCCGCGAGCGCCGCGAGGGCGAGACGAGCGCGAGTCGCTGGTCGCGTGCGCCACGACGGCCGCGGTGGTCGCGCCCGCCGTGGGCGGGAGCCACCAGCCGGCGGCGATCCGCCGCGTCGGGACGGACCATCGCCGTACGTAGGGCCAGCGCACGCCAGGCGACGATGAGCAGAGGCCCGCGCCAATCGTCGGCGACGGGCCCGAGGAGGCCGAGGCCGAGCCAGCGCGGCTGCCGCAATACCGGCCGCGTCAATCGCGCCCACGGCGACTTCGAGGCGCCGCTACCG
>CAVQPP010000103.1:0-14727 GCA_963714445.1 uncultured Actinomycetota bacterium
GTTCGCGTTGCCGCACCGCTCGCCGTATCCGTTGGCGGTCCCTTGCACCTGCCCGGCTCCGGCCGACACCGCCAGCAGGCTGTTGGCGACCGCGCAGCCGGCGTCGTCGTGGCAGTGGATGCCGACCGGCAGGCCGCGCGCCGTCGTCTCGGCGACGATCTCGGCCAGCTGGGCCGGCAGCATGCCGCCGTTGGTGTCGCAGAGCACGACCTTCTCGGCGCCCGCGTCGATCGCGGCCTCGGCCACTGCCAAGGCGTACTCGCGGTTCGCGATGAAGCCGTCGAAGTAGTGCTCCGCGTCCACGAACACCCGCCGGCCTTGCGCGAGCAGTTGCCGTACGGTGTCGCGGATCATCCGCAGGTTCTCGCCGAGCGTCGTGCGCAGCGCGATCTCGACGTGGCGGTCGTGGCTCTTGGCGACCAGCGTCACCACGGGTGTTTGTGCATCGAGCAGCGCACGCACCTGGGGGTCGCGTCCCGCGTCCGAGTGCGGCCGCCTGGTCGAGCCGAACGCGGCGAGCTGCGCGTGGCGCAGCGAGAGCTCGCTCGCCGCGCGGCGGAAGAAGTCAGTGTCCAGCGGCACCGCACCGGGCCAGCCTCCCTCGACGAAATCCACCCCGAACTGGTCGAGCAGCCGGGCGGCGGCGAGCTTTTCCGCGACGGTGAGCGCCAGCCCCTCCTGCTGGACGCCGTCGCGCAGGGTGGTGTCGTAGATCTGCAATGCCGGGCGGTTGTTCGTGGCCATCTCTCTCCTCAGGGTTCGCCGACCCGCATGTGATCAAGAAATCGCGGCGCCGGTGCCGCCCGGAGCCCGCCCGCGTCGTCACGCCGGTACGTGCCGCGAGAGCGGTTGTGCGGGTGCTCGGCCGCTTCGGCGAGGCTGAGCACCGGGGTGACGCAGGCCTCGGTTCCCTCGAACCGCGCGGCCCAGGCGTCCCGCGCGGCCTCGGCGAAGCGCAGCGCGAAGATCCGGCGCAGCCTCGGCCAGTTCGCGGTCTCGTCGCGGTCGGGCAGTCCCGCCGGGTCCAGGCCGAGTCCGCGCACGAACGCCAGGTAGAACCGCTCCTCCAGCGCGCCCACCGCGACGTGGCGGCCATCCGCGCACGTATACACGGTGTAGAACGGCGCGCCGCCATCGAGCAGGTTGCGGCCACGGCCGCGACTCCACAGCCCGGCGTCGGACATCGCGGCCAGCATGGTCAGCAGGGACGCGGTGCCGTCCACGATCGCCGCGTCGATGACCCGGCCGATCCCGGTGGCCCGCCGCTCGATGACCGCCGCCAGCACGCCGATCACCAGCATCAGCGAGCCGCCGGCGAAGTCGCCGAGCAGGTTGAGCGGCACGACCGGATCCCCGCCTTCGGGGCCGATCGCGTCGAGCGCTCCGGACAGTGCCAGGTAGTTGATGTCATGGCCCACGGTGTCCGCGAGCGGTCCATCCTGCCCCCAGCCGGTCATCCGGCCGTAAATCAGCCCCGGATTACGCTCGTGGCACACCTGCGGGCCGATGCCGAGCCGTTCGGCGACGCCGGGCCGGAAGCCCTCGAGCAACACATCGCAGCCCTCGATGATACGCAGCAGCGCGGCGGCTCCGTCCGGGTGCTTCAGGTCCAGCGCGATCCGCTCGCGGCCTCGGTCAAGTCCCTGATGCCACTCGGCGAACGGCCGTACCCCGTCGGCCCGGTCGATCCTGGTGACCTGTGCGCCGAGATCCGTGAGGATCATTCCCGCGAAAGGCACGGGGCCGATCGCGGCGAGTTCCACGACGCGCAGTCCTTCGAGCGGGCTCATGTGGCCAGAGTGCGGCAACGGGCTCGACGCGAGGTGGAGGGACGACCGGAAGCGGGGCGGAGGTCCGCTCCCGGTTCGCCGGAAGCGCGACCTGGCGACAGAGAAGTCTCCCGAAATGTCGCAATGGCCCCTCGGCTCACTCTCGGTGCCGCCGCGAACAGCAACGAGTGTTCGAGGAGCCCTCGAGAATACGGACACATACTCCGTCTCATGAGGCCCAGCAGCCTCGGGCCGACCGGGACAGGGGACGAGATGACCGGACACCGAAGCTTCACCGAGCTGGTACGGGGGCACGCCGCGGACCAGCCCGGGAGAGACGCGCTCGTCGTGGTCGACGACGCGGGCCAGGCGCGCCGGATCCGCTACGCGCAGCTCGACTCCGAGTCCAGGACCCTGGCCGCCTGGCTGCACATCCACGGCGCGCTGGGGAACGGGTGCTGATTCAGCAGCCTGATGCGCACCAGTTCGCGGTGTCCTTCCTCGCCTGCCTTTACGCGGGCGCCATCGCCGTGCCGGGGCCGAATCCGGGCGGTTCGCGTCACGCGGACCGCCGCGTGCTCGGCATGGTCCGCGACGCGCAGGCGCGCTTCGTGCTGACCGACGCGCGCAACGCGGCCGCGGCCAGCCAGGCGCTCGCGCTCGGCGGATACGGCGAAGTGACCTGCGTGGCCACGGACACGCTGCTCAGCCTGCCGACCGTGCCCCGGCCGACCGACTGGCGGATGCCGGACATCCGCCCGGACGCCATCGCGGCGCTGCAGTACACCTCCGGCTCGACCGGCGACCCGCGCGGCGTCGTGGTGCGGCACGAGAACTTGCTGGCCAACCAGGCCGCGATCCAGCGGGCGCTGCGCACCGGACAGGACAGCGTGATCGGCGGCTGGCTGCCGCTGCATCACGACATGGGACTGATCGGGCAGCTGCTGCATCCGCTGTTCCTCGGCGCTACCAGCGTGCTGATGTCGCCGGTCTCGTTCGCCAAGCGGCCGGCCAGCTGGCTGAAGCTGATCGCCGACCACCGGATCGTGGTGTCCGGCGGCCCGAACTTCAGCTTCGATCTGTGCCTGCGCAAGGTCGGCGACGAGCAGTTGGCCGGCGTCGACCTGAGCGGCTGGCGCGTCGCGATCAACGGCGGCGAGCCGGTGCGGCCGGAGACCGTGCGCCGGTTCGCCGAGCGGTTCGCCCCTTCGGGCTGCGGCCGAACGCGCTGCGCGCGGGCTACGGACTGGCCGAGGCGACGCTGATGGTCTCGTGCACTGAGGGCGGCCAACGGCCGCGGCAAATCGAGGCGGACCGCGGCGCGCTGGAGCAGCGCCGGCTGTGGCCGGCGGCGGCGAACCGGCCTAGCAGGACCCTGAGCAGCTCGGGCGCGGTGCTCGGCCTGGAGGCGCGCATCGTCGACCCGGACGGCGCGGCGGTGATGCCGGACGGCGCGATCGGCGAGATCTGGCTGCGCGGCCAGAGTATCGCGGGCGGGTACTGGGGTCGGCTGCGTGAATCGGCGGACGCCTTCGGCGGCTGCACCGCCGAAGGCGAGCGCGGGTACCTGCGCACCGGGGACCTGGGATTCCTCCAGGACGGCGAGCTGTACGTCACCGGCCGGATCAGCGACCTGATCATCGTGGCGGGGCGCAACCTGCACCCGCAGGACCTGGAGCAGGCGGTCCAGCGGATCAGTGCCCTGTTCGGCGCGGGTGTCGCCTTCCCGGTCGAATCAGACCGCGAGCACGTAGTCGTGGTGCAGGAGGTGCGCGGCGGCGGCACCGGCTCGGCGGCGCAGTTGGCCGAGCTGGCCACGGCGGTACGCGAGCGCATCTCGGTGGAGTTCGCGGTGCAGGCCGCCGGGGTCGTGCTGGTGCGGCCGGGCACGGTGCGCCGCACCACCAGCGGCAAGCTGGCCCGCTCGGCGGTGCGCTCGCTGTTCCTGGACGACCGGCTCGAGCCGTTGCACCAACTGGTCGATCCGAAGGTCCGGCAGCTGGTCCGGGGGCACCGCGCCCCCGGCGCGGCGGCCGGCGAGTCCGCGCGGAGGGCGGCGGCATGAGCAGCGGCAGCGATCTGATCAAGCTTCCGCCGGACGAGCGCGAGCCCGCGCTGCGCGCCTGGCTGACCGAGCATCTGGCCCGCTACCTCGGCCGCACCGAGATCGCCGCGGACGTCGCGTTCGCGGAATACGGGATCGACTCGCTCGTCGCGCTCAACCTCTACGGCGACGTGGAGGAGGAGCTCGGCCTGCCGGTGGACGTGACCGTCGTGCTGGACTACCCGACCGTCGACGAGCTGGCCGCGCACTTGTCGCAGCAGGCTGAAGAAGTCGGGCCGGACCCGCAATCCGCTGAGAAATCCCCTGAGAGGAGCCGGCCATGAGTGCCGACACCGATCCGGCGCCCCGCATCGCCTTCGCGTTCACCGGGCAGGGCGCGCAGTACCCTGGTATGACCGGCCGGCTCTACGTCGGCCACCCCGGCTACCGCCGCCATCTCGACACCGCCGCGGAGGCTCTTCGGCCGTACACCGGCACCTCCGTCGCGGACCTGATTCTGCGCGGCGATCTGCGCATCCACCAGACCGGCTTCACCCAGCCCGCGATGTTCGCGGTCGAATACGCGCTGGCCGCCACGCTGATCGACGCCGGGGTCCGGCCGACGTCCGTGCTTGGCCACAGCATCGGCGAGTTCGCCGCCTCGGTCATCGGCGGCTCGCTCACCCTCGACGACGCCGCGCTGCTTGTGGCGGTCCGCGGCGCGTACATGCAGTACCTGCCGAGCGGCGGCGGGATGCTCGCGGTGCGTGCCGCTCCGGACGAGGTCGCCGACTTGCTGGAGAACGAGCCTGAGGTTGGATACGGCGCGTTCAACGGTCCGAAGGCGACCGTGCTGTCCGGCGATCTGATCGGGCTTGAGCGGATCCACGACGAGCTGGAGAAGCGCGGCGTGGTCTCCACACGGCTGCAGGTCTCGCACGCTTTCCACTCGCTGCTGATGCGCCCGATGCTGCAGCGGTTCTCGCTGGCCGCCGCGCGAGTGCACGCGCGCGCGTCGCGGCTGCCGTTCTACTCGACCGTGCACGGCCGCGAACTGCTCGACGGCGAGGCCACCGACGCCGGCTACTGGACCGAGCACATCTGCGCCCCGGTGCGCTTCGAGCAGGCCGCCCGGCGGCTGCTGGCCGATCAGCGGCCGCAGTTCGTGATCGAGATCGGCCCGAAACCGGTGCTGGCCAAGATGTTCAAGGCGCTGATCGACGTCGGCGGCCCGACCTGCGTGCCGGTCTGCCGCGGCGAGGACACCGACGCGGCGGCGCTGGCCGCGGTGATCGCCGGCCTCGGCCTGAACCTGAACGCGGAAGAGGAGCCTGATCCGGTGCGTGATGCCGTGTACGCGTCTGTGGCAGAGCTCGTGGACGACCCCTCGGTGGTGGTCGGCCCGGATCTGGCGCTGCGCGGGGACCTCGGGTTCGACTCGGTGATGGTGATGCAGCTGACCTTCCAGCTGGAAAGGCGGCTGCCCGAGCTCGGCAAGCTCTCGCTGCCCGACATGCTCGACAGCCTGGTCACGCCGGCGACCGTCGTGGAGTACCTGCGCGCGCAGCTGTCCGCCGATCTGGCGGCGTGATGGCGCCGCTGAGCGGACAGGGGACCATCGGGGCCGCGGGCGGGCCGCTCGGCCGTCCGCTACTGATCGAGAGTGCCGAGGGTCCGTGGGACGGGGTGCGCGAGCGGCTGAACGACACCGGCAGCGTGATGGTGTACGGACGGCTGGACGACTGGCTGCCCGGCGATCCGGACGATCCCCGGCTGCGGCTGCTGCTCGGCCGGGACTGGGCCCGCGCGCAGCGGATGGCGCACCGGCACATCCGCTCCCGGTTCGTCGCCGCGCGCCTGCTGCTCAAGCACGCCGCCGCGCAGGTGCTGGAAACCCGCGCCGAGCTGCTGGATCTGGCATACAAGCCGGGCGGCCGTCCGTATCTGCGCGGCTGCGACCAGATCGACATCAGCTTGAGCCACACCGACGCGCTGTTGGTGGTCGGGATCACCCGGCGCGGCCGGATCGGCGTCGACGTGGAGCTGGCCGACCGTTCGATGGCCGGCACCGGCACCGAGGACCAGGCGTGCACGCCGTACGAGCTGGCGATGCTCAACGCGATGGCAGAGGGCCGGCGCAACGGCGCGCTGGTGCGGCTGTGGACACTGAAGGAGGCCTACAGCAAGGCGATCGGGCAGGGGCTGCGCTTCCAGTTCACCGAGTTCGGCTTCCGGCTCGGCGACCCCCGCGCCAGGGTGCTGCGGCCGGACGGTTCGCCCGGAACCGGCGATGAGTGGTCGTTCGGTACCTGCGCGGTGGACCGGCGCTACACCGTGAGCCACGCGCTGTTCGACGCCGGCTTCGGCGACACCGTGGACACGGCGGCCGGCACGATGCTCGATCCCGGGCTGTTCGAGGCGCTGACTGGCTCGCGCATCGCGGCGCGGATCTGACTAAAGGCACGGCGTCCGTTCGGACGCCGTGCCTTGTCCGGGCCTGCTCACGGGATCCAGCCGGAGTCCTCGGCGATCCTGATCGCGTCCACCCGATTGCGGGCGCCGAGCTTGGTGACGATGGTCGTCAGATAGTTGCGCACCGTGCCGGGGGAGAGGTACAGCCGCGCGGCGATCTCCGCCGGGTCGGTGCCCTGCGCGGCCATCCGCAGCACCTCTATCTCGCGTTGCGAGAGCGGGTTGTCGCCGCTGTCCCACGCCGCGACCGCCAGCTGCGGATCGATCACGCGCAAACCCGCCGCCACGTTGCGCACGGCGTCCGCGAGCTTCGAGGGCGGAGCGTCCTTCAGCAGGAATCCGGCGACGTGCGCGCCGAGCGCGCGGCGCAGCGTGCCCGGCCGGCCGAGGCTGGTCAGGATCAGGGTCCGGCAGGTGGGCAGCCGCTCGTGCAGCCGGGCGGCGGCGGTCAGGCCGTCGATCCCGGGCAGGTCGATGTCGATCACGGCCACGTCCGGCCGGCAACTGATCGCGGTGGGCACGATGTCGTTGCCGTTGTCCACGTCGGCGACGACGGTGAGGTCCGGCTCCAGGTTCAGCAGGGCCACCAGGGCGCCGCGGACCATGTTCACGTCCTCCGCGAGGAGGATGGTGAGCTGCTTCATCGCATGATCCGGCTCCCCGATGCTGGCCGAGGTCATCCCCGTAGCATTACTCATGTGCGCAGTTGTAGCACTGGAATAAGCTATTGCATCTATTCGACTCAGGTTACTCATCCGGCAGCCGACCGCCAGGCGAACCCGGCGAATTGACCGCCGTTTCCGCCGTAACAGTGGTCCCAGTTGTCACAGTGGTCTCTGATGTCACAGTGCGTTGCGGCGGCATGGTGCTGTCCGGGGTGACGTTCGTCTCCGATCGAGACTCCTGTTCATCTGACGGTACATCTGATTTCGCGGGCATGTGCCGCAACGGCGCCGTCGCGACCAAGCGGAACTTGTCGTGGGCGCGTACCCCGGCCTCCAACTCGCCGCCGACCTTCGCGAGCCGCTGCGCGAGGCTGCCCAGACCGCTGCTGCCCGCCGAGTCCGCAGCGCGTCCTTCGCGTTCGGAGCTGACGCCGTCGTTCACCAGCTCAAGGCGTACATAACCGTCCGCGCACCTGCCGATGATCGAACAATGCTCGACTTTGCTGTGCCGCAGCATGTTGGTGACGCCCTCGCGCAGCACGGTCGCGAGCACGGTGTCCAACGCCGGGGGCAGGTCGGGCAGCGACACTTCCACCGACACGTCGACGCCGGCGGCGAGCAACATCGACTCGACCGAGGCCACCTCGTCCTCGAAGCGCATCGCGCGGTAGCTGCTGGCCACCGTGCGCAGGTCGGAGAGCGCCTGGCGGGAGACCTCCAGGATCGAGGCGAGCTCCTGGCGCGCGTGCTCCGGCTGGCCGTCCGCGAGCCGGTACGCCAGCTCGCTCTTGAGCGTGATCGAGGACAGGCTGTACCCGAGCAGGTCGTGCAGGTCCCGGGCGAACCGCATGCGCTCCTGCGCGACGGCCATCCTGGCCAGCTCGGCGCGCGCGACATGCAGCAGCTTGACCAGGTCCGCCATCTTCGTCAAGCCGTACAGCACGAGCCCGGCGTTCGCGGTGGCGACCACGAAGTAAACGATCCACTCGGCGGACAAATGCTCCGTCACGGCGAGCACCCCGATGCTCGCCGTCGTCAGCGTGAACAGGATCCAGGACGTGGGCGGCCGCAGCAGGATGATGAAAGACCCGGCCAGGAAGCCGGCCATTCCGCCCCACACCTCGTGGAGGACGACGAACGGCAGGTACGTGGCCACTGCCTGCCCGGTGAGCGTGAGGATCCTGAGCCGCAGCGGCCAGAACGGCGCCCCGGGCTGGTTGTGCCTCAGCTGAATCGCGAACACGACGGCCATGCAAAGATACGAACCCGTGTTCTCCAGCTGGCGGCCCGGATTGTCGGTCGGGACGTTGATCGCTCCGGCCAATACGTACGCGCACAGCAGGAAAAACAGGATGTTGCGTGCGATCTGGGGGAGGCGCCCCCTCGGCCCGCGTTCAGGGCCTGCGCCTGGCCATCGTACATACCTAGGCGTTTTCGCGGCTTGGCCCCCGACGCGGCAGGCTCGCGCGACTTGATCCGGTCGGCAAACATGCCACTCCTCGCTGGATAGACGATGTCTTGAATATATGGCGCAACGCGGTTAGGGGGGAGGTCGAAGAGTCACATCGGCGCAGGTGTGCCCATTGCGAGCATGATCAGCGGTCTGATCTGCGGTTTTCAGGGCGCTGATCTTCACGTTCGAGTGAAACGGGGCGTTCGGTATGTCGTCATCGGGCCGACGCCAGCCGTTCGCGGCACAGCTCGCTCCACTCCGGGTCGTTGATTCCGCGGCGCGCGGCGCGTCCGCCGGCGGACTTGGCGGGGCGCGGCGCGCGGCCGAGAGTGAAGCCGCCGACCCAGGACTCGGCGAGCCAGTCGAGGCCGAGGATCCTCGACGAATCCTCGATCTCGCCGGCCCCGATCGCGCAGCCTGCCAGTCGCATCGCCGTCGCTACCAGATAGAGCGTCTGCTGCGCCACGCCGACGTGCTTGAGCACCAGCGAGTAGCCGAGGCCCGCGTACTTCGAGAACAGCCGCCGGAATCGCGCCGTGATCATGATCAGCACCGGCGGCGGCCCGGTCATGTTCGCCGCCATGCGGGCCTGCTCCAGCAGCACGTCCACATCCGCCGGCTCCGTCTTGATCGGGACGAGGGCGTGCCCTGCCGCGTCATAGGTATAGACGCCTCGGGCGACGCCTTCGCAGCGGTCGACGACGACGTGGAAGTCCAGCTCGTGGATCGCGCCGCCGGCCGGGTAGGGCCGGTCTACCGTCGACGGCTGTTCGAGGCTGGCGCTCTCCGTCCCGATGAGGGATCTGATGCGCAGGCTGCGATACAGCAGTTCGCCGAGTTCGTCCAGCGTCAACGGCTCATCGCCGAAGGTCCGGATCGAGCGGCGGGCTTCTAAGACGGCGGTGAACGGCGGATCCTCGTCGAGCAGGTCGGTCAGTCGCGGCCGCAGCAGCGGGATCCGCGCGTCGTCCTCGGGCAGCTCGGGCAGCGCCGCCAGGCCACCTTCGGGACCGAGCGGATAGGTGGCGCCGAAGTCGTGGTCGTGCCGGCCGAGCGTGCTGGAGACGTGGAAGGTCAGATCCGTCCTGGTCCAGCCGCGCAGCGCGGGATCGTGGTCCTCGGCGAACCGGGGCTGCTCTGACGCGGCGCCCGGTTCGCTCTGCACCACCATTCCCGCCGCGACGAGGTAAGCCATCGTGTCCAGGGCCGGCTCGCGCGGCAGCGACACCAGACTCGCGGCCTCGGCCGGGGTCCTCGGCTGCCCGAGCGTCGCCGCCAGCCAACTGGCCTGCGGACCGTGCAGCACCACGCGGTGCAACGAGAGCGGCGACTCGATGATCAGCGAGGTGCCGTCCGAGGCGAGCGCCGCGAACAGCGACAGCCGCACGGCGCGGTCCGGATCGAGCGGCTGGACCGGGAACCGCGCGTGCGGCGACATGGGGATCACCGACACCAGCGGGTGTTCCCCGTTGCCCGCGCCGAGCGAGCGCACGACCAGGTGCTTGAGCCGGTCGAGAGTGATGAACAACTGCGCTCGCTCGAGCGGGTTGAGCGGAGCCAGGCCCGCCGGATCGCGCAACACGTTCGTGAGCGATACCGGGCCCAGTTGCATGCGATGGAGGAATCGTGCGATCGCCTCGGGCAGCTGGCGCAGGACCACGTCGCCCCAGCGGCTGTACAGCGTCAACGAGCCGTTGGGTGCGTACGGCTCGACGAAAACGTCCTCACGTAGCGACCAGAGTTCCTTCGGTCCCTCGCTTCGGTCACCGAGGTGAAGTGTGTGCATGACGATCGGTCTCCTGCGCACGGGGGCTGGATCGGAGCCGGGATGAATCGGGCTACACGAACAGTGGTATCGGGCTACACGAATAGGGGAATCGGATTGAGTTCTTCGTATGGCGTCGGCTCGGCGAGCCGTCGCATGGCTACCGGAACGTCGTAAAGCCGTCCTGGAGCGAACCTGGCCCAGAAGTGCCGCAGGCCCGGCACGACGACCTTGACCACCGGGATGCCGATGTCCGGCCGCGTTTGGTCGAGCACGAGTAAGTCGAGTCCCCGTGAGGCGATCAGATCGCTGATCGCCTCGACATCGTCGCGCAAGTCCGTGGTCGGTGTATAGACGCAGCGGTCTGCCATTGACAGAGCCTGCGGATCAGGGTGCAGATAATCAGGCTCCTTCGTCGCACACAGCTTCCACCACGCGGCCAGGTCAGGATCGTCCTCACCCGGTCCGCCGTCGGCCGACTGGCCGCCGAGGTGCGCGCCGAACAGCTGGCCCATCTCGGTCAGCGCCCGCCGCAGCGCCAGGGCCGGGTCGAAGTGCGCGCCGAAGCCGAAGACGACCCGGCCGCCCGGACCGTGCGGCCGGGAGAGCGCCGCCACCACCGGGATGCCGAGGTCCGAGGTCAGGTCGAGCGCCCACACCTCGCGCCCGAGGCGCTGGTAGTGCGAACGCAGGGTCCCCAGCCACGGCTCGTCGAACGCGTCCAGGTCCAGGGCCGGCTGCCGGGTGCGGTTGTACCACCACAGCGCGACCGCGTCCCGCTCCACCAGTTCCAGGAAGCCCTGCACGATCGCGTCCTCCAGGCTGCTGCCCGCGGCGTTCCCGTTGGAGTCGGCGGCCAGCTGGCCGGACTTGTCGAACCGGCCGACGCCGAAGTACAGCAGCTCGGTCGGCAGCATCCGGTGGCAGCGCGCGGTCATCGACCAAACCGGCGTCCAGTCGCGTGGCGCCGTCTCGTCGAAGGGTGCGCATACCTGAAGCAGACCCGAGTGCTTGGCGTTCCAGCGCTTGCGGTCACGGAACTGGCGCTCGTGGAAGAGCTGGCAGGCATCCGGGTGGACGGCCTCCTCGCCCAGTGAGCGATAGCTCGCCTTGACGGTGAGCTCGTCTCCGTGCCGGGTGGCGCTGTAACGTTCCGCGGCTTCGCAGAGCGCGCCGACGCGCGCCTCCAATGCGGTCAGTCCCTTTCCGCTGCTTTGCGAACGCAGGCCCGCGCGCAGTCCGGCGAGCGTGCGGGCGCGTACCGCGAGGTTGGGTCCTGAGACGAAGCAGTTGAGGAAGTCCGGCACGCCCGCCGCCGGCTCCACCGCCTTGGTGATTCCGGTCACCGGGCTGATCAGATGCTCGTAGCGAGCCAGCATCTGCTCGGCGGACAGCGCGCGGTGGCCGCCGCCGGTGTCGTCGGCCTTGGGCCGGGACACCGGGCTGATCGGCAGCAGTGTGCGCGCCGCCGTCAGCTCGCTGTCGCCGCACTGCGTGCACTGCGGCCGGTGCGAGACCGGGTGCCGGGTGCCGCGCAGGGTGATGGTGTCGAGGGTGTAGACGGTGTTCTGCTCGGGCTGGCGCACTCCCGCGAGCCACTTCGCCGCCTCCAGCACGGCGAACTGGACCGCGACGCTGCGCGCGGCGGCGATCGACGCCTCCGGGTAGCGGATCGGCGTCTCGGGCGCGTCCGCGCGGCGCAGCGACAACTCGCAGCGCCGGTGATCGCCCAGCCGCTTGGCCAGACAGGACCAGCAGGGCCCTGCGCCCGGCTGGAAGATCGGCCCGATCCACGGTTCCGGGCCGCACGGCTTGGCCAGCAGCCACGCCTGGCCCGCCGCGCGCTGCATCGCGTCGATCACCGCGAGCTCCGGCGCCAGATAGTCGTCGCAGAGGACTAGCGCGAACGCCCCCGCGGCGCACGGCTGGTCCTCCACAATGGTCAGCGCGGATTCGTGGCAGGCCTCGCGTGTGGCCGCCAGGTCGACTTCACCGACCGAGACGAGCCGTACGGGGGTGCGGGCCAATGCGTCAGCGGCCAGCGGTCCGTCCAGGCCGGCCAAGTCCCAGTAGGCCTCGGCCGCCAGGTCGATCGGTCCGCCGCGCTGCGACGCGTCGCGAAAAGCAAGCAGATCGACCTCCATCAGCTGGCCGATCAGATTGCCGACTTGGGCGGCGGACATCTGCGGGGTCGCGTCGCGCACCACGTGCGCCAAGGTGCGGCTGCCGTCGAGCAATGGCGCCAGCACCTCGATTCGATCCCCTTCAAGCGCGGTCACTCCGAGCGGAGACAGCAGGTATGCCGCCTCGCCCGGGATGACCTCGGTGCGCAGATGCCGCTTGAAACCCAACAGTCGGCCCGTCGTATCGGAACCGTCTGCCACGGTCACGCCTACCGCTCCCTCGCGGGAGCCGGGGCGGTCTCGGGATCGGGCCTCGATTCGTCGGTGTCGTAGTCGGTCGTGCAGAAACAGGCGCAGCCTCGCAACCCGGATCCCCGAGCGTGTTCGACATCTTCGATGATCAGGTCTCGGCCGCAATATGGAGCCAAGTCCGGTGCGTCCTCGGGACTCGTCACGTCGAGCCCGAACTCGGCCAGTACGGTGCACGGGTCGGCCGCATAGCGGTCGCCCAGGCCGGGCTCCATCCAGACACGGGCGATGAGCTCGGCGAAGCGCCAGTCCTGTTCGACCGGCGTGCGCTTGGTGTGCGACATGGCGGTTCTCCCCTCAGAACACTTGCCTTGAGCCGTGAGATCAGTCGTGTGAACCGTGCGGCGGATTGTGCTGCCGAAGTGAGAATGCGCTCGAACGTTCGGGGCTGGACAGTGCGCGGTTCATCCACGGGGCGTGAGTTCTTCACATCGAGTCTCGTGACACCGTCACTACCAGCTGGATCGCTCGTGGTGACATTCTCGACGCGCGGTTGTCGTCGCGGTCTGTGACCGCTGGACGCCACCTCGAAGGGAGGCCGTGCAATGGATGTGAGAGTTCTCGGCCCGCTGAGTGTCGAAGAGCAGGGCACGTCGATAGTCCCGAGCGCGAGCAAGCCGCGCCAGGTTCTCGCCCTGCTCGCGCTGCGTGCCGACCGAGTGGTCACCGTGCCCACGCTGGCGGAGGAGCTGTGGGGAGCGCAGGCGCCGCGAAGCGCCGCCACGACGCTGCAAACCTACGTGCTCCAGCTGCGCCGGCTGATCGGCGCGGCGCTCGACCCGGACCAAGGCCGCAAGGCCAAGGACGTGCTGGTCACCCGGCACGGCGGCTATCTGCTTGAAGTCCATCCGGGCCGGATCGACGCGGAAGAGTTCAGCGAGCTGTCCGCCGCCGGGCGGCAGGCATACGAGTCAGGAGACGATCGTGGGGCGTCGGATCTGCTCAGCCGTGCGCTCGCGCTCTGGCAGGGGCCGGCCCTGCTCGACGTACAGGCCGGGCGCGTGCTCGAGCTCGACGTGCTCGGTCTGGAGGAAGCGCGCATGGGAGCACTCGAGCGCCGCATCGCAGCGGATCTGCGATTGGGGCGGCACAGTGCTCTGATCGGCGAGCTACGCGTCCTGGTGGCGCGGTATCCGATGCATGAGAACCTCTGCATGCAGCTGATGCTCGCCTTCTATCGCAGCGGCAACTCGTGGCGGGCGCTGGAGTCCTTCCACTTGCTGCGCAACACGCTCAACCGCGAGCTGGGCCTGGAGCCCTCCACGCGGGTGCACCGGCTGCAGCAGGCGATCCTGCGCGGCGATCCGGGGCTCGACCTCGACTCGGCGCGCGAGACGTTTGACCGGAACGTGGCCTGACACTGTGGGCTTCTAGACACAGGTCCTCCACCGCTTCACGAGGGACCCTTCGTACGGTCCAGCCAGCTCGGCAGTCCGCCGACGCCCCGCACGGCCGCTAAGCCCGCGCGGGGCGCGTCGTCGCCCGCAGGCCAGGGGAGTGTGTGAATGAAGACCGCGGCCATCGATGAACTCGCAGCTGAACTGCTCGCCGAAGCGGGTGTGGAGGCGGTCACCGGACCGCCCGACCTGCACGCGGCGACCGAGGATCTGCGCGTACTGCGTGACGCGGTCTATGCGGGCCCTGATGATGACGCCACTCGCAGACAGCACGAGCGCGGCAAGCTCACCGTCCGCGAACGGCTTGAACTGCTGTTCGACGAGGGCACCTTCACCGAGGTGGAGACCTTGCGGCGGCACCGGGCCAACGCCTTCGGGCTGGAGCGGCGCCGGCCGCACGGCGACGGCGTCGTCACCGGCTGGGGGCTCGTGCACGGCCGGACCGTATTCGCGTTCGGACACGACTTCCGGGTCTTCGGCGGGGCGCTCGGCGAGGCGCACGCGGCGAAGATCCACAAGGTGATGGATCTGGCCGCCAAGGCCGGCGCGCCATTGGTAGGGCTCTGCGACGGCGCGGGCGCCCGGATCCAGGAAGGCGTCACCGCGCTGGCCGGCTACGGCGGCATCTTCGAGCGCAACGTGCGGATGTCCGGCGTCATCCCGCAGATCAGCGTGATCATGGGGCCGTGCGCCGGCGGCGCCGCCTATTCGCCGGCGCTGACCGACTTCA
>CAVQPP010000104.1:0-14787 GCA_963714445.1 uncultured Actinomycetota bacterium
GGGATTTGAACCCTCGGTGGCTTGCACCACAAACGCTTTCGAGGCGTTCTCCTTAGGCCGCTCGGACACGTCACCGGGGAGAACCTTACCGGACCTGCCGGTGTGACGCGAAAAAATACTCGAGCAGCTGATGGGCTTCGGCGGCCAGGATGCCGGTGACGACTTCGGGGCGGTGGTTGAGGCGTTGGTCGCGTGGGATGTCCCAGAGCGAGCCGACCGCGCCGGCCTTCGGGTCGAAGGCGCCGAAGACGATGCGGTCGACTCGGGCCAGCACCGCCGCGCCTGCGCACATGGCGCAGGGCTCGAGGGTGACGACGAGCGTGTGGCCGGAGAGGCGCCACGTGCCGGTCGTGCGGGCTGCGGCTCGTAGCGCGACGATCTCGGCGTGGCCGGCTGGGTCGGCGTCGGCCTCGCGGACGTTGCGGCCTCGGCTGATGATGCGGCCGTCTGGGTCGACGACTACCGCGCCGATGGGGACGTCGCCGGTTAACGGGGCTTGTTCGGCTTCGGCTAGCGCCTCGCGCATCCAGGGGGTGTAGCGGGCGACCAGCCAGTCGGGCGAGGAAGTCAGCGGACTTCCTCTAGTTCGTCGGCGGCGCCTAGGGCTTCGGCCAGGTCGGCTAGGGCGTCTGCCGGGGGCATGCCGCCGCAGAGGCCGACTAGCTTGCCCGCGCGTACGCCGAAGTCGGCCAGCAGTTCGGCGTCGCCTGCTGGGCCGGGGTGCAGTGGACGGCGGTCGTCGGGGTCGGCGTCGGATAGGTCGGCTAGGTCCGGGCGTTCGGTCGAGTTCGCCGTCCTCGCCGTCGCCCTCATCGTCACCGTCGATGTCGTCGTCGATCTCGACTACGACGGCGGTGGCGTCGGCCAGGGCTACCGGTTCTTCGGCGGGGCGGCCGTCCGGGCCTACCGGCGACCAGGTCGCCGGACAGCAGCAGGTCGGCGTATGCCGACCTTGAGACGGCGGCCACGTCGGAGACGAACAGCCTCGGGTCTTCCTCGGCGTCCAGGCGGACGACGGCGAACCAGACGTCCTCCTGCTCGAGGAAGAGCACGGTGGTGTCCGGCTCGTCCTCCTCGTCGTCGTCCTGCGGGACCTCCCGCATTAACTCCACCAGGCCGGCGACGTCCTCGATCTCGTCCAGATCGGCGTCGCGAGCCGTCCAGCGGTCCGCTGACCGCGCCAGCAGTGCGGCGAAGTACGCCACGGCGAGCACACTCTCCCCTCGCTTCTCAAGACCGCGCGGTCGACCGGTCCGCGTGGCCTGTTCCACCATTCAAGTTCTCAAAGCTCGACCACCGGGCTCAACCGTCGCGCCACTCGTCGACCTGTTCGTCGCGCCGGGCGGCCATGGCGAACTGGTCGCCGAAGCCGATCCGGTGCGCGATGCCCTCGACCGCCTCGCGCAGGCCCAGCTCGCGCTCGAACTGCAGCCGCTCGCAGACCACCGTCAGATCCAGCGCGGCGAGCCCGAGATCCGCGAAGATCTCCAGGTCCCCGAACGGCGCCTCGGCGGCCTCCTGCGGGTCCGCGGCCGGGTCCAGCCGCTCGAGCACCTCGCCGGCGATCCGGTCGTCCGCGGCGACCGCCGCGTTGGACAGGAACAGCCGCACCTCCCTGCCGACCAGCCGGGCGGCCACGAAGTACTCGTCACCAAGACCCACCAGACCGATCGTAGGGCCCTCAGACGCTTGCTGGCGCAAAGCGAACAGGAACGCGTCGATCGACTCGGCCACATGAGGCGGCAAGCCGACGGCGGCCCACCGGCCGTCCTCCTGGAACGCGGCCACGGCGAAGTCGACGAGCTCATCGTCGAACTCCAGATAGTCCGCCCGCCGCGCCATGTCCATCCCTTCCAGCCGATGCGTACCACGATCCGTGGTCCTGCATGCATGCCTCATTAATGAAGCCGCACTCCGCATCGTGACAGAAAGCGATGCTCCTCGGCACCGGTTGGAACGTGCGTATCGGCGCGCCGCGATCAGCGGTGGCCCTGCGGCGGATCAGTCGGGCGGATCAGTACCGGAACGTACGGAGCACTCGAGCGTGCAGTTCGGCGGCGCGAGTGCGCCGGGGCGTTACGCGCTTGCGCAGTTCGCGCGCCTCGGCGAGTTCGGCGAGGAAGCGGGCTCGGCGTATCCGGCGGTCCCGCTCCGGCTCGGCAGCGGAAGAGGACGATGGGTCTGCGGCGCGGATGGCGGCGCGATCGGCAGGGCCATCGGGCGTGTGGTTGGACCCCGCGGTGTGCCCGGAGCGTTCGGGACGATCGGTCACGACTGGAACCCCTTCGTCCTTGTTCGGCCGTTTCCTTACGCTTCGTTCGACCATACCCGCTCGTACGGGAAGGCACGGCCTTCTGACGGTCACGATTGCCCACATAGACTCCCGCCATGCGAATCCATGTCGCGGATCATCCGCTGATCGCCCACAAACTGACCGCGCTGCGCGACGAGACCACGGATTCGCCGACCTTCCGGCGGCTGGCCGACGAGCTGGTCACGCTGCTGGCCTACGAGGCGACGCGCGACGTGCGGGTATCCCCGGTGGACGTGGTCACGCCGGTCGGTCCGGCCCGCGGGGTGCGGCTGGCCGCGCCGAAGCCGCTGGTCGTGCCGATCCTGCGCGCCGGGCTCGGGATGCTCGACGGAATGGTGCGGCTGCTGCCCACGGCCGAGGTCGGCTTCCTCGGCATGGTGCGCGACGAGGGGACGCTGACCGCCTCGACGTACGCGACTCGGCTGCCGGACGACATCTCGGACCGGCAGTGCTACGTGCTCGATCCGATGCTCGCCACCGGCGGCACGCTGATCGCGGCGATCCGGCTGTTGGCGGAGCGCGGGGCGCGGGACGTGACGGCGATCTGCCTGCTCGCGGCGCCCGAGGGCATCGCGAAGTTGGAGGCGGAGTTGGCGGGCGGGTCGATTCCGGTGACCGTGGTGACGGCCGCGGTGGACGATCGGCTTAACGAGCACGGCTACATCGTCCCGGGGCTCGGGGACGCGGGAGACCGGCTCTATGGAGTTGTATAGGTCTCTCTAGGTCAGAGGCGATAGAGCGTTAGAGAAGGGTAGTGAGGGCTACAGGCCCTTCACGGCGGCTACGACCTTGCCGAGGCTTTCCTTCGCGTCGCCGAAGAGCAGCGTCGTCTTCGGGTCGTAGAGCAGTTCGTTCTCGATGCCGGCAAAGCCGGGGCGCAGCGAACGCTTACAGAAGACGACTGCCTGCGCCTGGTCCACGTTGATGATCGGCATGCCGTAGATCGGTGCGCCGGGAGTGGTCTTGGCGGCAGGGTTGACTACGTCGTTGGCACCCACGACCAGGGCTACGTCGGCGCTGCCCAATTCGGAGTTCGCCTCGTCCATCTCGAGGAGGGCTTCGTAGGGCACGTTCGCCTCGGCGAGTAGGACGTTCATGTGACCGGGCATGCGGCCGGCGACCGGGTGGATGCCGTACGCGACCTTCACGCCGCGCGCGGCGAGCAGGTCGGCCAGTTCGCGGATGGTGTGCTGGCCCTGAGCCACCGCGAGGCCGTAGCCGGGGACGATGATCACCTTGCGCGCGTAACCGAGCAGGATCGCGATGTCGTCGGGCGTACCGGAGCGGACGGGGCGATTTTCGGTGGCACCGGCTGGTCCTACGGCCTTGGCGCGGAACGCACCGAACAGGATGCCGGTGATCGGGCGTCCCATGGCGGCGGCCATCAGGCGAGTGAGGATCGTGCCGGACGCGCCGACCAGGGTTCCGGCGACGATCAGCAGCGTGTTGCCGAGGACGTAGCCGGAGGCGGCGACGGTCAGGCCGGTGAAGGCGTTCAGGAGCGAGATGACGATCGGGACGTCGGCGCCGCCGACGGGAAGGACGAAGAGGACGCCTAGCACTAGCGAGATCAGCATCAGGCCGACGAGCAGGCCGGTAGAGCGGACCGGGACACCGGTGATCGCGAGGGCTACGGCGGCTAGGAACACGCCTGAGGAGATGTAGCGGCCAGCGGGCAGGACGACGGGGCGGGTCGTCATCAGCTCCTGGAGCTTGGCGAATGTGATCATCGAACCGGCGAACGAGACCGATCCGACGAGGATGGTGAATACCGTGGCCGTCTGGTCGCCGCCGCTGATAAGCGATGAGTGGTCGGCGACGGTCAGGAATTCGACTAGGGCGACGATCGCCGCCGCGCCGCCGCCGACGCCGTTGAAGATCGCGACGAGCTGCGGCATCGCGGTCATCTTCACGCGGGTCGCGGCCGGGACTCCGATCACCGCGCCGACCGCGATCGCGGCGAGGATCAGGCCGATGTGCTGGAGGTGGCCCGTGGAGAGGGAGAGGATCACCGCGAGGGTGGCGCCCGCCGCGCCGGCCCAGTTGCCGTAGCGCGCGGTGCGCGGCGCGGACAGGCCCTTGAGCGCGAGGATGAAGCAGATCGCCGCGATCAGGTAGCCGAACTCGGTCCCTGTGCTCATGACCGGTCCTCGTTACCGCGCCGGGCGGAGAACATCCGCAGCATCCGGTCGGTGACCACGAAGCCGCCGACCATGTTGACCGTGCCGAGCACGATCGCGATCAGGCCGAGGGTGATCTGCGCCGCACCGGACGAGGTCCCGGTGATCAGGATCGCGCCGACCAGGACGACGCCGTGGATCGCGTTCGCCCCGGACATCAGCGGGGTGTGCAGGATCGCGGAGACTTTGGAGACCACCTCGAAGCCCACGAAAACCGCGAGCACGAAAATGGTCAGCAGGCCCACGCCGCCGATTTGGTTCGCCACGCGCTCTACTCCCCTTGCTCGGGTCCGTCGGTGCCTTCGGGTTCACGTTGGGATTCGGGTTCGGGTTCGGGTTCGCGTTCGGGTTCCGGCTCGTCCGGGGCGATGGCCTTGCGGACGGCCTCGTGCACGGTGCGGCCGCCCTGCGTGACACGGGAGCCGGCGAGGATTTCGTCGCTCTCGTCGCCGGCGCGCAGTAGCGCGACGAACGCTGAGATGTTCGCGCCGTAGAGCTTGCTTGCGTGCACCGGCATCTGCGAGGGCACGTCCGCGCCGCCCCACACCGAGACGCCGCCGAACACGCCGGTCTCGCCGGGCTTCGACAGCGCGCAGTTGCCACCGCTCTGCGCGGCCAGGTCGACCACGACGGAGCCGGGGCGCATTCCGGCGACCATTTCTTCGGTCACCAGGAGCGGCGCGGCGCGGCCGGGGATCGCGGCGGTGGTGATGACGACGTCGGCTTCCGCGACGTACGGCGCGAGTGCTTCGTGCTGCCGGGTCGCGAAGTCAGCGCTCTGGCTGCGTGCGTAACCGCCGCTGCCTTCCTGCGTCTCAAGGTTCAGTTCGACGAACGTCGCGCCGAGCGAGCGCACCTCGTCGGCGGCGGCCGCTCGTACGTCGTAGCCCTGGACGACGGCACCGAGGCGACGAGCGGTCGCGATGGCTTGGAGCCCTGCGACACCAGCGCCGAGTACGAGGACGCGAGCCGGTGGGATGGTGCCGGCCGCGGTCATGAAGAGCGGGAAGAAGCGCGGCAGCAGGTCCGCTCCGACGAGTGCGGCGCGGTAACCGGCGACGAGCGCCTGAGACGATAACGCGTCAACACTCTGCGCACGGGAGATGCGTGGGATGAGTTCGATCGCGTATGAGGTGACGCCCTGATCGCGGAGCGCCAGAATCGCGCGCTGCTCTTGGAAAGGGTTGAGCAAGCCGAGGACGCTGGAGCCGGACCGCATCGCGGAGATTACGGATGCTTCGGGCGGGTTGACGACCGTGAGGAGGTCGACCGAGGCGGCGATGCGTTCCGCGGACTCGGCGATCTCGGCGCCTGCGGCGCCGTAGTCATCGTCAGTGGCGAAAAGGTGCCGACCTGCACCTGACTGCACTATTACGGACGTGTCCTCGGCGGCGTTCAGTGCGGACACCGCCTCGGGTGGCAGGGCCACCCGGCGTTCGCCCGGTCTGGTCTCCGACAGCACTCCGATACGCATGGCCTGCACCGTACCCGTCGGTAGGAGTCGCGGGGAAGACTCGTCGCTCAAGCATTCCCGAACATTGTGGTCCAGCGGTGATCGTTCGGCCAAGCGTTGACTAGCCCTCGACCAGCACGCATGTGCACGCGATGAAGAATAGGGCGATTCGTCGCGAATCGGTAACTATCGGGCCGCTGACGCCGATCGCCTTAGGCCAGCGCGGTTTCCGCACCCTGCCAGACCGGGTAACCCCGTAGAGTCAGCCGGTAAAAAGCGGATCAGGATACGCTGGTACCGGAGAGGATCCGCGTGCAGCGCGCGGTCCTCCTTCATAAAACGGTCTGGCCCGCGCGGCTCCCCCGGACAGGTCAGGGCGGTACGTGGGTGTCGCGTTCGGAGGGGAAAGGTCGCGATCGAATATGCCAAAGGCTAAGCCGGCCATCCAGTGGGGCATCGTCCTGTTCATACTGTTCTGGATCGTGCACGACCCGAACACGACCTCATCGTTCGTCAAGGACGTGTTCACGTTCGTGTCCAACTTCTTCCACTCCATCGGCAACATCGTCAGCTTCCACAGCAACGTGAAGTAGCGGCGGCCGACTGCCCATGACCATGTTCCCGTCGATCCCGGCGACCGAGGCCCCGGGCCACATCCGCAAGTACCTGGATCCCGGCGAGAAGGTGGTGAAGTTCACCCGGTTCCACTGGGCGCAGCTGATCCAGCCGGTCGCGCTGATAGTCGCGGGCGTGTTCGTGACGATCACCGTGGATGTGACGCAGCCGGTGAAGACCGGTAGCGCCGTCAATATCGGCTGGCTGTTCTGGGGCCTGTGGGTGATCTGGGTCATCGCCACGATCTGGGATCTGCGAAAGATGTGGGCGCTGCGCAAGGCGAATGCGCGCACGCAGTTGTTCGCGATCGTGGTCGTCGCGGCGATCGCGTACGGCATCGCCTGGTTGGTGTCCAACAAGCGGTTCGGCGTCGGCGGGATGCTGCTGATCGTCCTGCTGATCGTGATCGCCTGGGCACTGATTCAGGTCGGTGAGTGGGCCGACCGCTTCTTCGTGCTCACCAATAAGCGGATCCTGGTGATCGAGGGGATCATCGCCAAGACCGTGCGCACGATGCCGGTCGGCAAGCTGACCGACATGGCGTACCGGCAGACCGCGACGGGGAAGGCGCTCGGGTACGGCCTGTTCGATGTCGAGTCGGCAGGCCAGGACCAGCCGCTGAAGCTGATCGACTACGTGCCCGATCCCGACTACATCAACATGCAGATCACCCATCTGCTGTTCGCCAGCCCGAAGCCGGATCCGAAGAACATCGTGATCAGCGGGCAGGCGAACCCGAACACCGGCAACGTGTCATTGACCGGGCAGATGGATGGCTAGCGCGGGGCGTGTCTTGAGGCACTAGCGTGTCTCGCATGATCCGGCACATCGTGTTGTTCAAGCTCAAGGACGGCCTCACCCGCGACGATCCGCGGGTGCAGGCCTCCTCGTCGGCGCTGACCGTGCTCGGGCCGACGCTCGCGCCGGTGCTGTCCTGGGAGACGCACTGGTGCTTCGGGTCGCGCCCGATCTCGCACGACTTCGCGCTGATCTGCGACGTGGCCGACGAGGCCGGGCTCAAGGCCTATCTGACCGACCCGGAACACCAGAAAGTGTCGGCCGGCCTGAGCGAAGTGTTCACGTTCGCGGTCGGCGACTTCACGGTCTAGCGGTATCCGAACCAGGCAGCGCGTTCTCTAGGCGCCGCGTTCTTTAGACGAGGTCTTCCGGAACGGCGTCGAGCGTTTCCAGGATCGCGTGCGCGAGGGCACGCGCCGTCTCTGCGCTCAATTCGACTGCTACACGTGCGCCAGCGCCGCGCTCCGGATTGCGGAAGTCGATGTTCAGCGTGTGCTCCGCGCTGGCGTGCACCGGATGGTCGAAGTAGACCGTCGCCTCGCTGAGCGCGAACCAGCCCTCGGCGCCCTTACCGCTGCCATCGGCGTCGAGCTTGGCCGTGATGTAAGTGCACATCGACCGCTCCTAAGCGCTCAGGTACTTGCCGAAGAACGCCTCGATGCGCTCCCAGCCGTCCTTGGCCGCCACCGGACGGAACGCGGGGCGCTCGACGGCGAAGAAGGCGTGGCCTGCGTCGTCGTAGCTGTGCAGCTCGAAGGTCTTGCCGTGCTGAGTCAGCAGCTGGTCGAGTTCGGCGACCTCGTCGGGTGAGGGGTGGCCGTCTTCCTTGCCGAACAGGCCGAGCAGCGGGCAGCTCAGGTCGGGCAGCTTGTCGTAGAGCGCGGAGATGTGGCGCATCGGGTGGCCCTGGACCGAACTCGGGTCGCCAGTGACGAAGGCGCCGTAGCAGTCGACGGCGGCGTCGAGCGGGAGGCTGCACGCGGCGAGCACTGACTGACGGCCGCCCGAGCAGTAGCCGATCACGCCGACCTTGCCGTTGGAGTTCGGCAGCGAGCGCAGGTATTCGGCGGCGCCGGCCACGTCGCCGACCAGACGGTCGTCCGGGATGCCGCCCTTTGCCCGGCCTTCCGCGGCGGCGTCGTCCGGAGATGCGCCTGGCGCGTCGTGGTAATACAGGTTGGGCATCACCGCGTTGAAACCGAAGTGGCCGAATCGGCGGACGATCTCCTTGGTCTGATCGTCGTAGGCGGGCATGTGGTGGATGACGACCACGCCGCCGCGCGGGGCCTCGTCCTGCGACCGCGCGCTGTAGGCCTCGATCTCGGCGCCGCCGGCTCCGGTGATCCGCACGGTGGCGGAAAGGAATGCATCGCTCATGGGCCACATCCTGCCCCCGGTTCCTGATGACTCACAGCCGGGGGCGGCGTCCTTAGGGTGAAATCGGGGGTCGCAGGCTGAACGCAGGGTAAGAATCGGCGCTACGTGACACAAGCGATACAGAACAACACTGGACTTCCCCTCTCACAGCGCTACTTTCATAAGGCAGCCCCCGAATACACACGGGGGCTGCCTAGTTTCCGGGTCGGCATCCGTTCCGCGCGCCCTCTAAACTGCCGTGCTATGCGCCTGCGCCTGATGTCCCTGCTCAACCGGCCGGTAGTCCTGCTGGCCATCGGGCTCGGGCTGTCCGCTGCCGCGGGCTCCGGATTCCTCGCGGTGGTCAACCACTCGCTGCCTCCGGCGCTGGTCGCGCCGCTGCCGGGGCTCTACTTCCTGCTCTCGGCGATCGGCACCGGCATGTTCGCCGCGTTCGAGCAGGAAATGACCCGCGCGGTTGCCCGCGCGCACGCCCTTGGGCACGACGAGGCGCAGGTTATCCGTCACCAGGTGCGTAACGCGGCTTGGGTCGGCGTCGGGACGATCGCCGTCGTTTGCGCGGCGGGTCCGTACATAACCCAGCACTGGATGTACGGGAACTGGGTTGTCTTCGCCGAACTGCTGATCGGCCTGGTCTCGGTCTGGGCGGCGTTTCTGGTGCGCGGCGTGCTCACCGGGCGGCAGCAGTTCCGCTCGTACGCGATCACCATGGTGGTCGAGGGCCTGGCGCGGCTGCTGCCGAGCATTCTGCTCGCGCTGAGCGGCTACGGATCTACCTGGGCTTACGGCCTGGTCTTCGCACTGGGCTCGGCAGCCGCGGCGGTGTCCGGACTGTTCGTGGCGCGCGCGCCGATTCCGGTGGCCCGGCAGGAGGGCGCGGTGCCCGGCGGCGAGCCGGAAACCGCGAACCAGGCAGCGGCGCGTCTGGCGCGGCTGACCGGCGGCGTGCTCGCGGGACAGGTGCTGATGAACGCGATGCCGCTGGTCGTCGCCGGACGGCTCACCCACGAGCCGGCTCTCGCGGTCACGGTCAGTTCAGCGGTCGGGCTGACCCGCCTGGCACTGCTGGTCTTCTTCCCGCTGCAGGCCCCGCTGCTGCCGAAACTCACCGCCGCGGCCGCGCGCGGAGAGATGGGCGCAGTGCGCCGGATCACGTCCACGCTGGTCGCGGTGTGCGTCGCCACCAGCCTGGCGTCGATCGCCGGGACCGGACTGTTCGGGCCGTGGGTGCTGCGCCACATCATGGGCACCAAGGCGGACCTGTCCGCCACGTTCCTGATGGAGCTGACCACCGGCACGCTCTTCTTCCTGGTGGCGAACGTCTTGCAGTCGGCGCTGATCGCGCTGAACCGGCAGCAGACCGTGCTGGTGGCCTGGAGCCTCGGCGTGGTCACCATGTTCGTGGTCTTCGCGCTGCCGCTCGGCGTGCTTACCACCGCCGCCGTCGCGTCGATCGCCGGGCCGGTGGTGACCACCGTGATCATGACCGCCGACGTGTTGCGGATGACCAGGCACCCGGCGCAACGGCCGGGGCCTGACGGGGAAACTCCCGCCAGGCCCCAGAACCGCTCGATCAGACGGATCGTCAGCTCGCGCTGAAGTACCCGCCAAGGTCGACGATCAGCCGCAGGCTGCCGCCGGATCCGTTGAAGAAGTTCACTCCGCTGTTGCTCGGCACGATCGCCAGGTTCGGCACCGCCTGCCCGGGCGCGAAGTTGAGGTTCGACACGGTCGGCCGGGTGCTACCGGCCGGATACGCGGTCAGGTAGCCGCCCTGCTGAGTCGAGGCCACCGTCAGGTTGGCCAGGATCGCGGTGGCGCTGCTCGGGATCGGCAGGCCGAACACGGCGTTCGCCCCGAGCGGCGCGGTGGACGCGGAACCGAGTTCGATCCGAGTGTCCACGATCCGGTCCGGGCCGAGCGCGTGGTACTTCGCACCGGAGGTACCGGCGCTGAAGTACCCGGCGATGTCGGCGATCAGTTGAGTCGCGCCGGCGCCGTTGAAGAAGTCCACCTTGCCGTCCGCGCCGACCGGGACGATCACCAGGTTGGCGATCGTCTGGTTCGCCGTGAAGTTGAGGTTGGACACCGGCGGCCGGGTCGTGGCCGTGTTCGGGTAGACGGTCACGTAGCCGCCCGCCGCCGGAGCGGTGACGGTGACGTTCATCGCGACCGCGGTGATCCCGGACGGGATCGTCACGTTCCCGATGGTCTTTCCGCCGACCTGCAGCGAGGCCACGCCACCCGACGGGACGGCGCCGGCCGGGACGCCGGTGCCGTTGCGGGTGTCCATCGCGCGGACCGGTCCGACCGCCGTGTAAGTGGAGATGTTGGCGGCGTTCGAGTCGGAGGTGTAGTAGCCCGCGAGGTCGGCGACGAACTGCACGGTGCTCGCCGAGCTGTTGGTCAGGTCCACCTTGCCGTCCGCGCCGACCGGCACGACGACGAGGTTCGGCACCGTCTGGTTGGGGGTCCAGTTCAGGTTGGAGGTCGCCGGGGCCGCAGTGCCGTCCGGGTAGACGGTGGCGTAACCGCCCGCGGCGTTAGCCGTGACGGTGACGTTGAGCGCGACCGCGGTCACGTTGCCCGCCGCGACACCGTTGACACCGGTGATCTGCAGCTTGACCGTGCCGCCCGACGCCGGGACCGGACCGGTAGCGCCGAGGTTTTTCCGGGTGTCCATGACGCGCGTCGGACCGACCGGAACGTAGTAGCTCGCCGCGGAGGTGTTGCTCACTTGGCACGCGACGTTGACCACACCCGGCGCGGCCGGAGCGCCCCAACCGGACGCCAGGTCGTAGCCGCTGGTAGCGGGGTAAGCGTAAGGCGCCTTATAGGCGGAGATGCCGTTGTTGCCGGCGGTGATGTCGCGGAAGACCGAGTAGCCCGACGGGCTCTCGCCTGCGGCGTAGAGCGCGGGAGCCGCCTCCCCGGCCTTTCCGTTGGCCTTGCAGGACGAACTCGCGTCGGCAAGTGCGTAGATCGCGGCCCATAGCGGCGCGGCGCCACTCGTGCCACCGATGACGGCGTAGATCTCGCCGCCGGCGGCCGAGTCGTTGATCTCGATCACATAGCCGTCGGAAGGATCGGCGAGTCCTGAGACATCGGGAACCTGCCGACAGCCGGTCGACGCGGCCTTCGCGCAGTGAGCGGTGTAGCCCGTAGCGGCAATGCCGTTCTGGAAGCTCGGCAGCGGCTGGATCGAGGAGACGCCGCCACCGCCGGCGCCGTACTGGGTGTTGGTGCCGTCGGACTGCACCGAGTTCCAGACGCTCTGCGGCGGGTTCGCCGGACCGGTCATGCTGGTGCCGCCGACGCCGAGGACCGTCGGCTGGCTGGCCGGGTCGTCCACCGCGAGCTCGCTGTCCGGCGTCGCGGAAGTCGGGACGTAGCAGTCGGTCGAGCCGGAGTCGCCGGAAGCCGCGACGACCGTCTGGCCCTGCGAGGCCGCCTCAGCGAAGATCGTGCCCTCGGAGGCGATGAACGTGGAGTCCTGGGCGTTCTGGCCGACATCGCACAGACCCCAGCTGGTGGAGATCACCTGCGCCTTGTCGTCAGTGACCATCTGACGGTAAACGTCCAGCAGCTTGCTGTTCGCCGGATTGTCTTGCCAGTCCGGTCCGGCGTAGTCGATGACGTTCGCGCCCGGGGCGAGGGTGGCGATGTTCTCGATGTCGAGCGCGGACTCCACGCCGATGCCGTTGTTGGCCGCGTCCGCGGCGCGCGACGGTCCGCCGTCCACCGGGACCTCGCTTACCACCGAACTGCTGTGGTAGCAGCTCTCGAGGTCCTGTACGCCGGGCGCGTCGAAGGACTCGAGCTCGAAGACCGCGACGGTCACGCCCGAGCCGTTGTCGCCGTTGGCAAGCACCGAGCTCAGGCCGTAGATGTTCGAGACCAGGTCTGAGGTGTAGTAATCGGCACCGTCGTGCAGCGGCGGAGTCAGCCCACCGAGAACAGTGTTGATGTTGCTGCAGGACTGCACGGCGAACTTCGGCGTGACCGACGCGTGCGGCACGGCTGACGCGTTGCCGGCTTTGCCCTGCTTACCGGACTTGACGTACTGCGGCACCGCGTAGGCGATGTTGTCCAGACCGACGACTCCGGCGATGTCGGGAGCTATCGCGGCGTCGAACGTCGGCGCTGACGTGTTCGCGTAGACGTGGCGGCTGCCGAGTTGGTAGCCGGCGAAGTTCGTGCCGAACGCGGCCTTGGCCTGCGCGACGGTTGCGGTGACCGGGATGAACAGGCCGTCCGCCGTGACCGCGCCGGGAGTCAGACCTGCGGCCTTGAGCGCGGCGTCCACGGCGGCGACCTCAGATGAGGAGGCACCGAAGTCCTTGGCAATGTCCCCCGCGCCTAGGAAGTGGTGGTAGTTGGGCGACTTCGGGTCGTTCACCGAGTCGGCGAAGGACTTGAGCGACGCGGAGTTCGGTGTGTTCAGCTGGATGTCGAGGGTGAGCTTGGTCGAGTCGGCCGGCGCGGCCGCGGCCTTTGCGCCATGCGGGACCACCGGCGCGTGGCCTATGGCGACGCGGGTGCCGGCGGACGTGGTGACCGTTGCGGCGTGGCCGGGAGCGGCGAGGGCGACCTGAGCCGCACCGAGGGCGAATGCGGTCGCGACCGCCGGAAGCGCGACCCGGCGGGAGCGCCGGGAACGCCCGGCGCCTTCCGCGGTCGCGTTACCCGAGGTCCCGGCGCTACTGGACTGTTTCACATCGTTCCTTGTCTCTTGCGTGGTGCGAAGAGCACGCCGGTCCCCCCAATGGGCCCGGCGCATGCCGGTGCCCCGGGAGGTAGCTCTCCCGGGGCACCGGAGTCATTGGAGACCAGCAGCGGACTAGGGCCTTCTAGAAAGTGTCGAAGAACCCTGCCATGTCCACGATCAGGTCGAGATTGCCCGCGGTGCCGTTGTAGAAGTCGACCGCTCTGGCGTTGGCGTCCTGTCCGGCGGTGGCCAGCACCAGGTTGGCCACCGTTTGGCCGGGACCGAAGTTCTGGTTCGACACGACCGGCCGGGTGACGCCGTAAGGGTAAGCCGTGAGGTAGCCGCCCGCCACGGCGTTAGTCGTCGTGGTGGTGAGTACGTAACCGGTGGTGTCGAGCGCCTGGCTGTTGTTGTTCGAGGTGTCGTCGATGTCGAGCGCGACGGCTTGACTGCCGGGGATCGGCGTATTGCCGGAGGAGCGGGTGTCGCCGACGCGCTGCGGGTCGATCGGCGTGTAGTCGCTGGCGCTCGCCGCGCTGAAGTATCCGGCGACGTCGGCGATGATCTGCGTGCCCGCGCTGGCGTTGAAGAGGTCGATCTTGCCGTCGGCACCGACCGGCACGATGACCATGTTCGCCAGCGTGTCGCCGGGGTTGAAGTTCAGGTTGGAGGCGGTCGGCCGGGTCGTGCCGTCCGGGTACGCGGTGACGTACCCGCCGCCGACGCCGCCGGTGACCGTCACGTTGAGCGCTACCGCCTTGACGCCGGTGGCCGGCAGCGCGCCGCCGTCCGCGCCCGCGATGGTGAGGACGACCTGCTGACCGTTCCCGACCATGCCGTGGAACCCGCCGGTCCCGTTGCGGGTGTCGAGCAGCCGGGCCGGAGTCAGCGAGGTGTAGCCGCTCGCCGAGCTCGGGGTGAAGTAACCTGCGACGTCAGCGATCATCTGCGTGGTGCCGGTGCTGTTGTTCGCCAGGTCGACGGTGCCGTTCGGACCGAGCTTGACGATCGCGAGCGTCGCCACCGTCTGGCCGGCGATGAACGTCACGTTCTGCGTGCCCGGCACCGTGGTCTCGCCGTCCGGGTATGCAGTAATGGTGCCAGCGGCGGTCGGCGCGGTGACGGTGAGGTTGAGGACTGCGGCCACCGCGTTCGCCGGGATCGACCCGGTTCCGGCGACCTTCAGCGCGACCTTGCCGCTAGCCGCGACAGCACCGGCAGGCGCGCCGGTCCCGTTGCGCGTGTCGAGCAGACGCGTCGGCCCGTAGGGCGTGTAGTTCGTGCCCTGCGTCGTGTACGTGCCGCTGGCCGTCGCCTTGTTACCGGCCGCGTCGGTGACCGT
>CAVQPP010000105.1:0-19591 GCA_963714445.1 uncultured Actinomycetota bacterium
CACCCGACTGGCGCTGCTGCGCTATGGCCGTCGCCCGGTCGCGAGCCACCTCATGATCGCCATCGACCAACTCCAACTGGGCGCCCAATGCCCGGATGCGATCGAGCTTGATCGCGGGCGCGAAGCAGGACGCCACGACGGTGACGTCGAGCCCCCGGCCGCGACCGGACCAGGCGAGGGCTTGGCCCAGGTTGCCCGCGCTGGCGCACACCACGGCGTGTTGTCCGTTGTCTGCCAGCTGGCTCGCGACCAGCTCGGTGCCGCGGGCCTTGAAGCTGCGGACCGGGTTCGCCGTTTCGAGCTTGATGCTCACCGCGCACCCGAGGCCGGGCTCCAGCGCCTCGCAGCGGTACAGCGGAGTGTCGAGGAAAACGGGGTCGATCACCCGGCGAGCCGCCCGGATCCGCTCAATGTCGAGGCGCGTGTCCCGCACGAGATAGCAGCGTAGCGCCACCGGGTGCTGTTCCCTCTGGATGAACGCCCGGCCGCCAGTGCCTGCACGGGGAGATGAGTGAGCACCGACGGAGAGGCAATGCTGTGCGATCTGCCTGACCTGCCACCGTAGTGAGCGCAACCCTATGCCGGTCAAGGAGCATGCCGCTGCGGCAATCCGGGCATTCGACCGGCAGTACTCGGCGAAGTTCCCGAAGGCCGTCAAGAAGATCGTCGATGACGAGGACGTGCTGCTGGCGTTCTATGACTACCCGGCCGAGCACTGGGTCCATCTGCGCACCGCGGATCGAGTCGACGTTCGCCACCGTGCGGTTGCGAACGAAGGTCACCCGCGGTGCCGGATCGAGGGCAGCCGCACTGGCCATGACCTTCAAGCTCATCGAGTCCGCCCAGGAACGCTGGCGCGCCATCAACGCACCCCATCTGGTCGCGCTCGTGCGCGCCGGAGCCCGCTTCGAACGCGGACTGCTCGTCGAGCGCGGTGAGGCGGCCGCCGCGTGAACGGCGAACCGGACACCGCGATGATGGGGCGGGCAGCAGGATCAGCCAACGAACGCGCCAGGAACAGGACAGTGCGATGACGACAAGGGCATTGCAGATGCTGCACGCGGCGAAGGCCGCACAGATCGAGCATCCGGGCGGCACGCTGCTCGCGCATCTGGAACGGGTCAAAGCCCTGCTTCTGTCCTGGGACGCCCGTCCGACGCTGGCATCGGCCGGACTGTGCCACGCCTTCTACGGCACCGACGGGTTCCCGGTCACCCTGTTGGGCCTTGAGCACAGGACCGATCTGGCCGAGGCGATCGGAGTTGACGCTGAGGCGCTGGTCTACGTCTATGCCTCCTGTGAACGCAAGGCTACCTACCGGGCGCTGGCCGAAGACGACGGGTTGTTCCACGACCGGTTTACCGGCACTGGCTACGTTCCGAGCCTGCAGCAGCGTCGGGACTTCGCCGAGTTGACCGCTGCCAACGAACTGGACCTCGCCGCGATCAGCCCGCAGATCCGGGCCCAGTATGGACCCGCGCTGCTCAACCTGTTCACCCGATGGCGTCCGCTGCTATCCGATCTGGCATGGGCGCACTGCCGCGACGTGCTGACCTAGATCCACAGGATTTGACAATTGCTCTCGCTGCGGTGATCACGGTCGGGACGAGCCTTTCGTCGCGTCCAGGGCTTGGAAGACGGTCAGTGCGTCGCCGATGGCGGCCACGTCGTGCGTGCGGATGAAATCCACACCCTGGCATGCGGCGTACAACTCCGCCGCCAGGGTGGCGGCACCGATGCGGGGAAGATCACGCCCGGTGAGCGTGCGCAGGAACGACTTGCGCGACGGCGAGACCACCACGGGCACCTCGAACCTGGACTTCAATGCTTCCAGCCGCGTCAGAGCCATCACCGACGGTTCCGGGCTCTGCCCGAGGAAATAGCCGAGTCCGGGATCGATGATCAGGCGTTCCCGATCGATGCCCGCCGCTTGGAGCGCGGCCAATCGCTGGTGGAAGAACTGCACGATCCCGCTCCACACCGTCTCCGCGGCGGTCGGCACTCTCGTTGCCGGCCCTGTGCGCTGCACCGAGTGCATGACAACGAGGCGGCAGTCCGTTGCTGCCAACTCCCTGTATCGGCTGGGATCGGGGAAACCCTGGATATCGTTGAGGTATGCGGCCCCGTGCGCGATGGCGAAGCGTTGGGTCTCGGGCCGCAACGAGTCCACCGACACAGGTATGCCCTCGGCGACCAGGTCGTCGATGACCGGAGCCAGCCGCCGTATCTCCTCATCGGCCGACACCGGCCGCGCGTCTGGATGACTTGCCGCCGGGCCCAACTCGATGACGTCGGCGCCCTGCGCGCGCAACCGCCGAGCGTGTACGCCCGCGTCCTCGGCGCACAGGAACCTGCCGCCGTCGGAGAACGAGTCGGTGGTGATGTTGACCACGCCGATCAGCCCACACCGGCCAGGCAGCAACGAGGAATTCCGATGAACCACAGCGCCTCCCAGGCAGATCCCACAAGCCCAGGCGCACGGCACATCATCCCCGAGGATGGAGCCGCTCCCCGATGGTCAGATCCATCTCACAACGCCAGTCACGGCCCGATCGCACCCTAACAACCTCTACGCCTGAACCGGTAGAGGGTTTATCCGGTCTTCGGCCCTGCCCGAGCCCGTCTTTGTTGGTACGGGCTGATCCCGGGGTTTGCGGCGGGACTGCCGGTTGCTGAAGTGGCCCCCTAAAGTGTCACAACACTTGACCCTCGCTTTACGATCAGCGGCTTGACGTGCGGATTTCGAGTTCGATCATTCTGATCGTTCCCTGCTACAGTCCTCGCCGGTGCCGACCATTCAGCGTTCTCGCCGGGTCACGACGTCCGGAATCGATCAGCGCGAGCTGCTCACGCTCCGCCGCCAGGTCGCGCTACTCACCCGCGAAAACGAGCAGCACCGGCGGCAGCTTCAGGGACTGCTCCAACTGATCGTTGTTCTTCGGGCAGGCACCGAGTTCAAAAGTCGCGCGCGGCTGGTCCAGGAGCACCGCAGGCTCGGTATCTCCTGGCTGTGCCGGGCGCTCGGTGTGGAACGCCGGCGGTTCTACCGCTGGCGTAGCGAGGAGCGTGTGGGCCGCGCGGTGGCCGACGAACAGCTCGCGGCAACGATCGCTCGTATCCACGCCGAGTCCGGCGGCGTCTACGGTGCGGCCCGGGTCACCATGGCGCTGCGGCGGGAGGGCCTGGTGGTCAACCGTAAGCGGGTGGCCCGTGTCATGCGCGAACGCGGGATCCGGGGTGTGACACGCCGCAGACGCCGCTCGCTCACCCGCCCGGACGGTAAGGCTCCGCCGGCCCCGGACCTGCTGCGCCGCGACTTCACCGCGCCGGCGCCCGGCTCTCGGCTGGTAGGCGACATCACCTGCGTGCCGACCGGCGAAGGCTGGGTATTTCTCGCGGTGCTGCTGGATTTGTGTACCCGCGAGATCACGGGCTGGGCGATCGCCGCCCGTCAAAGCGCCGCGCTCGTCGTCACGGCACTGCGGATGGCATTCGACACTGGCCGTCTCTCCACGGCGAGCGTCGTGCACACCGATAGGGCGCGGAATATACGTCCGCCAGCTACCGCCGAGAACTCGCCCGGACGGGCGCCCGGCAGAGCCTTTCACGCTCGGGCTCGTGTCTCGACAATGCCCCCGCCGAATCGTTCTTCGCGACCCTCAAGTCGGAGATCGGCCAGCGCTTCTGGCCGACTCGCCGGGCCGCCATGCACGCCCTCGAGCGCTGGATCGCTGAGTTCTACAACACTCGCCGGCTGCACTCGGCGATCGGGTACATCACACCGGCCGAAGCCCACGACCGAAGAGTAGTGAACACCGCCAGCGGTGGAGTCAACATCAAGCCGCTAACTGCAGAAAGACGGTCAAGAGGTGTGACACTTTAGGGGGCGACTCCACGTCGAGACGATACCGGCTTTTGCCCGCCATGATCTGACCGATAAGCAGTGGGCGGCGCTCGAACCGCTGCTTCCGGTCGCCAGGAGGCCCGGCCGTCCACCGGTTCATGCGAAGAGGCGGCTGATCGACGGGATTCGGTGGCGTACCCGGGCCGGGGTGCCGTGGCGGGATGCGCCGCCGTTCTACGGTCCGTGGCAGTGTGTGTACTGGCTCTATCGCCACCGCACAGCAGGCCGACGATCTCTACGAACTGGTCTCCCAACGCGTCGCCGACGGCGCCTCGCTGATCACCACCGCGAACCGGGTACCGCAGGACTAGTACGGCCTGTTCCCGAACCCCATCGTCACAGAATCCTTACTCGACCGACTGATCAACGCCAGCCACCAGGTGTTCATGAACGGACCCAGCTACAGACCCCAATACCGTGGGGACCTGGAGGCAGCTGCGGGCTGATACCACCGCTCCTTGACCATCGATGAGCAGTTGGGTGACCGTCGTAGCTCAGCCGTCAGTTGTCACCAGCTCGGTCTGGTTGCGCAGCAGGGCGGCGAGTTGGATGCGGCTGAGGAGTGGTATCGCCGTGCTTTGACGATTAAGGAGCAGTTGGGTGATCGTCGAAGCTCTGCTGTCACCTATCACCAGCTTGGCGAGGTCGCGGAGGAGCGCGGGGATGTGCAGGCTGCCGAAGACCGGTACCGACGTGCGCTGAGCATCAATGAGGAGTTGGGCGACCGCCCGGGTACTGTCCGCGGATATGAACAGCTCGCCAGGCTCGCGCAGCAACGCGGAGACCTTGAGGCTGCCGGGGAGTGGTACCGCCGTTCCCGGCCCGTGATTCCGGGCTTCCACAGATAAGCTCGTTGACTAGTGGCACAAAAAGCCGCCTGAGCTGCACGAATGGTTAGGCGCCCGAAATGCCCGTGTCGCTAGGCGAGGCGATCACCGCAGGTCACGGCTGGTCCTTTCATGCCTCCCCGTGACCGCAATTTGACCATGATCGCATCCCAGCATCTGCCATCTCGGCAGGTCGGAGCATCGCAGCAAGCTGGTGTCGTCCTTTTGCACCTGACGCGCAGAGAAGTAAAGATGGCCTGTTGGATTGTTTATTTTGAACACGTTGATCCAGCCGTTTCGTGCACGTGGGTGCGGGCTTCTGTGATGTCGCAGGTCATAGACCTGGGGTCCCCGGAATGGGCTAATCGGCGCGCGGCTGACGGCGCAGATTAATCCATGTGTTTCTAAGCTGGTGCTTCGTCGCGGGTAATTCGCGGCGTAGGTTTCCTCAGCCGAGCACAGCGACACCGGAGGGACCGATGAGTGACGTGATGACCAGTGGTATTCCAGCCGTCGCGGCCAGACCATCGTCCTCGGTGATCGATCAGGTCGAGGGTGGCTGGCGCGCGTTGGCCGCAGAGTTCATCGGGACTGCCATCCTGGTCTTCTTCGCTGTGGGCACGGCGATCTTCGCAGACACCAATGCCGGTGTCGTGGGCATCGCGCTGGGCTTCGGTGTGACCTTGCTCGCGCTCGTTTACGCGATCGGCGCGGTGTCGGGGTGCCATGTCAATCCGGCGGTCACGCTCGGAATGGTGCTTGCCGGACGGATGAAGCCGATTGTCGGCGCGCTCTATGCGATCATGCAGTTCGCCGGCGGCATCTTCGGCGCGCTGCTGCTGTACTGGGTCTCGCACAGCGTTCGTGCCCGCGCCGGTGGGCCTTTCAGCCGCAATTCCTTCGGCTCGAACGGATACGGCTCGAATTCCGACTTGGGGATCAGCTCCGGGGGTGCGTTCCTCGTCGAGATCATCTTGACCACGTTGCTTGTGCTGGTGGTGCTGTCGGTCACCAGCGGTCCCGGCGTCAAGGGGCTTGAGGGCGTGGCGATCGGCTTCGCGCTCACCGCGATCCACCTCGTCGGCATTCCGCTGACCGGCACGTCGGTCAACCCCGCACGCTCACTCGGGCCGGCCATCTTCGCCGATAACAACGCACTGAGCCAGGTCTGGCTGTTCATCGTGGCGCCGTTGGTCGGTTCGATCGTGGCTGTCGTCCTGCACTGGATCATCCGCGGTCGTCCTGCGTCCGGGTCTGAGCGCGCCGAAAGTCACTGATTCAGGCGAGCGACCGCACCCGAATGGCGCTGGCCGGCGCGCGCCGGGTCGGCGGGCGGGCTGAGGCTGATGGCGAACGCATCACCTCACGAAAGGAACACCGATGAGCGACATCGTCGGCAACCTGCTCTCCCAGTTCAGCTCGAAGAGCGGCGGTATCGGTGGCTTGGTCTCCAAGCTCACCAACGGCGGCCTCGGCCAGCACGTCCAGTCCTGGATCGGCCACGGCGAGAACCAGCCGGTCACCGCGGACCAGGTGCGTCAGGCGCTTGGCGAAGATCAGATCAGCCAGCTCGCCCAGAAGTCCGGAACGACCCCGGACGCCGCCGCGAGCGAACTCGCGCAGAAGCTGCCGCGAACCGTTGACCAGCTGACGCCCGACGGCTCGGTGCCCGAGCCCGAAAAGGTCACGAGCCTGCTGAGCAAGCTGACCGGCAAGCTCTGACGATCGTCGTCCGGCCCGCGCCGAAGGCAGTGCAAGGATCGGCGCGGGCCATCGAGCGAGGACGCGGTCGGGCGACATGTTCCGACCGCTCATCGGCAACAGCCGCAGGACCGCGAAGGCATTGCTCACCGCGAGATAGACCAAGCGCACGAGCACGAGCAGTCATCCTGCCGCAGCTGCATCCGCGACACGCAGGGAATCGCGGCAACGCCATAGGCCAGTGCACAGCGAACGGGACCGCCCCGCGGCCAGCACGGACGACATTCCCGGCACTCTCAATGTGGCGGGCATGGTGGTGGTGTTGAGGCGTGCGGCGGTGATGCCGCCGACGTCGTTCTCGGCGCCCACAGGACCTTGCGACCGTTGGGGATCTTTGCAGCAGGGAAGTGATCGGGTACGCGCTCGCGCCGCACATGCGTGCCGGTCTCGCGATAGACGCGATCAGTGCCGCGCACCAGACCGGGCTGGTTGCGGGTAACGCGATCATGCACACGGACCGTCAGTACCATGCGAAGGTGTATCGGAACGCGCTGCGGCGATACGGCATCCGTCAAAGCACCAGCCGCACCGGCTCCTGTCTCGACGGCGCGGCCGCGGAGTCGTTCTTCGCGACGATCAAGGCCGAGATCGGCACCGACAGGTGGCCCGACCGCGCTACGGCACGACGAGATATCGAGAACTGGATCAAGGCCTGCAACCAGCGGCGCCTGCACTCCTCACTCGGCTACCAGACCCCGGTCGACGTGCGAACCGCCTGGCAACAGCGGATGTCAATCGCCGCATAGAGCCAAGGGGGGTGAGCGAATGTACCGACTTCAGAGACGGCCCTCAACCAGGGCTCACCCAACCAACCCCGACGTCAAGCCAGCCGGGTACACCTGGGCGAACAGTTACCGAGGTCATCTGGGAGCCACTGGCGACGCGATCAACAACTGCCACCTGCTCGCGAATTCGCTCGGCGGTTCCGGCACCGATCTGCGCAACCTGGCAACCTGCAGTGCCAGTGCCAACGCGAGACTGAAGAGCAGCATGAAAGTGGGCTTAGCGCACATTGCCTGGAGCGATCATGGACGAGGCGGTCGAGAGGCTGCGCGAGATCATGCCAACCCCGCCGGAAGGCGGCGACGTCATCGACTGGGAGCGGGAGCAGGCCGAGTCAGGCGTGCGACTGCCCGCGGACTACCGCGACTTCGTCGTCGTGTACGGCGGCGGGGTGATCAACCGCCATCTCCAGATCCACACGCCGCGGGTTCCGGGCAGCCTGATCTGCGGGGCGCTGAGTTGGCCGCCCGCCGAGCGCGGCGAATTCGACCTGGAATGGCTGTCGCGCACCGCCCCCGGAGCCGATCCGCTGCGACTGCTCCAGTTCGGCGCCACCGACGACGGCGACGAGGTGCTGTGGGCGCGCTCCGATGGGAGCCCCGAAGACTGGCGGGTACTGGTCTTCCTGCGGGACCCGCTACGCGAAAATCCTTGGACGCTCTTCGACGGGGGCATGGCCCGGTTCGTGCTTGCGCTGGTGAGCGGCGAGCTCACCGCCCCGCCTCCGTTCGATTCCCCGGTCTTCCCCGGCAATCCACCGACGTATCTGGGGTGGCGGGCCTATAACCGCCTCATCGGATTCGAGGCGTGATTTCGGCGGGTTGCGTCATAGTTCATCCGTCGTGATCGATCCGCCCTGGATTACTTGGACGGCTCCAACCAAGCCAGGGCAGATCACTGCCTGGTTCCGTCCGGACGCGGTCAGGGTGTGGTGCACTGAACAACGCCGCTGGTCAGAGCTAGCGGTCGCTTCTAACCGCAGGATTGCGGGTTCGAACGGGGTGGGTGTCGCGGGATGTCGCGGCGTGATCTGACCGGCGAGTCCGCTGCGGACACTTTTGAACTTGATCTACACACTCCCACGTCGCTCGCGCTCCGCAACCCGAATCGGCAAGCTGTGGGTGCCGACAAATCGTCCGTGCAGCTCAGCGCGATAGGGATCGATACGGCGGTCATCCGACCTCATGTGGGGTTGAACGCGTTCAGTTGATTCATCTGATCGTTCTGAACTCGTTCAACAGCCACCCGCTGTTCCTCCAACGCTGCCGAGGCCGAATTGGTCTCACCTGCGCGGACGGATTTTCGGCATGCACAACGTTGGTGAGGTACTGCGATGACTTCGTGGTCCTGGCGCCGACCAGGGGGCGGGCCGAGCAGGCTCGTGACTTGGCGGCGGCGGTGCTGGGCGGGCTCGGGATGCGGTTGCACCCGGAAAAGTCCGGCTTCGTCTGTCTCACTCGGGGCGGACAGGGCTTTGATTTTCTCGGCTTCCACCACCGCAAGGTGGAGTCGTGGAAGTGGCGGGGCAAGTTCTATCTGCAACGCTGGCCCTCGGCGCGGGCGTTGGGGGTGCTGCGGGAGAAGATCCGCGCGGCGACCTCTCGCTCCCAGACCGAGCGGTCGGTGGCTGCCGTGGTGGCCGACCTCAACCCCGTGTTGCAGGGGTGGACCGGGTACTTCCGAAACGGGCATTCCAGCCGGAAGTTCAACGCGGTGGACCGCTACGTCCACGAGCGGCTGGCGATCTTCGCCAGTCGGAAACACGGCCGCACGGGCCGCAACTGGGCCACCCGCTACAACGGCGAATGGCTGGCGCGGCTCGGGGTCTTCCGCCTGAGCGGGAACGTGCACTGGGTAACGGCGCATGCCCAGCGGTGAACGATGTCGGAAAGCCGTGTGCGGGAGAACCGCATGCACGGATTGAAGCGGCGGGGGCTGGAAACGGAGCGTCACGCCACCGCGCCAGTCCCCGACCCTACTCGGGCAGCGCTCGTTGGCCCGGACAGCGAACAGGCCTTCGGCGAGGGCGCGCACGTACGGACGACGTTGGAGAACGGCTCTGCGGACCAGGCAGTCGTCTCCTGCCTGGATATCCTCGTCCATGCATTCGATGCGACATTCTCAGCGCACTTTTGATTCTCAGCGCACCTTTGGCACACGGTACACCGATGGCGCTACTCGTTCAGGATCGTGCTGACCATCCGCAGCCAGCGGGTGTGGAAACGGGTGACCAGGGCGTCCGGCGTGAGCAGCGTCGAAAGCGGACGGTACCGGTCCGTCACCTCCGAGCTGGCGACCCGTGCGGTCAGGCGCGCGCCTTTGATCCGTGAGCGCTCGTACTCGGCGAGCGCGGCCCGCAGGTCGCCGGTCACGCGCAGGCCGCGGGCCAGAGCCCAGGCGTCCTCCAGCGCCTGGTTCGCGCCCTGCGCGACGGTCGGCGGCATGGTGTGGGCGGCGTCGCCGAGGAGCACCACGCGTCCCCGGCTCCAGCCGGGGACGACCTTCTGACGGCGGTGCGCGAAGAACTCGATCTGCGAATCGTCGGCGGCGGCGAGGAGGTCGACGACCGGCGACGCCCAGTGCCCGAAGTGCTCCTTCAGCATCGCGGTGACCGAGGCGGGTTGCGCCGCTTCGGCGTCCCAGCGGCGGTCGAACCACCATTGCAGCAGACCGTTCCCGGCCGGGAGCAGACCGCAGGTGCCCTCCCGGCCGAGGACCATCACGCCGCGCCGGGAATGGGTGGTCTCGACGTCGACCGGGGTGAGCGCCTGCCAGGTACCCCAGCCGGCGGGCGTGGTGAGGTCGCCGAAGACCGCATCGCGGATCACCGAGCGCTGACCGTCGGCGGCGATCACCAGATCCGCCGACGCTGCCGGGCCTTCGGCGAACCGCACCTCGGCGGCGCCAGAGTCCTGTTCCACAGCCACCGCGCGGCGGCCGAAGTGCAGCGTGTTCGGCGGGAGGCCGTCGGCCAGGCGGACGATGACGTCGCGGCGCGGCGTCGAACGGTGCGGGTAGCCGTAGCGGGTCGCCGCCTGGGCCACGTCCACGTCCATCAGCCTGCGGCCGTCGGTACCGCGGTCGAAGCCCAGCACGTCGATCGGCGCGCCGAGGTCGTCATACGGCACGCCGAGCGCGTGCAGCACTGCCGTCCCGTTGCTCCACAGCGTGAACGCCGAACCGGACGTGCGCAGGGCGTCGGCGCGCTCATAGCACGCGACCTCGTGTCCGTCCGCGATCAGCGCCCGCGCCACGGCCAGTCCGCCGACCCCGGCCCCGATGACCACCACACGCATGACCCCTCCTGAAGGATCCCGGCATCGCCGCTCGATACCACCACAACAATAGTACTATCATGGCTCCGGTATTGTGCTGGGTGATGGCTCCTCCTCTGAACATGGCCCGCCGCCGCGCGCTGACCGACGGCGCCCTGCGCGTTCTGGCCGCCTCCGGCCTCCACGGCTTCAGCCACCGCGCCGTCGACGCCGAAGCCGACCTGCCCGTCGGTACCGCGGCGAACTACTTCGGCAGCCGCGACGCCCTCCTGGCTGCGGCCGCTGAACGCGTGCTGGAGTTGCACGAGCAGGACATGGCCGCCGCACACGGCCTGATCACCGGCTCCGTCGATCGCGAGGGCCTGATCGGACTGCTGGCGATGTCGCTGGAGACGTCGGCGAAGCTGCACCGTGGCCGGTACCTGGCGGTCTACGAGCTCACGCTGGAAGTCACCCGCCGCCCGGCCCTGCGGCAGACCTTCGACGCCATCAGGAACGCGGCGGTCGACTTCACCCATGAGCAGCACCAGGCACTCGGGCTGACCACGTCCCGGCAGGATGTGGAAACCCTGATCACCCTATTCAGCGGCGCATTATTCGCCCTGATCACCGGCCAGGCCGAGGTCGATGCCGCAACGTGCGCCGCCTTGGCCCGCAGTATGGTGGCGGGCATCCCGACATGAAACGGCCGCCTGGCCGGCGTCATCTGGTAGGACGCCGACTTCGCAGCGGTGATGCACGTCCGAACCGACATCATGCTCGTCGAAGTGGACCAGACGCCAGTTGATCGACGGGACCCGCTGACGGGTGCGTGTCGGTGCGCCATGGCGGGATGTTCCCGCGTGTTACGGGCGCTGGGCGGCGGTGTTCGCGGTTCGCCGATGACACGCCGTCACATCTTGCCGAACAGCGCGCGGTCGCCCCCGCGGATGGCCAGGTTGGTACCGATCGAAAACGTTGCCTACGGACTCCACCGCGGCTGCCGAAACCGGAGAAACCGCAGGTCACACCGCAGATGCTCGTGGGGTGCGTGGGACTCGAACCGGCGGCCCGAAAATCACGAGTAGTCGGCGGGCCGTACCAGCCCGGACTGGTAGGCGAACACGACGAGCTGCGCACGGTCGCGGGCCCGGAGCTTGACCATCGCGCGGCTGACGTGGGTACGCGCGGTAGCCGGGCTGAGCACCAGCTCGGCCGCGATCTCATCGTTGGTCAGGCCCTGCGCGACCAGCGCGACGATCTCGCGTTCCCGCTCCGTCAGCGCCTGCATCGTCTCGGGTACGAGCTTGGGCCTGACCGGTCGGGCGGCGAATTCGGTGATCAAGCGCCGCGTCACGCTCGGCGAGAGCAGCGCCTCACCCCGCGCGACCTCTCGTACCGCGCGGACGAGTTCCGCCGGCTGGGTGTGCTTGACCAGGAACCCGCTGGCCCCGGCACGCAGCGCCTCGAACACGTACTCGTCGAGCTCGAATGTCGTCAGGACCAGGACGCGTACCGCGGCTAGGCGCTCGTCGCCGGCGATGCGGCGCGTCGCCTCCAGGCCGTCCACGCCGGGCATCCGGATGTCCATGAGCACGATGTCGGGCAACTGCTCGCGTACCCGCTCCACGGCGAGGGCCCCGTCGTCGGCCTCGCCGACGACCTCGATGTCGTCCTCGGCATCGAGGATCATGGCGAATCCGGCCCGCACCAGCGGCTGGTCATCGGCGAGTACGACGCGGATCACGGGCGCGGCCCCCATCCGGCGCGCACCACGAACCCGCCGCGCGGTCCGGGCCCCGCATCGAGGCGCCCGCCGGTGGACTCGGCCCGTTCCCGCATGCCGCGGATCCCTATGCCGCTTCCGGAGGATGCCGAGGTGCACGCGTCGCCCGCGCCGTCGTCGCAGACCTCGACGTGCAGGCTGCGATCGTTCTCGGCCCGCACGGTGACCTGCACGAACGACGCGCCAGCGTGCCTGATCACGTTCGTCAGGGACTCCTGCACGATGCGGTACGCGGCGATCCCGACTGCCTCGGGCACGTCCTGCGTCCGGCCTTCGAGGACAATCCCGGTGCGCAGCCGTGAGTTGCCGCTCGACTCCACCAACGCCCGGATCTGCGCGATCCCCGGCGTCGGCATCCGCTCGGCCGACTCGCCCTCTGCACGCAGGACGCCGAGCATCGCGGTGAGCTCGTCGAGCACATCCCCGCTCGCCTGCTGGATCGCGATGAGGGCCTGTTTGGCCGCCTCCGGGCGCTGGTCGGCCACGTGCGCGCCCGCGGCGGCCTGCACGTTGATCATCGCCATCGCGTGGCCGACGCTGTCGTGTAGGTCCCGGGCTATGCGCAGGCGGTCCTCCGCGATCCGGCGCCTGGCCTGCTCCGCCCTGGTCAGCTCGAGGCTGCGGGTCTGCTGTCGGGCGCCCTCGAGGTAGACGCGCCGGTTGCGCGCCACCTCCCCCAGGAACACCGCTGCGGCCGCCCATCCGGCGAAGATCAACGGGAGCACGGTGGCCCCGAGTCGCGTGTTCAGCGACACCACGGTGAGCACGACGACCAGAAGCCCGGTCCCCGACACGGCCGTGCGGCGCGGGGTGTGCCAGCCCAGTGAGAACAGCACGAGCATCCCCGCGAGATAGATCGGCCCGACCGGATAACCGCGCCCGAGATAGCAGCCGAGTACCGCGACCACGAGGATCAACGCCGTGCGCGGGAACCGGCGGCACAAAGCCACCGCGGTACCGGCGAACACCAGCAGCAGATATCCGAGCGCATCCAAGGCGCGGCCACCGCTCGGCGGCTGGTTGTGCCCGCTTGCGAGCAGGAAGAACGCCGTCAGAACGGCGGCTCCGGCAAGGCCGCGCAGCCATCCGCCGACTGCACGCGCTGCATTCGGGCGCTGCGTACTCGCACTGTTCCGGCCGATCATGCTCCACACACTACGATGGCCACGCCCCGACATCGTCCGCCCCGCAGCGCAATCAGCACATACGCAAACCAACGTACGCGCACCGACCGGGCCGGGCGAGGGCGCCGATACGACGACGGGCGTACACGCGACTGCCGCCCACCGCGCGACGACCGTGCCTGCGGCGCGCGCCACGCTGGACCCATGCACGAACAGATTGCGCACGACAAGCTCAGGCGGGCGCGCGAACGGCTCTTCGGGCCGCGCCTGCGCCGCGGTGTCCTGACCGTCCATATCCTCGCCTCGGTCAGCTGGATCGGCGTCGACCTGTGCACGCTCGTGCTCGCAATCGTGGGCGCCACCAGCAGCGACATCACGACCCAGCGCTCTGCGTTCGTCGTTCTGGGGACGGTCGCGGATGCGCTGCTGATCCCTTTGCCATTGCTCGCGGTGGTCACAGGGATCGCGATCGCGCTGGGAACTCGGTGGAAACTGCTTCACCACTACTGGGTGGCCGCCACGCTGCTGGCGACCACCGCTTCCGCGGCCGCGGTGCTGTTCGCGCTCCGACCGCGGCTGCATCAGGCCGCGACCCTGGCTCGCAGCGCACAAGACCCCGCCGCGGCGACCGGAATGCTGCGCCAAGAGATCATCGTAGCGAGTTCGCTCGCGCTCCTCGTCCTGTGCATGGTGACCGCGATCAACGTCTACAAGCCCTGGGGGCGCACGCCCCGAGGCTTGCACCGGGCGGATCCCGCACAGCGCGCAATCCGGCCGTGAGAGTGCTGAGCACGGCAGTCGTGCGGCATCTCGGTTTTGGCCATGGTGGTTCCCGTCGGAGGCGGACTCCGTCATGACGGCGCCGGTCATCGGCGCACGAGTAGGTGGACTCGCCACAGCGCGTGCGTTGGAGCCAGCGCGGTTTCGAGCGCGCTCTTCGCGTGCACCGCGCTTGAAATCGAGCTCGCACGCCGGTGACGTCGTCAGCTGACTGCAGCGCGCATGCCCGCGACCGCGCGCAACTGGTCGTGTCCGCCTACCAGCCCGGGTTGGTACGCCCGCCGTCGTAGCCGGAAGTGCCGCTCCGCGCCGGACGACGCGAGCCCGGGTTGATCGCACGCTGGACGGCATGAACACGAACCTGACATCGTCCCGCCACCCCTTCGAGGGGAGGACGGACCGATGATCGAGCTGCAGCAGCTCACCAAGCGCTACGGCGACAGACTCGCCGTCGACTCCCTCACCTTCACCATCCCCACCGGCCTCGTCACCGGCTTCCTCGGCCCCAACGGTGCGGGCAAGTCCACCACGATGCGGATGATCCTCGGGCTGGACCGGCCAACCGGCGGCCGGGTCCTGCTGAACGGAAAGCGCTACGACCAGCTGGTCGAGCCGCTCACCCACGTCGGCGCGCTGCTCGAGGCCAAGGCCGCACAGCAGGGCCGCAGCGCCTACAACCACCTGCTCTGGCTGGCCCGCAGCAACCGGATCCCCGAGCGCCGGGTGGCCGAAGTCCTGGACGTCGTCGGCCTGCAGGAGGTGGCGCGCAAGCGGATCGGCGGATTCTCCCTCGGCATGGGGCAGCGCCTCGGGATCGCCGCGGCCCTGCTGGGCGACCCGGCGGTGCTCCTGTTCGACGAGCCGGTCAACGGGCTCGACCCGGAAGGCATCGTCTGGATCCGCACCCTGATGAAGTCGCTGGCCGCCGAGGGCCGCACCGTCTTCGTCTCCAGCCATCTGATGAGCGAAATGGCGCTGACCGCCGACCACCTGATCGTCATCGGGCGCGGGCGGCTGCTCGCCGATCTGCCGATGGGTGAGTTCATCGACCGCAACTCGCGAAGCCACGTCCGGATGACCACTGATCAGCCCGAGGCGCTGATGGACGCGCTCGACGGCGACGCGGTCGCCTACCGGCGCGGCGCAGACGGCGCGTTCGAGGCCGTGGGCGTCGAACCGGGCCGCATCGCCAAGCTCGCCTCGGCGCGCGGACTGGTTCTGACCGAGCTCAGTCTCCAGCGAGCCTCGCTGGAGGAGGCGTTCATGGACATGACCGCGGACGCCGTGGAGTACCACGCGGGTCCGGCGACCTCGGCCGCCACGCCGGCGCCGACGACATCAAAGCACGAGCAGCGGAAGCAGGGATAGACGATGAGCACCGCAACCATCGCGACGGCGGTTCGGCCGGGCATCATCAGCCGGGCCGTACCGGTGATCAGCGCGGAGTGGACCAAGCTACGCACCATTCGCAGCCCCCGCGCGATGCTGATCGCCGGGTACGTCGCCGTCGTCGGCGGCGGCGCGCTGCTGACCTTCTTCATCAATCGGAACTTCAGCAGCCTGCCCACCGACAGCCCCTTCGAACCGGTACGCAGCAGCTTCGGCGGCCTGGTCCTCGGCCAGCTGGCGATGGTCATGCTCGGCGTGACGATGATCGGCGGCGAATACGCCAGCGGCATGATTCGCGCCACGCTGGCCGCGGTACCCGAACGCGGACTGGTGCTGGCGGCCAAGGCTGTGGTCCTGACCGCTGTCACCTTGGCCGCCGGGCTGGCAACCGCGTTCTCGACGTTCTTCGTCGGCCAGGCGATGCTCGGCAAGCACGGCGTCGGCATCGGCGACCCCAACGTACTGCGGGCCGTGCTCGGCGGCGCGTTCTACCTGACGCTGATCGCGCTGTTCTCGCTCGGCGTGACCACGATCCTGCGCCGGCAGACCCTGGCGCTGGGCATCCTCATGCCGTTCTTCTTCCTGGTCTCCGGCATCCTGCAGGCGATCCCCGGCGTGACGAGGGTGACCCAGTTCCTGCCGGACCAGGCCGGGCAGAAGTTCCTGCAGATCCACCACCAGTCGAAGGACGCGTTCGGACCCTGGACCGGGGCCCTGATCACCGTGGCCTGGGTGGCGCTGGCGCTGCTGGGGGCCTTGGCCACCCTGCGCCGACGCGACGCGTGAGCTGCGTCGTGAGCAGCCGATACATCACTTCGTCCACCGCCCGCCGTTGGCCGCACACACGAAAGGAGAAGCCGTGGCCGGGTCGATGAGCCGTCGTCGCCTCGTCACGATGGGAGCCGTCGCATCGGCTGGCGCCGCGCTGCCGCTGGTGCCGAGAACCGCCGCCGAGGCGGCGGCCCCCACCCCGGTGGACGAGCCCGGCCGAGTCTTCGACGTCAGGCGTTTCGGCGCCAAGGGCGACGGTGTGACGATCGACTCCGACGCCGTCAACCGCGCGATCGACGAAGCCGCCAAGCCGGTGCCGCCCGGCAGCAGGGGGCCGGGCGGCACCGTCTACTTCCCGGCCGGCACGTATGCCTGCTACTCGATCCGCCTGAAGAGCAACCTCACGCTGTTCCTCGCGCAGGGCGCCACGCTGCTCGCCGCCGCGCCCGCCCGCGGAAAGGGCTACGATCCGGCCGAGCCTGGAGCGGGCAATCCGTACCAGGATTACGCGCACAGCCACTGGCACAACAGTCTGATCTGGGGTGAGGGCCTCCATGACATCACTATCGCCGGCCCGGGTGTGATAGACGGTGACGGCTTGGTCGGCGACAGCAGAGAGGCCGATCCGGGGCAGGGCGACAAAGCGATCGCGCTCAAGCTCTGCCGCAACGTCGTCATCCGTGACATCACGACCCTCAACGGCGGCGGCTTGGCGATCCTGTTGACCGGCGTGGACAACGTGCGGGTCGACAACCTGGTCATCGACACCATCGGGGACGGGATCAACCTCGACTGCTGCCGCAACGTCCGGATCTCGGGCACCACCGTCAACTCGCCCAACGCGGACGCGATCGCGCTCAAGAGCTCGTACGCGCTGGGCGAGCCCCGCGCCACCGAGAACGTGACCATCGGCAACTGCATGGTCAGCGGCTACGACCTCGGCACCCTGTACAACGGCACGTTCAAGACCGCGGCGTCGTACGGACGGATCGGCAGGATCAAGTTCGGCACCGAGTCCAACGGCGGGTTCAAGAACATCGCCATCTCGAACGTGATCTTCGAGTATTGCTGCGGGCTGGCGCTGGAGAGCGTCGACGGCGGGCTGTTGGAGGACGTGACGATCAGCAACCTCACCATGCGCCAGGTACAGATGCCGATCTTCATGCGGCTCGGCTCGCGGATGCGCGGGCCCGCCGGCGCCCAGATCGGCAGGCTGCGCCGGATCAACATCAGCGACGTCATCGCCTACGACGCCGACCCCCGCTACCCGTCGACGATCTGCGGAATCCCCGGCCGCCCCATCGAAGACGTCCGGATCAGCAATGTCCGGCACGACGTGGCCGGCGGCCTCACGCCCGCAGACGTCGACCAGAACCCACCCGAGAACGAAGGCGCCTATCCCGAGATCACCATGTTCGGCCCCCTGCCCGCCTACGGCTTCTTCGTCCGGCACGCCAAAGGCATCACGCTCGACAACGTCGAGGTCAGGTTCGAGAAGCGCGACACGCGCCCCGCGTACGCATTGCGGGACGTGACCGACGCCGACTTCCATCACAACCGGGCCGACAAGGTCCAAGGAACGCCGACCTTCGTCCTGGACCAGGTCGACGATTTCACCGTCACCACCAGCCGCCCGGTCCCGGACACCCGCCTGGACCACACCGTCCATGAGGAACTGTGACCCCTGAATACGATCTCCCGCGCGGCGAACTCCCCGCAGAGCGTCCGCGATGAACCAGGAAACCGAGGAGGCTCAGGCCTCGGATGCTTCGGTCGAGCAGGCTCCGCCCGGTTGGCGCGCTCGGCTGAAGCGCTGGGGGCGGCGCACCGCGATCGGCTGCGTGGTGCTGTTCGTCCTGACGAGCGCGGCGTCGTTCATCTTCAACGCGGTCACGGCGACGCGCGCCTCGCCGCCGCCGGGTCTGACCTATGTGGAGGCGGACGGCATCCGCACCCGCTACCAGGAGTGGGGCAGCACCGGCACGCCGATCATCCTGGTCCACGGCGCCTTCGAATCGGTCGACACCTGGTCGCGACTGGCACCGCTGCTCGCCCGCGACCACCGCGTGTACGCCCTCGACCTCACCGGCTACGGCTACAGCCAACGCAAAGGCCCCTACACCGTCGACCACCAAACCGACCAGCTGCTCGGCTTCCTCGACGCGATGCATCTGGGCGCCGCGGGCGATCGTCCCGTGTTGGTCGGACATTCAAGCGGCGCGGCCGTGGTCTCGCAGGCCGCATTGCGCTCGCCGGGACGTATCGCGGGTCTGATGCTGCTCGACGGCGACGCGCTGAACACCGGCGCGGGGCCGCCGACCGCCTTCCGCTACATCCTGATAGACCCGTTCAAAACCAGCATCCTGCGCATCGGGCTCAGCTCCGACGCGCTGATCCGAAGCTTCTACAACTCGCAATGCGGACCCGGATGCCCCGCCCTCGATCACGCGGGCGTCGACGTGTGGCGACGGCCCTTCCAGGTATCAGGAGCCGAAGATGCTTTGTGGAGCATGCTCGACGCGGGCACACCCGGACTACCCGCGTCCCAGGTCGCGGACCTGCACTCCGTGAACCTGCCCAAGTCCGTCGTCTTCGGCGGGAAGGACGACGTCTTCAGCCCCCAAACGCCAACACAGACCGCCGACCGCATCGGCGCCCCACCACCGACGATCATTCCCGATGCCAAACACTTGACCATGATTTCCAACCCTGACGAAGTGGCGGCCGCCATCCGCGCCCTGACCGCACGCGGCGGCCCGACATAGGCACCGCAGGTTCACCCGCCTCCGGGGGCACTGTGTGCGCGCCGTGCCGTAGCAGCCGTCAACAGTGTTCTGGCGGAGTTCCGGGCAACCAGCGCGCGAACTCCACACACGTGATCGCTGCGGTGATCAGTGATCGTAAGCGTGCGTCACGCGGCGTCAGTGAAGAAATCAGTGAGCTTCTTGTTCAGCGCCTCCGGCCGGGTGAACGGGAGCATATGGTGGGAGAGGTCGGGAAGCGTGTCGACGACGGTGTGCGGCAGGGTTCTACGTGCGCGCTCGGCAACAGTGTCGACGTCGTGCACCCGACTGCGCTCGGCCAACAAGACCAGTACCGGAACATCCAACGCATGCAGCGCCCGCGGGTTCGGCCGCCGCCCAGCGATGATCCTGCCGGTGGGGACTGCGGCGCTGAGCCTGTGCAAGGCGAGCCAGCCCGGGTCGAGGTCG
>CAVQPP010000106.1:0-6814 GCA_963714445.1 uncultured Actinomycetota bacterium
GACATATTGCTATATAGACGGTGATCCGTCCATCGCCATCGCGGTGCGTTATCAGACCCTTTTCGTCGGAAACTCAAACATCCAGCCGCGACCAACCAGGGCTGCACTCTCAGGATGAAGCACATCTGCGTCAAAGAGATACGTTTCAACGAAGGAGACGCCTAAGTAGATCGGGTGCGCGTCTGATAGCAACGGCCTGACTTTTGACCACGCACCATCCGCGCTAATCAATAACGCTGTTGTGAACGTCTCTCCACTCGCCAACCTTACTTCATGTCTTCCTCCTTCCAGCTTGACGACAGTGGTCACTTTGCTTCCCCAATGAATGCTGTTCGCTGGTAGTGATTGGAGCAAGATCTCACGCAACGCCCCGCGATCAATCTCTGGTCGAGTATCATCACCACTATCTTCCCAGTGAACGGCCCCAGACTTGTCAAGAATGCGCATATCGTCGCCCGATGGGATAACCATCTTGCGAAAGGCTTCAAAAAGTCCAGCCTTCCGTAAGGCAAGCTGACCGGTCTCTTCGTGCATGTCCAGGATGCTCCCCTGATGACGGACAGTAGGCGATGCCTCAAGCTCGTATACTGTGACATCAATCCCGTGCCGATGCAGCATACTGGCAAGGGTGAGGCCACCAAGGCCGGCACCGATAATCGTAATACATTATTCCAAGAGAGTGTTTCCTTTCTGTCATTCGCGATCTATCGTGAATGGCAACGAAAGCGATATAACGCTATTGTATGAGTCTGTTTTCCGTTTCCGACGATTGCACTCGTGAGTAGGATCATGCTTCCTACTGTTCTGTGAATGCGCGCGGCGTACTCAGTGCTCCCGCGAGGAAAACGTCGATGCCCCACTGGAAAATCGCCTGCTCGCGGTTGATCCAGCCGTTGGCCGCGGCCGCCTCGACCATCGAGTACTCGCCGGAGATCTGATACGCCGCCACCGGCACCTCGACGCTGTCGGCGACCATGCGCACGACGTCGAGGTACGACATCGCCGGCTTGACCATCACCAGGTCGGCGCCCTCAGCGACGTCGAGCTGAACCTCGCGCAGCGCCTCGATGCCGTTGGCCGGGTCCTGCTGGTAGGTCTTGCGATCGCCGGTCAGCTGGGACTCGACGGCTTGGCGGAACGGTCCGAAGAACGCCGACGAGTACTTCGCCGCGTAGGCGAGTATCGCGGTGTCCTGGAGACCCGCGCCGTCCAGCGCGCGCCGCACGAAGCCGACCTGACCGTCCATCATCCCGCTCGCGCCGAGCATGTGCGCGCCAGCATTGGCCTGCGCGATTGCCATCTCGCCGTAGATCTCGAGGGTCGCGTCGTTGTCGACGGTGCCGTCGGCACGCAGGACGCCGCAGTGCCCGTGATCGGTGAACTCGTCGAGGCACAGGTCGCTCATGATCACGGTCGAGTTGCCGACCTCGTCGGCCACCTCGCGGATCGCCCGCTGCAGGATGCCGTCCGGGTCGACCCCTGCGGAACCGATCGCATCGCGCTCCTCAGGTACCGCGAACAGCATCAGGCCGCCGACGCCAGCGGTTACGGCCTCGTGCGCCGCCTTACGCAGGCTGGAGAGCGAGTGCTGCACGACGCCGGGCATCGAGGCGATCGGCGCGGGCTCCCGCAGGCCCTCCTTGACGAACATCGGCAGCACGAAATCAGCCGGGTGCAGCCGGGTCTCGGCCACCATCCGGCGCAGCGCTGGAGTCCGCCGCAGTCTGCGCGGCCGGACGTTCGGGAACTGAGACGCGGTCATGCTGATCAGCCTATCCGCTTTGCGGGGCCTGGGTTTCTCGCTCCCAGGCCTTGTTACGCGTACTGCCCAATTCCTATACAACACGGTGCTCAAGAACCGCTGGGTTCGAAAGAGCCGTTGGGTAGCTACTCGCTACTTGTTCCGGCGGGCTCGCGAGGAGCGCCGCTCGGAGGGACGCAGCACCGGCTCTCCAGCCGCGATCGCCGCCTCGCGCCGTGCCGTGCCGTACGCGGCCAGCGCTTCGGCCAGCATCGCGGCGCTCGGACTCGGCGCGAGAACGTCGACGCGCAGTCCGTGCTCTTCGGCCGTCTTCGCGGTCTGCGGGCCGATGCACGCGATCACCGTCGAGGCGTGCGGCTTGCCCGCGATACCGACCAGGTTCTTGACCGTGGAGGACGAGGTGAACAGGACCGCATCGAAGCCGCCGCCCTTGATCGCCTCGCGGATCTCGGCGGGCGGTGGTGCGGCGCGCACGGTGCGGTACGCGGTCACGTCGTCGACTTCCCAGCCGAGCTCGACGAGTCCGGCGACCAGCGTCTCCGTGGCGATGTCCGCGCGCGGCAGGAAGACCCGCTCGATCGGGTCGAAGGCCGGGTCGTACGCCGGGAAGTCCTCCAGCAGGCCCGCCGCCGACTGCTCGCCGGAGGGCACCAGGTCCGGCACGACGCCGAACGCTCGCAGTGCTCGCGCGGTCTGCTCGCCGACCGACGCGACCTTGATCCCGGCGAAGGCGCGTGCGTCGAGGCCGTACTCCTCGAACTTCTCGGCTACCGCCTTGACCGCGTTGGCCGACGTGAACGCGACCCACTCGTACCGGCCGGTGACCAGGCCCTTGACCGCGCGCTCCATCTGCTGCGGGGTACGCGGCGGCTCAACGGCGATCGTCGGCACCTCGTGCGGCACCGCGCCGTAGGACCGCAGCTGCTCGCTGAGCGCCCCTGCCTGCTCCTTGGTGCGCGGGACCAGCACTCGCCAGCCGAACAGCGGCTTGGTCTCGTACCAGGACAGTTCGGAGCGGCGTTCCACGACCGATCCCACGACTACCACGGTATCCGCGGCGGGCTCGATCACGCGCTCTGCCTTCAGGGCGATCGCGATCCGGTCGAGGGTGCCGGTGATGGTGCGCTGCGAGGTGAGCGAACCGTCGATGGTCACGGCCACCGGGGTGTCCCCGCGGCGGCCGGCTGCCAGCAGTTCGCCGGCAACCTCGTCGATCCGGTCGCCGATGCCCATCAGGACGAGCGTGGACGTGGCCGCACCGGCCTCGCCGAGCTGGCGGTGCCAGTCGGACCACGCGGTGAAGTCGGCGTGATCGTCCAGACGCGGCGCGGACAGCAGCCGCACGTCGCCGATCGAGCCCTTGGTGAGCGGGATGCCGGCGAAGACGGGGACGGCCGTGGCGCGGGCGAGGCCGGGCACGACTTCGAAGGGCAGGCCGGCCTGCGCGCAGGCTGCCGCTTCCGCTGCGAAGGTGCCGAAGAGGCCGGGGTCCCCGTCGACGAGGCGCACGACCGACTTGCCGGCGCGAACCGCCTCGCTGATCTGGTCGATGCAGACCAGCGGCAAGGGGCGCGCAAGACGGGGGGTGCCGTCATCTGACGAACCGTAGCCGTCTGGCGAATCAATCTCGATCTCGATGACTTCGACGCTGGAATGGCAGCGCGGCACGAAGCGAGTACGCAGTCCAGGGTCGACGACCAGCAGGTCGGCATCGGCGAGCAGTGCCGCCGCGCGCACGGTGAGCAGGTCCGGGTCGCCAGGACCCGCGCCGACGAAGCTGACTCGGGCGCGCGCGGCGCTGTTGGTCCGCGGCGACTCGGTGACTCCAGGCTCCGTGTCCGCTGCCGCTATGTGTGCTTGATCTGCGTCCGAACGCACCGCGTCGACGTCGTCTGCGGGACGCACGGCGTCCTCAGAGCGCGCCGCATCATCGGACCGCACAGGGTCGGACACCGTTGTCGCCGTGGATGTGGTGCCATGCGCGGTGTGCCCGTGCGTGTGCGGGACGACGGTCTGCGTGGTTACGGACCCGGTCGTGAGAGTCACGGCTGCTTCCCCATCAAGCCGGCGGCCCCCTGGCCGAGCATCCGCGCGGCGAGCTCACGCCCGAGCCGCACAGCCTCCTCCACGGGTCCGGTGGCGGACATCCTGATAGACCGGGGAACGGCGCCGGATGTGACGTCCTCGCTCTCGACCTCGGCGACAATCCCGGTCAACTGCAGTTCGCGCCCGGCCGTGACGGCATAGCCGCCGACCGGTGCGGAACACCCCGCTTCGAGCGCGGCGAGCAGCGTGCGCTCGGCTTCGACCGCGGCCCGGGTGGGGCCGTGGTCCAGCGCGGCCAGTTCGGCCACGAGTTCCTCGTCGGCGGCCCGGCACTCGACTGCCAGGGCGCCCTGCCCGGGCGCCGGGAGCATCGCCGTCGGATCGAAGTAGTCGGTCGCCTCGCCGATCCGCCCGAGCCGGTTGAGCCCGGCGTAGGCGAGCACGACGGCGTCGAGCGTCCCCTTGGTCACGTAGCCGACGCGGGTGTCGACGTTCCCGCGCACCGGCACGATCTCGAGGTCGCCACGCAGCAGGCGCAGTTGCGCGGCGCGGCGCGGCGCGCCGGTGCCGACGCGGGCGCCCGGCGGCAGGTCGTCGAACTTGAGCTGATCGCGGGCGACCAGCACGTCGCGCACATCCTCGCGCTCGGGCACCGCGGCGAGCGTGAGGTCTTTGGGCGCGGCGGTCGGCAGGTCCTTGAGCGAGTGCACGGCGAGGTCCACATCGCCGGCGAGCAGGGCGTCGCGCAGCGCGTTGACGAACACGCCGGTGCCGCCGATCTGCGTCAGCGCCTCCTTGGAGACGTCGCCGTAGGTGGTGATCTCGACCAGCTCGACCGGCCGGCCGGTCTTCTCGGTCACCGCCTCGGCGACCAAGCCGGACTGCGCGAGGGCGAGCGCCGACCGCCTGGTTCCCAGACGGAGGGTGCCCAGCCTTAGTGGCCCGGTCGTCATGCGACGTCGCCTTCTTCTCCGGTGGCGACCTCGGCCCGGCTGACCGCGGCGGGCGCGGCGGGGTCGAGGTTGAACAGTTCGCGCAGCGCGACCGCGTACGAGGTGCCGCCGGGGTCGGACGCGAGTTGTTTCACGCGCACGGTCGGCTCGTGCAGCAGCTTGTCGACGACCCGCCGGACCGTGTTGGCCACCTCGGCGCGTGCCTTGGCGTCAAGGTCGGACACCCGGCCGTCGAAGCGGGCGAGTTCGGCCTCGACGACCTCGGCGGCCATGCCACGAAGCGCGGTGACGGTGGGTCCGACGGTCGCTGCTCGCTGCGCTGCGTCGTACGCGGCGACTTCGTCAGCGACTATCCGCCGGACGGCCTCGACGCTGCTTTCCTCGGCTCGGGCCGCGCCGCCGCGCTGGGAGTCGTCGATGCGCTCCAGGTCGATCACGGTGACGCCGGGCAGAGCGCCGACCTCAGGTGCCACATCGCGCGGGAGCGCGAGGTCGATCACGACGCGCTGTGCGGTAGTGGACGCTGACGGCGCGTCAGACGCATGAGCAGTGAATGTCTCGGCGGTGATCACGGTGCCGATGGCGCCGGTGCACGAGATGACCAGGTCTGCGTTGGCGATGCTCTCGGCGAGCTGGTCCAGGCCGAGCGCGCGTCCGCCGACCGCCCCGGCCAGTCGGCCGGCACGATCCGGCGTGCGGTTGACCACGGTCAGGTCGAGGCCCGGGAAGAGCCGGGCGAGCGTCGTGGCGGCCAGCGAGGACATCGAGCCCGCGCCGACGACGACCGCACGTGCCGGGCGTCCGCCGTCGAGGATCGGCACGGCGAGGTCGAGCGCTGCGGTCACCAGGGACTGGCCCTCGCGATCGAGGCCGGTTTCGCTGTGAGCCCGCTTGCCGACGCGTAGGGCGGTCTGCGCCAGGTCGTTGAGCACGCGCCCGGCAGTGCCCTCAGACTGGCCGAGTCGCGAGGGCGCTGCGTAGCTGGCCGAGGATCTGCGGCTCGCCGACGACCATCGAGTCCAGGCCGCAAGCGACGTTGAACAGGTGCTGCGCGGCGCGGTTGTCGTAGTGGACGTACAGGTGCTCGTGCAGTTCTTCGCTCGATACGCCGCTGTAGTGGCTGACCAACGCGGACAGGTCGGTCAGCGCGCCGTGAAAGCGCGATACATCCGCGTAGACCTCTAGCCGGTTGCACGTGGCGACCGCGATGGCCTCGAGGACGTGCTCGCTGCCGATAGCGTCGCCGATCAGCTTGGCGACGCGCTCCGGCGGCAGAGCGGCTCGCTCGAGGAGAGCGATGGGTGCGGATCGATGGGACAAGCCGAGAACGAGAAGGCTCATGCCGGCCTCACTTCGTCGTAGCCGTAACGCGGGACCGGCTCGGTATCGGCCACGGGATCCGCGAACTGCCCTGTCTCTACGTACTGCGGTGACGGCGCTGTCTCTGTATATGAGGCGGTGGCGCCGGTGTCTTCGTACTCGCCGGGGTTAACCGGGTCCTCGCGCAGACGCCGGACCCGGCGCGCACGCCGGGTCGCCGGGGACGCGTGGTTGGCCGTCTTGCGCTGCTCGTGGAACGCGAGGATCTGCAGCTCGATAGACAGGTCCACCTTGCGTAGGTCTACGCCCGGCGGCACGGTCACCACCGCTGGCGCGAAGTTCAGGATGGACGTGATGCCGGCCGCGACGAGCCGGTCGGCCACTTCCTGTGCCGCTTGCGGCGGCACCGCGATCACCGCGATGGAGATGCCGTTGTCCGCGATGACCTCGTCGAGTTCGTCAATGTGCCGGATGACGAGCCCGGCCACGCGGTTGCCGGAAAGGCGGGGATCGGCGTCGAGCAAGGCAGCGATGCGGAAGCCGCGGCTGACGAAACCGCCGTAGTTCGCCAGGGCGTGGCCCAGGTTTCCGATGCCGATGATCGCCACCGGCCAGTCCTGCGACAGGCCGAGCTCGCGGGAGATCTGGTAGACGAGGTACTCGACGTCGTAGCCGACGCCGCGCGTCCCGTAAGAACCCAGATACGACAGGTCCTTGCGCAGCTTGGCGGAGA
>CAVQPP010000107.1:0-8542 GCA_963714445.1 uncultured Actinomycetota bacterium
CGGATCCGGTGAACTCCTCCGGGGCGCCGAGGTCGTCGGGCGTGCTCACGCCGACCGCCTCCGGAACTGCGGCAGGATCCTGTCCGCGTAGAAGTCGAAGAAACCGCGCTGGTCCGGGCCGATCTGGTTGATGTAGATCTCGTCGTAGCCGGCGTCGACGTACTTGGTGAGCATCTGCAGGTGCGCTTCGACGTCGTCGCCGCAGGTCACCATGTCGCCGACCATCTCGGGGGTGACCAGCGTCGAGGCCTGCTCGAAGTGGCGCGGATGCGGCAGCACCTGGGCCAGTTCGCCGGGTAGCGCCTCGTTGGCCCAGCGCGCGTGCGCGGTCTTCACGCATTCTTCGCGGTCGCGGCCGTAGCAGACCTTGTATCCGCCCTGGGCGACCTTCCCCGCACCGCCGCCTTCTCGGTATGCGCGCAGCAGATCCGGCTCGGGCATCGTGCCGACGTATCCGTCGCCGATCTGGCCGGCCAGCTTCGCCGAGGCGGGGCCGAATCCGGAGACGTATACAGGCACCGGCCGCTCCGGCCGGGTGTAGATCCGCGCCGAGTCGACGATGTAGTACTCGCCGCGATGGTTGACCACCTCGCCTGTCCACAGCGCCCGCATGATCTCGATCGCCTCTTCGAGCATGTCGCGGCGGACCTTCGCCGGCGGCCACGCGTCGCCGAGGATGTGCTCGTTCAGCGCCTCACCGGTGCCGACGCCGAGGGTGAACCGGCCGCCGGTCTGCACGGCCGCGGTCGCGGCTGCCTGCGCCACCACGGCCGGGTGGATGCGTGTCGTCGGGCAGGTCACCGCGGTGCCGATCGGGAGGTTCACGGCCTCGGAGAGCGCACCGATCACGCCCCACACGAAGCCGCTCTGGCCCTGCGCGTCGTTCCACGGGTGGTAATGGTCGGAGATCCACAACGCCTCGAAGCCGGCGTCCTGCGCCATCTTGGCCTGCTCGACCTGCTCCTTCGGCCCGAACTCCTCGCTGGACAGGAAGTATCCGATCCGCACTGCCATCAGTGTCGCCTCCTCGGGTGCGCAGCCCGTGTTGATCACGTTCTTCGTTGAACGCCGCCTTGGCGTTCGGCTGCGGCTACCCCGGTTCCCTGTGGACTCATGCGCTCCGGGGAAGAATGGCTCATCGTCCGGACTTCGGCTCCGGCTCCTTCGAGGTGCCGGTGCCGATGTCCGAGTTCGAGCTGACGTCGGGCTCGCGGTCGTCCGCGGCGCGGTATTGCTCGTACGCCTTCTTGTCCTCTTCGGTGAGCGGCGGTGGGAAGAGGCTGCGCGGCCACAGTCGCCGCGCGCGGACCACGTCGATCTCAACCGCGTAGAGGGTGAGCTGCGCCTGCAAATACAGCCACGCGAGCAGACCGAGCACCAGGCCGAACGTGCCGTACAGCGACGAGGAGTGGCGCAGCGAGTGGGTCACGAAGTAGATACCGAGCGTCTGCAGCGCCTGCCACACGATCGCGGCGAGGATCGCTCCATTGCGTAGGTCACGCGTGCGGACGGCGGACGCGGTCGCGAGCCGCAGCCCAAGCCAGAACAACCCGACATTCACCACCAGCGAGACCGCGATCGCCGCGATGCTGCCGCCGACGCCACCGAGGATCTTTCCGCCCCAGGTGCCGAATCCGGACAGCACGGTGGTCGCGAGCACGCCTACGCCGAGTGTCCCCAGCAGCCCGAATCCGCGGATCATGCTGAACGGGAAGCCGGGGCGGTCGCGGCGTGGCACCTCCCAGACCGCGTTCATCGCGTTCTGGATCGCGCTGGTGACCCCGCGCGCACCGAGCAACACACCGATGAAGCCGACGACGAAGCCGACGCCGGTGCGGTTGAGCGAGTGCACGTTCTCCTTCAACTGCTGGCCGATGATCGGGAAGTCGGTCAGCGCCGAGTTGAGCACCTTCGTCTGTAGCGAGGGATAGTCGCGCAGCACGATGCCCAGCACCGTGATCAGCACGAGCAGCAGCGGGAAGATCGAGACGAACGCGTAGTAGGCGATCAGCGCGGCGAGGCTGCCGGCCTCGTCGTCGCCGAACTTCTTCCACACCGCGATCGGGTAGGCGAGCACGTGATGCCGTTGCTGGAAGCTGTCGACCCCGTGCATCAACTTGCTGAAGAAGGCGCCCATCAGGACTCGCCTCGCTCGAGCAGCTGTCTGACGGACTTGAGGTCCTCGATGAATCCGGCGAGCGCTTCGTCGCGGTCCGGCGCGCGCAGGACCGCCGAGGGGTGCACGGTCGCCACGACCGGGATTGTCGTGTCCGGCGGCGCGTCCCAATCGTCGGGTACCGGCCAGTCGATCACCGTGCCGCGCGCCTTGCCGACGCGAAACGGGGAGCCGAACAGCGCCTCGCCTGCCGTCGCGCCGAGCGCGACGACGACTTTCGGGCGCAGCGCCTTCAGTTCGGCTTGCCACCAGGGACGGCATGCCGCGAGCTGCCCGGCGTCGGGCCGCTGGTGGATCCGGCGCTTTCCACCGCGCGGGTCCTCGTGCCAGCGGAAGTGCTTGACCGCGTTGGTGAAGTAGGCGCTCTCCTCGTCGATCCCGGCCTCGCGCAGCGCGCGGTGCAGCAGGCCGCCGGCCGGGCCGACGAACGGTTCGCCGCGCCGGTCCTCGAAGTCGCCCGGCTGCTCGCCGAGCAGCACGATGTCCGCGTGCGGCGCTCCGCTGCCGAAGACCGCCTGACTGGCGTGTTCGTAGAGGTCGCAGCCCTGGCAGCCTTGCACCGCCTTCGCGAGTGCGCCGAGGTCGTCCGTCGCCGGCAGGAACCGCTCCGCGCCTGGATGGGCATGCCGGTGGTCCTGCCTGCGACGTTCTGTCCGCGGCTCCGCGTGTCGGGTAACCATCGCGCCTCTCTACGCTCCAGTCAGCACGTCCCAGTCAGCGGCGCCGGAGCATCCCGTACGCCAGTGCGCCGGCTCCGGCAGCCACGGCGCCAGCCGCAGCGGTTGCCGTCGTGGCGCGGTGCATCGCCAGGCTCGTCAGGGGACTGTGCGTGTGCTCCATCTGGTCGAAGTCGCCATGCGCGCCCTGATCCGACGAGACTGCCTGATACAGATTGTCCTCGCGGCGAGGGTCGGCCGGCTCACCGGTCAGCTGCGAGTCGACGGCCGTTCGGGCGAGGTAATGGTCCATCAGGCCGGGCGCGAGCCGACCGGCGAGGATCGCCGCGCTGGTGATCCCGCCGACCCACAGTTCGCGGCGGCGCGGGTGGCCGGCCATCCAGACGATCGCATCGGCGGCAACCTCCGGAGCATAGATCGGCGGCACCGGCATCGGCTTCTGCGACACGCGCGAGCGCACGATCCGGAACTGCGGGGTGTTCATCGCGGGCAGCTGGACCATGCCGACGCTCACGTGACTGCCGTCGTGCATCAGCTCCGTGCGCACCGAGTCCGTGAAGCCCTTGATCGCGTGCTTCGCGCCGCAGTAGGCGGATTGCAGCGGGATGCCGTGGAAGGCCAGCGCGCTGCCGACCTGGATGATTCGGCCCCGGTCGCGTGGCGCCATTCGGCGTAGGGCGGCTCGGGTGCCATTGACCTGTCCGAGGTACGTCACTTGGGTGACGCGCTCGTACTCGTCCGGCTTGACGTCGAGGAAGCGGGCGAAGACGGCGGTCATCGCGTTGTTGACCCATACGTCGATTGGGCCAAGTTGACGTTCGATGGTCGAGGCCGCCTCTTCGATCTCGTCGGCGTTCGCGACGTCGGCCGGTGCGACGACCACGTCCACCCCATCCAGCGCGGCCTCCGCGGCCGCGTTCTCCAAACCGTCGAGGTCGCGGGCGATCAGGCCGACGTCGTAGCCGCGCCGCGCGAAGGCCCGCGCCGTCGCACGACCGACCCCTGCGGTGGCGCCGGTGATCACTACTACGGGACGTTTCGCTGCTTCGTGGGACATGCGGCGCGGGTGCCCCCAAACGGATCGGTCAAACTGGCACGTGGTAGCGGGCGGGGCGGGTCAAAATGTGTGTACACCGCAACATCCCGGGTAGGTCGCATTGCCTCAAGCGTCCGGTGCGGAGGTGAACGGTGTTCCGAGCCAGCGAGCGGGCTCAGCAGGCAGCTACCCAGCGTGTCGCGGACATCGTCGCGCTCAGTGTCTGGTGCATGTTGGTGTGGGTTCTGGTCACCTGGACCGCGACGTTCGAGCAGGCCGTATTCGGCATCGCCGTCTCGGTGCTGGTCGCGACGGCCTTGGCGCCACTCGGACCGGTCGTGCCGCTCTGGCGGCTATTCGCCCCGAAGTCCGCGCTCGCGGCGCTCGGCCTGCTGGCGACGTCGCTGTGGCGCATCCTGCAGGCGAACGTGCGGTTGGCCGCGCGCATCTGGGCGCCGAGCCGTCCGCTGAACAGTGGCATGGTGATCGTGCCGACGACACAGCGCACGGTCTTCGGCCTGACGGTCGTCGGGCTGCTCACGTCCGTCGTCGTGGACAACCAGCTGGTCGACGTGGACCGCAAGCGGCATGAGCTGGTCTATCACGCGGTGAGCGTGCCGGAGCCGGAAGGCGACGTCGCCAATGCTCGCGCGCAGATCAACGGACCGGTCGAACGGTTCTTGAGTTCCTGAGCCCCAGCTGGGAGGCCGAAACGTGAGCCCCAACCTCTATGGCGCCGTCGCCCTCGCCGAGGTGGCCATCGGGCTGCTGCTGATCGTGCGGCTGGCGGCCGGGCCGACCATCTCGGATCGGATCGTCGCGCTGAACGCCCTCTCCACGCAGACGGCCCTCGCGGTGCTGTTCTACGGAGCGTTCGCGGACCGCACGGTGTACCTCGACGTGGCGATCTGGCTGGCCTCGTTCAGCTATCTCGGCGCGATCGTCTGGTCCCGATACCTGGAACGGGGGCTGCTGTGAAGAGCATCGTCTTCCTGGTGCTAGCCATCGTCGGGCTCGTATTCTCCCTGTCCGGTGCGCTGGGCATCGTTCGGATGCCAGACCTCTACACGCGGATTCAGTGCTCGTCGAAGACCATCACGATGGGCGCCCTGCCCGCCCTGATCGCGCTCGTCGTCGGCGAGGGCATCGTGACTAGCTACGCCAGCAGGGCCCTGATCGTCGCCGCGCTGCTACTGATCGTCAACCCCGCCGCGTCGCACGCGCTCGCCCGCGCGGCATACAAGTCCGGCGTCCCGATGTGGCTCGGAGCGGTACGCGACGAGGTCGTCGAGCGACGCGAGAAGGAGGAGACGGACGAGAAGCAGCAAGGGACTGACGGTTACGAGCCCAAGGGCGAGTCCGAGTCCAAGAGCAAGGACGGGGACCGGTCGTGAACATGTTCTGGACCCTCGACTACCTCACGCTCGCGTTCGTCATCGCGTGCACGCTGCTGGTCGTGCGGCTGCGCAACCTCAACGGCGCCGTCATGGCGCTGTCCGGCGTCGGCACGCTGCTCACGCTGCTGTTCGTGATCCTCGGGGCGCCCGACGACGCGCTGTCCGAAGTCGTCGTCGGCGCGATCGCGCTGCCAGCGCTCTACCTCATCGCGATCGGCAAGGTCCGGGCGGACGTGGTCGACCAAGGCGAGCTGCAGGAGGAGGGCGAGTCGCACGATGACGACGACTGATGCGCGCGGTCAACGGCTACGGGGCGAGGCGATCGAGTCCGAACCGAAACACCGCGTCGGCGTCGGCCTGCTGCTGACCGGCGGGATGGCGGCGGCGCTGGTCGCGGCGATGTTGACCATCCCCCGCGAGCATGCCGCTCTGCCCGAGGTCGCGCGGCAAGCGCTCGAGGTGGCGCTGCCGGCGTGGAAGCTGCTCGAGCCGGTCAACGAGGTCGTATACGGCACGCGCGGCTTCGACACCTTCGGCGAGACCTTCCTGCTGCTGGCCGCCGTGATCAGCGTGGTCGTGCTGGCGCGGCCGCGCGAGCCACGGCGCGGCTACTTCGGCGAGGACGTCGCGGGGCTGCGCGAGCAGTCCGAGGTCGATCCGCATCCGCCGGCTGACGCGCAGGAGCATCAAGCCCGCGAGGCGGAGAGCTCAGAATCCGAAGACAATCCGGAGCACGGGCACCAGCGCACTCGTCCGGAGACCCCCGACGACGAACCGCTAGGCACGCGCAAGCGCGAGCGCGCCGAGGCGATGAGCGTCGTCGTGCGCGGCGCCGTGCGTGCCGCGACGCCGATCCTGGCCGTGACAGGGTGCTACATGGTCGCGTGGGGGTACTCCCCCGGCGGCGGATTCCCGGGCGGCGCGGTCGCGCTCGGCGTGGTCATGCTCGTGTACGCGGGATTCGGCAGGAAGCGGCTTCACGCGGTGCTGCGACCAGGCGTGCTCGAGACGGTCGAGATGGCCGGCGCGGCGCTGATCATCCTGACCGAGACGCTCGGTTTGGTTCTCAAGGGTTCGTTCTCGGCGAACTGGCTGCCGCTGGAGCCGGAAGGCACGATCCGCTCGGGCGGCGTGGCGCAGCTGTTCTCCGCCGGGGAGCTGATCGAGGTCGGCACCGGCCTGATGATCGCCGTCTTCGCGCTGCTCGCGATGAGCCATGACTGGTCGCCCGACAAAGAGGACGAAGACAACGGCGAAGAGAGCGACGATCAGGACACTGACGAACGGCAGGAGGCGCGGCGATGATCCTCGCCAACTACCTGACCTCGACGCTCGTCTTCTGCGCCGGGCTCTACACGGTGCTGACCCGCCGCAACCTGATCAAGATGGTGATGGGTCTCTCGTTGATGGAGAGTTCCACCTATCTCCTTTTCATCTCAATGGCGTACCGTGCCGGCTCCACCGCGCCGGTGCTGTCGAGCCCGCCCCACGGCGAAAGTCCCGACGATCTCGCGCACGGCAACGCGGCGGATCCGGTGCTGCAGAACTTCTGCCTGACCGCGATCGTCATCGGCGTCGCGGTGACCGCCGTGTTCCTGACCGTGGTCGTGCGCGCCGCGCAGCATTACCGCACCATCGACGCGGACGAGCTGCGCGAATTGCGCGGGTGAGCGCCGGTGACCAACGCCGCCGCCGGCTCACTGCTCCCCATCGCCGTCGCACTGCCGCTGACCGGCGCGGTGCTCGCGCCGCTGCTCGCCCGGCTCTCGACCCGGCTGCCGCTGTTCATCTCAGCGCTCGCACTACTCGGCTCGCTCGCAGTGCTCGTGGTCGTCGCGCCGAACGTGTACGGGCACGACATCGTCGCGCACTACATGGGTCACTGGACTGCGGTGCAAGGCAACGCGCTGGGCATCGCGTTCGGCGCCGATCCGTTCGGGCTGACGTTCGCGCTGATCTGCGCCGGAATCGGCGCGCTGCTAACCATCTACGCGCTCTCCGAACTCGGCGGACTTGGTGCGCGCGAACTGGGCGGCTACGCGTGCCTGTTCCAGTTGCTGGTCGCCGCGCTCATTGGCGCAGCGCTGACCGCGGACCTCTTCAACCTGTTCGTGTGGTTCGAGGTCGCCGCGTTGGCCAGTTACGGGCTGACCGGGTTCTTCCTGGAGCGCCCGATCGCGCTCGAAGCCGCGTTCAAGATCCTGGTGCTGACCACGCTCGCCGGGTTCGCCATCTTCGTCGGCGCCGGACTGCTCTACTCCGGACACGGCGCGCTTAACCTCGCGCAGCTGCACAACACCCTCGCCGCGCGCACCTCGACCGCCGACCTGGTCGCGCTCGGGCTGCTGGTGGCCGGTTTCGCGACGAAGGCGGGGCTGATCCCGTTCCACGGCTGGCTCGCCGACGCGCACACCGCCGCACCGGGCCCGATTTCCGCGCTGTTCTCCGGGCTGATGGTCAACCTCGGCATCATCGCGATCGGGCGGCTGGCGTTCCAGGTCTTCCCGACCGCGCGCGCGCCGATCCTGGGCGCACTCATGGTCGTCGGGGTCGCGTCCGCGCTCATCGGCGCGCTCCTCGCGCTGGCGCAGGACGAACTCAAACGCCTGCTCGCCTACGACACGATCTCGCAGATGGGCATTCTGGCCATCGGGCTGGCGACCGGCAACGCGCCGGGCATGGCAGGGTCCGTATACCACCTGGCCAATCACGCGTTGTTCAAGTCGCTGCTGTTCCTGTGCGCGGGTGCGATCGTGCACCGCACGGGCGTCACCAAGCTGTCGGAGATGGGCGCGCTGGCCCGGCGCTGGCCACTGGTCACCGCGGCGTTCGTCGTCGGCGCGGCCTCGATCGCCGGCGTGCCGCCGCTCGGCGGCTACGTCTCGCTCAGCCTGATTCACCACGGGCTACTCGCCAGCCACCAGTACTTGCCGTACGCGCTGATGCTGATCGCGCAGGTGATCACGATCGCGGCGATGGCCCGCGCGGCCTGGCTCGGGTTCTTCCGGCCGCGTCGCGAGGAGTACGAGCGCAGCGAGAGCCTGCGGCCGGGGATGCTGACCGCGATGAGCGCGCTCGCCGCGTGCTGCTTCGCCTTCGGGATCCTGCCGCAGACCGTGCTGCAGCGCTTCATGGCCCCCGCCGCCTCCGCGCTCCTACACGCCGACGCGTACAGCCACGCCGTGCTCGCCGGTTCCGGCGGCCTGCCGAGCGTGTCGGTCACCTTCGACTACGCGGACCCGCTTGGGTCGGTCGG
>CAVQPP010000108.1:0-5983 GCA_963714445.1 uncultured Actinomycetota bacterium
AGAGTCAGCTGCTCTGCCTATTGAGCTAACGGCGCGTTGCGTGGAAGAGATTACCGTAGATCGCCGTGCAGTAGAAATCGATTGGGGAAACGCGGGTCGGAGCAGGTGGCGTGCGCTACGCGGCGCGCTACGGCGCGGGGTGGTGGAACGAGTGTGCCCCCGGCCGCTTGTCGCGATCGGGGGCACGGTTTGGGGTGAGTGATGGGACTTGAACCCACGACATCCAGGACCACAACCTGGCGCTCTGCCAGCTGAGCTACACCCACCATGTTGTGCTGTTGTGTTGCTGCGAAGAGTGTAGCGGACCGGCGAGGGTGGTCCGAAACGGAATATCGGTCAGCTCAGGTCAGCTCAGCGCGGTGCCGAACTGGGCCGCTGTCGCCTTCGCGGTCTCGGAGTCTGGGCCGGGGAGGGGACGAAGACCGTGGCGCGGTAGTAGCGCAGTTCCTCGATCGAGTCCTTGATGTCGCCTAGGGCACGGTGGTTGCCGGTCTTGGGCGGCGCCTGGAAGTAGACGCGGGGGTACCAGCGGCGGACCAGTTCCTTGATGCTAGAGACGTCGACCACGCGGTAGTGGAGGTGCGTCTCCAGGTCCGGCATGTCGCGGGCCAGGAAGCCGCGGTCGGTGCCCACCGTGTTGCCGGCCAGGGGGGCCTTGCGGGCCTCGGGGGCGTGGCGGCGGACGTATTCGAGGACCAGGCGCTGCGCTTCCTCGAGCTCCATGCCGTGCTTCAGCTCGTCCAGCAGGCCTGAGGCGGTGTGCATTTCGCGGACGACGGGGAGCATCTGCTCGACGGCTTGAGCCGGGGGCTTGATCACTACGTCGACGCCGTCGCCCAGGACGTTCAGCTCGGAGTCGGTGACGAGCACGGCCACCTCGATGAGCGCGTCGTGGGTCAGGTCGAGGCCGGTCATCTCGCAGTCGATCCACACCAGCCGGTCATTGATGCCGTTCATGCCGTTCAGCGTATCGGCCGATGGGCGTACGCAAGTTCTCGACTGCTGAAGTCGGTCAACGGGAGTAGTCGGCGGGGGCGTTTGCCGTGTCGGGGGTGGTGTCTGAAGTGGGGTGGGAGTTGAGGTCCGGGTTGGGAACGGTGTGGGGGTCTGGATCGGGAGTGGTGTGGGGGTCCGGGTCGGCCTCGGTCATGGTGCCGCGGAAGGTCTGGCGGTAGGCGGTGGGGGAGGTGGACAGGTGACGGCGGAAGTGGCCGCGCATCGCGACTAGGGAGCCGAAGCCGCTGCGTAGGGCCACCTGGTCCATTGGGAGGTCGGTGGATTCGAGCATGCGCTGCGCGTACATGACGCGTTGGGCGTTGAGCCACTGGAGAGGCGCCGAACCGGTCGCCGAGCGGAAGCGGCGGTCGAAGGAGCGGCGGGAGAGGGATGCCCGTTCGGCCATCGCGTCTACGTCAAACGGTTCGGTGAGGTGGTCTAGTGCCCAGGCCATTGCTTCGGCTATCGGGTCGCCTAGGAGTTCTTCGGGGAGTTCGGCGTCGAAGTAGGGCGCTTGGCCGCCGCGTCGGCCGATGGGGAAGACCAGGCGGCGGGCGAGGCTGGCTGCGGATTGCGGGCCGTGATCGCGGCGGACGATGTGTAGGCACGCGTCGAAGCCTGCTGCCGCGCCTGCGCCGGTTATGAACTGGCCGGTGTCTACGCAGAGTTCGCGTGGCTGGACGCGTATGCGTGGGTAGCGGCGGGAGAGCGTTGGGGCGTACATCCAGTGCGTTGTCGCGGAGCGGTCGTCTAGGAGGCCCGCGCCGGCTAGGACGAACACGCCTAGGTCTAGGCCGACGACTCGGGCGCCTTCCTTGGCCGCGCGGCGCAGGGTCGCCAGGGCTGGCTCCGGGGGACGCTCCGCCGGGGCACGCCACGCCGGGACGATGATCGTTCCGGCGGCGTCGGCGGCGGCTAGGCCGTACGGGGTGGCCATCAGGATGCCGCCGGTGGTGGGGAGTGGCCCGGCCTCGCCCATGCAGGCCAGGAGGCGGTAGTACGGCAGTCCCTGGCCTCGGCGGTCGACCCCGAAGACGGTGAGCGGGATCGCGCTCTCGAAGAGCGGAGAGTTCTGGAACAGGATGACCGCGACGGTGCCTCGGTCTCGGCTTGGGGCTAGGCGGGGCGCCGGAGCGGGGCCGCCTAGGGTCGCCGCGGGGACCATCGGGGCGAGTGCGACGAGTGCGACGAGTGCGACGAATGCGCCGGATTCGCCGAATGCGACGAGTGCGGCGGTTGCGACTGGTGCGGGATGGGGGGCGCCGCCGGACCGCCGGGTACCGGAGGTTGGACGGCGCCCGCCGCACGCGGTCTCGGGACGGCTGGCTCGGGGGTCACGGCGGTCACGGCTCCTCGGTCCTGCGGCTGCGCCAAACAATCAGCATTCGTATATATAGAACGACGCGCCTCCCTGTCGACTCGCTTGGGGGGCGCGCTGAAGCGCGTGAGCGTGATGGAGCGTCAGATGTGACCGGTATCACAGTTTGGTGGAGCGGCTCGTGCGTTTCGCGTCCGACTGTGGTGTCCTGGAGACCGAACGAAGGCCGCCGGCCCTGGAGCCGGTCTCTGACGGCCTTGGAGCGGAGAGGACAACGCCATGGAAACGGAACAGGACATCCAGGCGAGGATCGCCGAGGTGGAGGCGGAGCAGCATCGGCTGCGCATCCGGTCGGTGGAAGTCCACGGTCTCGACGCGGAGGAGCGCGCCCGGCTCAAGGCCCTCGAGGTGGAACTGGACCGGCTGTGGGACCAGATCCGCAGGTTCAGGGCCGGGACCCCGGACGCTGAGGACTTGCGTCCGGTGCGTGAGGTCGAGGGGTATCTGCAGTAGCGGCAGGAGCGGCCGTAACCGCGGTTGTAGCCGCAGGTGCGGGCTTATGCGCGGGCGAATGCCTGGGTATGGGCGACCGGGGTGGCGTAGGTGAAGTTGCAGGTGTGGAGGGTGGGTTAGGCGCGATTACGGCGCCACTGCCGGGTGCGCCTCCGGTGGATGTGCTGGGTGTGATGGTGTTGCGGCGGGTCCCGTGTGACGGGACCCGCTCGCCAATTAGATAGGCGGCTGCGCCGAGCGCTAGAGCGACTAGGTGCTCGCGTCCGGCGAGATTCGGCAGCACTACGACTTCAGCCGCCATCGCTGCTGTGGTGATCGCCAGCAGGATGTACGCGCGGCGGGCCAGCGCGACGTAGATCGCCAGTGCGACGACTACCGTGGACGGTCCGGTGTCCAGTTCGTATTGGTCCACCTGCGGCGTGCCTATGGACAAGTGCAGGCCGACGATGACCATGATCCGCGCGGAGACGGTGGTTAGTCCGTTAACGCAGATGGCGGTGACGAGCGTGCGCACGCGGCCTAGGTGGATCTCGCTGAAGCCGAAGACGATCAAGACCTGGACCATCGCGCCCCACGCGGGCAGGTCGGGCGCCGGGGCGAACATCGACAGCGGCAGGCGCAGCAGGATCAGCGGGAGCGGGAGCGCCTGGTAGACGCCGGCGACGTGCTCGACTAGCCACCAGCCGGTAGACGTGTGCTGGACCAGGGCGAATAGTCCGATGATCGCGGTGCAGGTCAGGGCTAGGGGGAACGTGCGGGGGAAGGCGAGGATGGCCGGGGAAGTGCGTCGACCGTTGGTGCGCAGCGCTCGCCATGGGGGTCCGAGTACGGCGGCGACCTCGGATCTCAGCCTGGAGAGGGCGACCTGAGCCACGGAGTGCGCCTACCCGCGTGATGAGATGACGAATCGGAAACGGGGAAGTAACGATACCGGGCGGGGGCGTGGTAGGGCGGGTCGGGGTGAGGTGGGGGAGCGGGGTGCGTAAGGGGAGCGGAGCGCGCTGAGGGCTAGATCTCGTCGCGTAGGGCGGATAGGCCGGACTCGACTAGCTCGGGTACCCAGCTCCCGGCCTGCTCTAGGCCCGACGCGACCGGTAGGCCGTGCAGCGTGCGGTAATGCAGGGCCTCTAGCAGGCCGGCAATGCGGTAGTGGTTCAACGCGACGTACCAGCCGACCCGGGACATGTCGAAGCCGGTCTTGAGGCCGTACCGCTCCGCCATTTGCCGGATGCTCGGGAAGCCGCGACTGCTCGTGTGTGCTGACGCGATCGACTTGGTCGCTGCTCCGGCGCCTTCCCAGAAGGTCAGCAGCAGGCCGACGTCCACGAGCGGATCGCCTAGCGTCGCTGCCTCCCAGTCGAGCACTGCGGCGATGCGCCCGGGGGACGTGTTGGAGACGACCACGTTCTCCAGGCGGAAGTCGCCGTGCAGGATCGCGGCCCGGTCGCTGCCTGGCACGCCTGCGCGTAGGCCTGAGGCTAGGCGGGCCAGCTTGGGCACCTCACGGCTGGCTGAGGCGGCGTGTAGGCGGTCCCAGCGGTCCACCTGGCGGATGAGGAACTGGTCGGTGCGTGCGAAGTCGCCTAGGCCCGTCGCGCGGACGTCTAGTAGGTGCAGCGCGGCGAGCGTGTCGACGAGGCTGTGCGATAGGGCGCGCGCCTGCGTTGGGCTGAGCGCGGCGCATTGCTTCTCGCTGCGGTACACCGTCCCGGCGACTTTCGCGGTGACGAAGAACGGGGCGCCGACGACTGACGTGTCCTGGCAGAGGAGGAACGGCTCTGCTACCGGCACCCTGCCGCCCCGGCCGTGCGCTTGAAACAACGCTCTGATCACCTGGTACTCGCGGCGGACATCACCCCGGCCGACGCCGGGGGCCGGAGGGGCAAGCGTCGCCGGAACTGGGACCTGATTTCCCGCCCCAACGGGCAGTGGCGGGCGGCGCAACACGAATACGCGGCCGTCCGCGTCGCAGAGTTCATAAGTAAGGTTCGAACGCCCGCCGGGCAGCGGCATGGCGCGCAGCGGGGCACGGACTGAGCCGGGCAGCCGCACCCCGAGATAGCGGGTTAACCTGGGCAAATCCAGGCCGCGGACCGAATCGGCCCAGGTCCGGTCGGTATGTTCGGCGGCCCCGTCGGCCTCCGTCGCGCCCCTGTCCGCCGCGCCGCCCGCCACCGACAGCTTGGCGTCCGGGAGATCGCCCGGCGCATGGGCCGTGATCCCTCGACGATTTCGCGGGAGCTACGCCGCAACGCAGCCACCCGTGGTGGAGAACTGGACTACGACCTTCGGTCGCGCAGTGGAAGGCAGACCTGGTGGCCCGGCGCCCCAAGACAGCCAAGCTCGTCGCCGACGAGCGGCTGCGTGAGTACGTGCAGAGCGGTTATCAGGACAAGTTCACCGCCCGGACGGAACCCCGGTGCCCGGACCGGTAACCACATCGTGGAAGGGACAGGAACAAGCCGCACCGCCAAGATCGTCGGTGGGTCATGGGGTGGAGTCCGGAGCAGATCTCTCGCCGGCTCAAGGTCGAGTTCCCGGATGATAAGTCCATGCGCATCAGCCATGAGGCGATTTACCAGGCACTCTATGTCCAAGGGCGCGGCGCCTTGAAACGGGAACTGGTGGCCGGCCCGCGCACGGGCCGCGCGTTGCGGGTGCCGCGCGCCCGTGCTCGCAAGCGCCGTGACGGCATGGTCACTCCGGAGGTGATGATCAGCCAGCGACCCGCCGAAGTCGAGGACCGTGCTGTCCCAGGGCATTGGGAAGGCGATCTGATCATTGGCCTCGATCGTTCGGCGATCGGCACGCTCGTGGAGCGCTCGACGCGTTACACGATCCACCCGGAACAGGGACTTCCAGCATGCGGGAGTCGATCTGATCAACCCCTGGCAGGAGGCCTGACAGCCCGCCGCCAGCGGCCCGGAGTCCAGCGGCCAACGGCCCGGAATAGGCCAGCGGGTCGACGCGTTCCTTCCATCGCTGGTGTGTTGTGTCCCCCGGGCCTCAACTCATCTGCCGTCGCGGAATACCGTTCGGCTGGAGCCGCGTCGTGCCACTCGCCGAGAGGCGGCCGCACACCAGCACCCATGACGACGCCCCCGCGAGTTCCGCTCCGGGTGCTCGTCGGTTCGACCGCCCGCCGCCGGCCCCGCG
>CAVQPP010000109.1:0-13000 GCA_963714445.1 uncultured Actinomycetota bacterium
TACTTCGGACCGCAGGTCTACGTCGGCCCCTCGCCGGGCAACTGGACCCTCGCGCTCGGCCTGGAGACCTTCCACGCGGCGCACCACGTGGACTGGAACCTGATGATGGCCGCGAACCTGATGGTCATCGCGCCCATCGTGATCATCTTCTTCTTCGCGCAGAAGGTATTCGTCGAGGGCGTGACATTGACAGGAGTAAAGGGCTGATGAAACTCGCCATCATCGGCGGCGGTTCCACTTACACGCCGGAACTCGTCGACGGCTTCGCCCGGCTACGAGCCGAGCTGCCGGTCTCCGAACTGGCGCTGGTGGACCCGGCGGCCGACCGGCTGGAGGCGGTCGGCGCCGTCTCCCGGCGGATTCTGGCCAAGCAGGGACACCCCGGCAAGGTGCTGACCACCGCGTCGCTGGAGGAGGGCGTGGACGGCGCCGACGCGGTGCTCTTCCAGCTGCGCATCGGCGGCCAGGCCGCGCGCAACGTGGACGAGACGCTGCCGCTGGAGTTCTGCTGCGTCGGCCAGGAGACCACCGGAGCCGGCGGCCTGGCCAAGGCGCTGCGCACCGTGCCGGTGGTGCTCGACCTGGCCGACCGAGTCAGGAAGCTGGCACCGGAAGCGCGGATCGTCGACTTCACCAACCCGGTCGGGATCGTCACGCGCGCGCTGCTCGACGCGGGGCACGACGCGGTCGGTCTGTGCAACGTCGCGATCGGCTTCCAGCGCAGGTTCGCGGCCGAGGCAGGCGTCACGCCGGATCGCATCCAGCTCGACCACGTCGGCCTGAACCACCTGACCTGGGAGCGTGGCGTCAAGCTCGACGGCGAGGAGATCCTGCCGTCGATCATCGCCGAGCACGCGAGCGAGATCGCCGAGGGCAATCAGATCCCGGTCGAGGTGATCCACCAACTCGGCATGATCCCGTCCTACTACCTGCGCTACTACTACATGCACGACGCTGTGGTCGAGGAGGAGCGCAACGCGCCTTCGCGGGCGTCCGAGGTCTCCGCGATCGAGGAAAAGCTGCTCGAGATGTACCGCGACCCGAGCGTCGACGAGAAGCCGGAGCTGCTTTCCAAGCGCGGCGGCGCGTACTACTCGGAGGCCGCGGTGCAGCTGCTCGCGTCGCTGGTCGGCGGGCGCAGCGAGGTGCAGGTGGTCAACGTGCGCAACAACGGCACGCTGCCCTTCCTGGACGACAACGCGGTCATCGAGGTCTCGGCGTCGGTGAGCGGATCAGGGATCGAACCCCTGCCGCAGACTCCGCTTCCGCCGGCGCTGCGAGGGCTGATCGCGAACGTGAGCGCGTACGAAGAGCTGGCCATCGACGCCGCGATTCGCGGCGGCCGGGACCGGGTGTTCGGCGCGCTGCTGGCGCACCCGCTGATCGGGCAGGTCGAGTTGGCCGACAAGCTCGCCGACGCGCTGATCGCCGCGAACGCGCAGTATCTGCCGTGGGCGGAGGCCCGGTGACCGTACGGACCACCGGCACGCCCGTCCCAGCGGACGGCGCCGGGCCGCCGGGCCGGGTTGGGACCGTGCTTGCCATCGACGGCGGGAACAGCAAGACCGACGTGCTCCTCGTGGACGCCGGCGGAGCGGTGATCGCCTCGGCCCGCTCCGGCGGCTTCACCCCGCAATCCAGCGGCGTCGGCGCGGCGATAGCGGTGGCCGGGGAGGCGGTCTCGATGATCCGCGCCGAGCTGAACGTCCCGCGCGAGATACCGATCGCCCGGCACCTGGCCGCGTACGTGGCCGGGGCGGACCTGCCGGTGGAGGAGGAGGCGCTGGCGACGGCGTTCGCGGCCGAGGGCTGGACGGACTCAGTCGAGGTTGGCAACGACACGTTCGCGCTGCTGCGCGCTGGGGCGTCCAGGTCGTGGGGCGTCGCAGTGGTCTGCGGGGCGGGCATCAACTCGCCGGCATCGGCCCGGACGGGCGCCGTGCCAGGTTCCCCGCGCTCGGCCGGCTGACCGGCGACTGGGGCGGCGGCCACCACCTCGGCGAGGAGGCGCTGTGGCACGCGGTGCGCGCGGAGGACGGACGCGGCCCGGCGACCGCGCTCACCACCGCCGTCACCGAGCACTTCGGCCGCGCGACGGTCGAGCAGGTGGCGCTGGCGTTGCACTTCGGCGAGATCGATGGCCTGCGGATCAACGAGCTCACACCGGTGCTGATGCGTGTCGCCGCCGACGGCGATCCGGTCGCGGGCACGGTGGTCGACCAGCTGGCTGAGGAGGTGATCGCGATGGCCCGGGTGACGCTGCATCGGCTGGACATCGCGAACCGACCTGCCGAGGTCGTCCTCGGCGGAGGGGTGCTGCGAGCGCGTCCACCCGCCCTGATGGACCGGATCACCGCGCGTGCCGCAGACGAGATCCCGCTCGCCGAACTGGTCGTCGCGGTGGATCAGCCGGTGGTCGGCGCGGCGCTGCTTGGACTGGACATGCTTGGCCTGACTGGCGCTATGCGTGAAGTCTGATTCGAAGACAAAAAGGGGTCGGACGCGACGTGTGCGTCCGACCCCTTGTTTTGCCGCAGCTCTGACCGCGCGTCAGACCAGCCCGAAATCAGACCAGCCCGAAATCAGACCAGCTCAGCCTCGAGGCTGATCGGCACGGCCTTGAGCGCCTGCGAGACCGGGCAGCCCTCCTTCGCCTTCGCGGCGAAGTCGGCGAACTGCTCGGCGGTCAGGCCGGGGACGCTCGCCTTGACGTTAAGCCGGATCGCGGTGATGCCGGTGCCCGGCTGGAAGTCCACCTCAGCCGAGGTGTCCAGGGTGTCCGCCGGGTTGCCGGCCTGCGCAGCGCGTGCGATAGCGCCATTGAGAAGCAGGTGGAGTGGGCCGCCGCGATCAGCTCCTCCGGGGAGGTGACGCCGTTCGGCTCCGCCGAGCGGGCCGCCCAGCTGACGGGGTATGTGCCAAGGTTCGAGGAGTTGAAGGCGACCTCGCCCTTGCCCTCCATCAGGCTGCCTTCCCAATGCGCCGCAGCCTTGCGAGTAACTGCCACAGTTCCACTCCGTTCCGGATGACGACCGTCGGATTCAGACGGCTTCATCCTATGGGGAGTGCGGTTGGTGGGTGCGCTCAGGAAGTCCTGTGCAGGACGTAGATCCCGAAGCCGTCCTGATGGACGACGTCGTACTTGGCGCCCGGATGACGCTGCTGCTCGAAGCCCTTCACGTCGGTGATCGGCGGACTGAATCCGGAGACGATCTGGTCGAAGACCACGTACTGCGGCGCTACCGGCGCGGCCGGATTGCCGACCCAGAACGCGTCGTCGCGTGCAGAGAGCGGCGCGAGCATGTTGATCGTCGTCTCGACGGTTACGCCGTCCGGCACCAGCGACATCGCGTGGCTCAGGGCGTCGGTGCGCGAGTCGAACGTGAACGTGTTCGGGTCGAAAAGCTGGTTGTACGAGAACTGCGGAATGAGAGCGAATGCGACGGCCATCATCGCCACCGCGCCATGCCGTGACATCGCCCCGCTCACGCCGCGCGCCCAACGGCGCACCGTATTCGCGCCCGGTGGCAGCACGCCGACCGAGCGAGCACGCACGATCCCGTCGGCCGCGGCGACGAACAGGATCGGCATCAGGATGGCGTTGTAGTGCCAGGTGGTGCCCCAGAACGTGTTGTTCGTCGTGATGAATCGCGAGCCGAGGTTCGGCACGGCGAACAGCACCAGAGGCGAGCGCAGCGCCACGAACGCGGTGATCGCCAGCAGCAGGAAGACCAGCTCGAGTTTCCCGCCCGCGTTCTGCATGCTCTGGCCGACTAAGCAGGAATCGGCTTTGCGCCGCCGGGCTGCGTCGGGTCCGCGCAGCCGCCCTTGTTCCAGTACTCGTACGTGTGCGTGGCGTTGAGCGACGGGATGATCCAGTAGATCTCGATCAGCGACCCGGCGGTCCCGGCGGCGGGACCGCGGCGCCCAGCAGCGTGCGCCCGTACAGGATCAGCGCGATGCCGATCGGCAGGACGACCGTGATCCCGATGTCTTCCTTGCAGAACAGCAGCAGCAGCGACCACAGCGCGGCCTGCCGGTATTTGCCACGCAGCAGCGCGACCATCGAGAACGCGATGATCGGCACCGCGAAGGCGATCTCGTGGAAGTCCGCGTCGATCGCCTCGGCCAGGCCGAACGACAGTCCATACGCGATGCCGAGCGCGTAACCCGCGCCGGTGCTGATCCGCTCGGCTCCGAACCGCACCAGCGGGACAGCGGCGACCGCGAACAGGAAGGTCTGCGCGACCAGCAGCGTCACCGGGGTCGGGAACAGCAGGAAGAACGGGCCGATCAACGCGACGATCGGGCTGAAGTGCTCGCCGAGGATCTCGTAGCCGGGCGAGCGAGCGTCGTCGATCGGCGCGTGGAAGTGCGCGTACTGCTTGACCTGCTCGGTGAACAGGCCGAGGTCCCAGGAGGTCGGGGCGAAGCGGTAGTAGCGCGCGAGCGAGATCAGCAGGTAGACGGTCATCAGCCCGGCGACCAGCAGCCACGGGCCGAGCGTCTGCAGCGACGGCGACCAGGTCAGGCGCGAGAGCAGGCCGAGACGGCCGGCCGCGGGGGCTTCTTCTGCGTCCTGTTCGGCGCGGCGCTGTTCTGGCAACGTTTCCGTCAGGCTGGAGTGCGATTCCAATGCGGTGGTTTCCGAGCTCTCGGGGGCTTCATCCGCATTGGTAGAGACCATGGGGCGTAGGGTATCCAGCGATTCGCCGCGTGGCCACTACCGGGTCAAGTGCCGGTCAGGTTGAGAATTGGCGCATGGAGATCGCCGACTTCGACGCTCTGCTCACCGATGAGGGGCAGGCGCTGCTGGCCGAGCTCGGCGACTACACCGAGTCGGCCGCCCTCGCCCTGGCCTCGAAGCTGCGGCACCGCTACCCGGCGTCGCTGGTCGCCGCCGCGCTGACGCAGGCCCGGCTGCGCGGCCGGGCCGTAGCCAAGTTCGGCGAGGCGGCCCGGACCATGTACTTCACCCCCGACGGCCTTGAGCAGGCGACCCGCCGCGACGTCGCCGACCTGCGCGCGCGCCGCTACGCGGCCGCCGGTGCGCGACGCGTCGCCGACCTGTGCTGTGGCATCGGCGGCGACGCGCTCGCCTTCGCCGCTGCCGGGCTCGAGGTGCTGGCCGTCGACCGGGACCCGGTCGTCTGCGCGGCCGCGGAGGCCAACGCGCGTGCGGCCGGACTCGCCGACCGGATCGAGGTGCGGTGGGCCGACGTCGCCAACGTCGCACTCACGGGGTTAGGCGGCCGCGACTGCGACGCCGTCTTCCTCGACCCCGCCCGACGCACCGCGCGCGGCCGCGTGTTCGACCCGGCTGGGTACTCGCCGCCGTGGAGCTTCGCGCTCGACCTGGCCAACCGAGTCCCGGCGGCCGGCTTCAAGGCCGCGCCCGGACTGCCGCACAGCGACATCCCCGACACCGCCGAGGCCGAGTGGGTCTCCGACCACGGCGAAGTGAAAGAAGCCGGCATCTACTTCGGCCCACTCGCCGGCCCCGCGCGCCGCGCGACCTTGCTGCCGGGCCCGCACACCCTCGTCACTCGCGGCCTCCCCAACCCCGAACCCGGACCGCTGCGTCGCTATCTCTACGAACCGGACGGCGCCGTCATCCGTGCCCGCCTCATCGGCGAACTAGCTGCCGACCTCGGCGCAACCACGATCGATCCGACCATCGCGTACCTCACCGGCGACGCGCTGATCTCCACGCCGTTCGCCGCCGCGTACGAGATCACCGACGTGCTCCCGTTCCACGTCAAGCAGCTACGCGCGTTCATCGCTCAACGCGGCATCGGCACGCTCGTGGTGAAGAAACGTGGCGCCGACATCGACCCGGCCGCGTTACGCAAACAACTGCGACCGAGCGGTCCGAACTCGGCCGTGCTGATCGTTACACGCGTCCTCGGCGCGCATACCGCTTTGCTCGCGCAGACTGCCCATTCAGCAGGTTCGACGAGTTCTTAGTCGGTGTAAGGAACGAGAAGTGCACCTGCACGCCGCCGAGCGGCGAGCGATCAACGGTCATTGAGCCGCCGGTGCGCTCGGCCAGTTTGCGCACGATGTCCAGCCCGAGCCCCGTCGATCCGACGCGCCCCGAGCCCTCGCCGCGCCGCAGCGCGCGATCCGGCTCGTCGAGGCCCGGCCCCGCGTCGTCGACGAGTATCGATACCGAGTCATGGCCCTGATGCACGGTGACCTGGAACGCCGTGCCCTCCGGCGTGTGCCGGAAAACGTTGCCCAGCACCGCGTCCAGCGCCGCCGCCAACTCCGGCGCGGCCACCGGCACCGGGGTCGGGCTCGACGCGCCGACCAGGTGCCACGGCCGCTCCTGATCTTCCGCCAGCGCCGACCAGAACGCCATCCGCTCCGCCACCACAGCTGTCAGATCGCAGGACCCTGTCGACGCCGCCATGCTCGTGCCGCCGCGTGCTGCCCGGATGATCTGATCGACCTCCTGCTCCAGCTTCGCGACCGCGTCGAGCGTGGACGCCGCCGCCGGGACGTCGCCAAGCGCCTGCGCGTTGAGGCGTACTGCAGTCAGTGGCGTGCGGAGCCGATGCGAGAGGTCCGCGACCATCTCGCGCTCGGCGGCGATCAGATGCACCACGCGGTCAGCCATCGTGTTGAACGCGTCGCCGGCTTCGCGCAGCTCGTTCGGGCCGTCGGTCGTCACGCGCACCGCCGTATCCCCGTCACCCAGCTTCCGCGATGCCTCCGCGAGATGCCGGGCCGAGCCGACGACCCGCGTGGCCAGCCGATCCGCGACCAGCGTCGAGCCGGCGACCAGCAACACCGCGACGCCGCTGAGGATCAGCCAGCCGCGCAGCACGCCCTGCCGAGCCTTTGCGGCGTCGATGAAGACCTCGATCAAGGTCATCTGCCCGCCGTTCACGACCTCCGGCTGTACAAGCGCTGATCCGCCGGGCACCGCGAGCTGCTGCGCGCGGCCTGAGTGCTCGACCGCGTCCAGCTGCGCCATCGACGCGCGGCTGGTGCCGAGCAAGTCGCCGCCGGGCAGCCGCACCGCGATGTCCTGCGCGCCCGACATCGTCTCCAGCGCGCCCTGCAACTGCGTGCGATCGGTCGTCACTGCCAGCAGGGGCTCGATCGCGGCGATGCGCGACTGCGCGTCGGTGTAGCCGCGCTGCGCGGCGATGTGGTCGATCGCGAAACCCAGCGGGACCAGGAACGCGAGCGCGACCATGCTGGTGACGGCGAGCGCGACGCGCGCCAGAGCCCACCTCATCGTAGGGCCCTGTTCATCGCGCCGGCGGTTCGGTCAACCGGACGCCCACGCCGCGCACCGTGTGCAGGTAGCGCGGCGCGCTGGCCCGCTCGCCGAGCTTGCGGCGCAGCCAGGACAGGTGCACGTCGATCGTCTGATCGTCGCCGTACGGCAGCTGCCACACCTCGGTCAGCAGTTCGCGCCGCGTGACGACCTCGCCGGGACGCGCGGCCAGGTACGCGAGCAGGTCGAACTCGCGCCGGCTCAGGTCCAGCGTGCGGCCGTCGAGCCGCGCTTCCCGTCGCCGCGGATCCACCTCGAGCCCGCCGATACGCAGCGTCACGTGCGCCTGCCCAGCGCCGGACCGCCGCAGCAGCGCGGTTATTCGGGCCGCGAGGTGACCGCCGGAGAACGGCTTAACCAAGTAATCGTCGGCCCCGGCGTTCAGCAGCCTGATGATCTCGGCTTCATCGTCCCTTGCGGTTGCGATAATCACCGGGACCCTGGTGATGGCGCGTAACATCTTCAGCGTCTCGGAGCCGTCCAAGTCCGGCAGCCCGAGATCGAGCACGATGATGTCGCCGGGGTCCCGGGCGGCCTCGCGCAGCGCGGCGAGCGCGGTCCCGGCACTGCGGACAGCGTGCCCGAACGCGGTCAGCTGCCGGATGACCGCGGACCGGACGTCGGGATCGTCTTCGACCAGGAGCACGTTCGCCATAGGGTGGCACCGTAATCCATGGCCGGGGGAGAGGGAACCGAGGGGCCCCGTGATCGGTAACGCAGGTGGCAGGAACCGGGCGCCGTTCGCGGTGGCCGCGTGGGCCGGGGCGACCGCCGTGGCGTCCGCCGTCGCCTGGCTCGGGGTGGATTCGGTGCTGATCCCGGCGGCCGTGGCGCCCCCCGCGGTGCTCGCCGCCGGAGCGCACACCAGCCCCGCGCTGACGATCACGCTCTCGCCGAGCGTCCCGAGTCCGACCCCGTCGCCCTCGCCGCGCTCGGCACTCTCGCCGAGCAAGCCGCCCAACTCAGGGTCCGCGCACCTGACGCCCCCACCGCCGGCCGCGTCCTCTTCACCTTCGGCTCCAACCATCACGTCGCCCTCACCTTCCCCCTCGCCGACCGCGTCGCTCTCCCGGTACGAGACCGCGGGCGGCGTGGTCGTACTCGCCATGCACCCGAACAGCGTGAGCCTCGTCTCGGCGACCCCGGCCGCCGGATACTCGGTGCAGAACTGGTCGGCCTCCGGCTGGCTGCGCGTCGACTTCAGCGAGGGCTCGACTACGTACTCGGTGTTCGCCACGTGGAACGGTTACTCCCCCCAGGTCCAGGTCGTCGGACCAAATTAACCACCGCATCCACCCGCGCCGAAGCCCTACGGCCTCCTCCCACCACGGCCCTGAATCCGTCTTAGGGCGAGCTTAATGATCGAGGGCTGTCAGCCCGCCCGCAGTTCAATACGGTGAGGTCCGCACCTGCCGGGCCGCAGCGCGGGCCTGGGACGATCTCGATCCACCGGGAGGAAATTCCATGGGAAGCCATGCCGCGCAGGCGGTCGCCGATGAAGCCGGACGACCCGCCCGCGGCCCGCGCGCGAGCCGCCGGTTCAAGCTGGTAGCCGCCGCCACCGGCGTCACGGTCGTGGCCGTCGGCGCGGGCTTCGTGATGGCCACCGGCGCGAACGCGGCCAGCCCCGCCGTCAGCTTCGCCAAGACCAGCTCCTGGGACGACGGCTACGTCGGCCAGTACACGATCACCAACACGACTTCGGCAGCGCTGTCCGCCTGGAAGGTGGCGTTCACGCTGCCCGGCGGCGAGAAGGTCACCAGCCTCTGGAACGGCACCGAGGCCGCGGCCGGCCAGACCTACACGGTCACCCCGGCGTCCTGGAACGGCACGGTCCCGGTAGGCGGCACCGTGAACTTCGGCTTCGAAGTCTCCGGCAACGGCGCCCCCACCAACTGCACCATCAACGGCGCCGCGTGCACCGGCGGCTCGACCGCCTCCACCCCCGCCTCCACACCCACCTCCCCCGCACAGCCCTCGCCCTCAAAGCCCGTAACCACCCCGCCGTCCCCCACCCCACCCAAGACCACCACGCCCGCCTCCCCAACCCAAACCCCCACGACACCCGCGCCCCCGCCGCCACCTCCCGGCAACGGCAGCTTCGGCAAGTTCGCCCCCTACGCCGACTTGTCCCTCTACCCGCTCTACAACCTCACCGCCAAGGCGGCGACCGAGGGCACCAAGTTCTTCAACCTGGCCTTCATCACCAGCAGCGGCGCCTGCAACCCGGAATGGGGCGGCGTAACGGCCCTGACCGACCCCTCCATCACCGCCGACATATCCAGCCTCCGCCAGGCCGGCGGCGACGTCCGCGTCTCCTTCGGCGGCGCATCAGGCGTCGAACTAGCGCAGTCCTGCACCTCCCCCTCGGCCCTAGCCGCCGCGTACCAGAAGGTCATCACGGCCTTCAACCTCAAGTACATCGACTTCGACGTCGAAGGCGCGGCCGTAGCCGACACGAACTCGATCAACCTGCGCAACCAGGCGATCAAGACGCTAGAGGCGAACAACCCGAGCCTGCACGTCTCGTACACCCTCCCCGTCCTGCCCACCGGCCTGACCGCCCAGGGCGTCAACGTCCTGACCTCGGCGAAGACCAACGGCGTCAACGTCGACGCGGTCAACATCATGGCGATGGACTACGGCGGCGCGTTCCCCGGCGACATGGCCACCCTCGCCGAGCAGGCCGCGACCGCGACCGCCGGCCAGGTCCAGTCCGTCTGGACGTCCCTCTCCCCGGCCCAGGCCCTAACGAAGATCGCAGTCACCCCGATGATCGGCGTCAACGACGTCAACTCGGAGACCTTCAGCACCGCCGACGCATCAGCACTAGCAAGCTGGGCGAAGACCAAGGGCCTGGCGTGGCTCTCCTTCTGGTCCGCCACCCGCGACCAGCAATGCGCCGGCGGCGCGCAGACCTACGCCTCCGCCACCTGCTCGTCCGTCAGCCAATCCACCGGCGCCTTCGGCCAAGCCATGAGCGCCTACTAAAACCGAACCCGAACCGCTGCAGCCACAACAACCAGCGCAGCGATAACTAAATCCACCGAAGACCGGGAAAGGGGCCGAATCAGGCCCCTTTTTCCCTGTCCCCATGTTCCAGCAACCAACTGTCCGCGACAATCCGCGAGACCCGCCCCCGCTCCCAGCAAATCCGGCAACCCACCCGGGCGCGCGACCCGAACGGCACCACGTTCCCCGATCCGTTACACGCCGGGCACTGCACGATGATCTTCTTCTTCGGCGGCACTTCCGAACCGTCCCGCGCATCCTCGAAGTCGACGTTCATGACGCTGGTCTCCCTTCCCCAGAGACTGGCGGTACCGAACGGCCCTGACGCCGCGTCAAAACGGCCGGTCGAGGGCGGGTTGCTGGAGGTTGCGGCGTCGCGACAACGCTGGCGCGAATCCGAACGGGTGAAGAATGCATAACAGAAATGGATGTTGGTGCGTCGCACAGAGAACACTGCTACATTGACCCTCATGCCCGCAGCTGGCAAGTGCCAAACGGTAGTGACAAATGAACATGCGGTGAGCACTTGCAGCACAGCGCCCTGCGTGCACCCCTCAATGCGCCCCGGGGCGGTTCCGGGTGGCGCCTGAACGTCCTCTAGTGCTGCCGTCGCCCGACCGAATCCAACTCGGTTCGGAGTTGCGGCGTCTGCGTGAGGCGATGGGCAAGACTATCGAAGAAGTATCGCGAGACTTGTCCGCCCAACTCGGTCCAGGCTTCTCCCCGACCAAACTGAGCAGGCTGGAAACGGGTAAACGCCCGGCGAACCAGCGTGACGTGCGCGACCTGTGCGTCTATTACAACGCCTCGCCGGATGAACTCAACCGCCTAGTCGAGATGGCCAAGGCAAGCAGGATCCAGAACCGTTGGCAAGGCTTGACCGAGGCGTTCGCCGACTACATTTCGCTCGAACAGATCGCTACCGGCGTGCGCACCTTCGAAGCCGCACTAGTCCCCGGCCTGTTGCAGACCGCTGAGTACTCGCGTGCCATGGTCGTCGGCAATGCCTGGAACTGGACGGCTGTGGAGGGAGAGGGCGAGGACATTGACATTAAGATCAACGCGCGGCTGGCCAGACAGCTACGTCTCTTCGCCGACCCTCCGATGAAGCTTCACGCGATCATCGATGAGAACGTCATCAAGCGTGAGGTCGGCGGTGCCGAGGTGATGGCGGCTCAGCTACGGCATATCAATGATGTCTCGCGACTTCCAAACGTCGTCATACAAGTAGTCCCGATCTCGCGCGGTGCCTATCCCGGATTGGGTACCGAGGGAATGTCGATTCTCGATTTCGCGCCCGGAACGTACGGGCTGGACTACGCCTGCTTCCTCGAAGGCAACCTTGGCGCGGTCTGGGCTGACCGCGAGGCTGAGCGCCTGCGGATCACACGTGTCTTCGAGTACATCGAGGGTCTCGCACTGAACCCGAGCGAAACGCGAAACGTTATCGAATCCGTGATTCATGGGCTGACAGGGGGCTGATTGAGGCTTCCCGCGTACCGTCGCGGGAGGAGGAGGACACCGCTCCAGGCGGTGTTCGCGGATGAGAGGAGCCATGATGTCCGACCAGAGCGACGCAAGCCTCGTCTGGCGCAAAGCCAGCGCGAGTGTTTCGAATGGCAACTGCGTCGAGGCCGCGCCGATCCCCGGGGGCGGCGTAGCGGTGCGGGACAGCAAGGATCCCGAAGGACCGATGTTGCGGTTCACCGCCGCCGAATGGTCCGCTTTCGCCGAGGGTATGGTCGCCGGCGAGTTCGACGATTTGGCCCACCAGGCCTGACGACTGCCGGCGGCGGACCGTGATCCGGTCTGGCCGCCGGCTCACTCTGCGAGCTTCGGTGGCTCGCCTGCTGAAAGCGTAGGGTCGTGGCCCGGCGTATCGTGCGCGCTTTCGGGTAGGTAAAAGGTCTCGCGCGCACCTCGTCAGACGTATGCGATGTCCGCGAATCCGTTTTTGGGGAGCTGGCAGAGGACTGAGTCAGATCTCCCGGGCACGGCTGTTGGGGCGATGCGGAGCACCGCGCTTCCCGGGTGTTCCCGAGTGAGAGGAACCCTTCGATGTCCGACCAAAGCGGTGTGGATCTAGTCTGGCGGAAGGCCAACGCCAGCACCATGAACGGGAATTGTGTTGAGGTCGCGCGGATGCCTGAGGGTGGCGTGGCGGTGCGGGATAGTAAGGACCCTGAGGGGCCGATGTTGCGGTTCACGGCGGGTGAGTGGGCTGCGTTTGTTGAGGGTGTTGCTGCGGGCGAGTTTGAGTTGAGCCAGCGGGTCTGACGGCGGGCGGCGTCGGTCTCTGCGGGGTTCCGCGGTGGGTTTATTCGCCGATTGGGGTTTTGGTGCGTTCGGCGCGGGCGGTGCCCCAGTCGTAGAGGGCTTGGAGGACTGGGGCTAGGCTCCAGCCCTCTTCGGTGAGGCGGTACTCGACGTGGGCGGGTTTGCCTTCGTGTTCGATGCGCTGGATTAGGCCGTCTTCTTGCAGTTCGCGTAGGCGTTGGGCGAGCATCTTTTCGCTCATGTCGGGGATTCGGCGGCGGAGTTCGCCGTAGCGGTGGACGCCCTCCTTTAGGTGGGCGAGGATGACTGGGCGCCACTTGCCGCCGATTACGTCGACCGCTAGTTCTACTGCGCAGTTGTAGTGCTTGGGTGTGGGTGCCCCGTTGGTGCTGGTGGTGTTCATACCGTCCCCCGGGTGCC
>CAVQPP010000110.1:0-25797 GCA_963714445.1 uncultured Actinomycetota bacterium
CTTTGTCGTTCCTCGTTCAGTTACGTATTGCCGGTCTCCGGCGCGCTTGTTTCGGAATCGGCACGCAGAGCAACAACGGGCTGGGGACCGCCAAGGTCTACGCCGTCGATCCCGGCAATGGCAGCATGGTGACGACTTACAACGGGGCCGCGCTGACGGACAGCTTCATCGACAGCGGCTCCAACGCCTATTACTTTCCGGACAGCAGCATACCGACCTGCCCATCCAACAGCCCCGCACCCGGGATTCTTCCGCGAGCAGTTCCGGGGTCAGTTTCGGATAAGGACCCTGAACTTCGACGTCCAGACAGCGGCGGCCGATCTCCGACGAGCTGAAGAAGGCGTCTTGTTCGTCGGCTGGGTTGGCCGATCCCCAGCTGCGCATGAACGCGTCGATCGGGATCGGGCCACGATATGCCGGGGGCATCGCGTCGGAGACGTGCACGACTCCGCGATATTCATCGAGGCCGTAGACGATCAGCAGGTGCGCGGCGTGTACGTCCCCGAAGGCCGGGCGGAAGGGCAGGTGGAAGTTGTCGACGGCCGCGATGACCAGCTTGTCGGCTTCCAGCGCGGCGCGCAGTTCGCGCAGCGGGTCGTCCGCGTCAGCCGGACGCCACCAGCGCGAGTGCAGCGCTTGGTGTGGGGCGATCGCGGCGCCGAGGTCGTCGTCCGTGCAGGGGTAGTAGAACTCTTCGGAGCGCACGTCGCCGGGCAGGTAGCGGAAGTGCCAGCCCGCGCCGAGCACCGCTAGCGGATCCTCGCCGGCTCGTGTCAGGACCGTGGCGAAGGTCGATTGCAGGCAGCTGATGGGGTCGCGGTACCACAGGACCGGCGCGGCGCCGGTGGTCATGCGGACCCTGACGGCTAGGTCACCGGGCACGGAGCACCTCCGGAGCTGGTTCGGCCACCGCGGCGGCGACTGCCGCGCGCTGGAGGCTGATGGCGAAGATGTGCACGGCCACGTTTCGCGGCAAGCGAATGCCGCGCAGGACGGCGCGGCGGGTCACCGGCACGCGCTGGGCCCACATCATCGCCGAGACCCCCGGCTGCACGTGATGCGGGTAATGCATCACCGCGCTTTCGAAGGCCTTTGCTTCTCCGAACCACGCGGGAGCGGCCCAGAAGTCTGATAGGCGCAGCCACTCGGCGTCGACGCTGCTGTCCGCGAAGTGCAGTTCGACGGTGTCCTCGCAGCGCCGCTCGGACGCGGCCAGCACGTGGACCCAGTCGTAGCGACCTGCGGCAACCTCGATGAACTGGCCGGCGCACCGCACATTGTCGGGTCCGAGGCCGACCGGCGGGAACCGGAACGGGACGCCGTCGACCTCGACTAGCGCGCCGCCGGCGGGCAGGTGCTCGGCGGCAAAGGAGTTGCCCCAGACGTTGAACCCACCGGCGCCGGTGTCGACCGCCGTCGAGATTCCGGTGTTGTTGCGGTATTCGGCCAGGTCGACTGTCTCGCATCGCATCATGTCGGTGCCCGGGATGACGAAACCGTCTGCCACAGTCCCTCGCTCTCAGACGTCTTCCGATCCGGGAATCGAATCTATGCGCGGGTGTCACAGCAGTCGTCCGCTGTACCGATTACGGTCGCCCGCCGGGAAATCGTCAGTCGCGCGTACGGGTGCTGAGGAGTTCCGCGGTCCGGGGGTAATCAGACCGCATAGATCGGTGGGTAAGCGCAGACGGCGCCGCGGAAATGCGCCGGCCCGCGACCGCCGTGGTCAGGGCGGGTCGCGGGCCGGCGGGCGGAGCTGAAGCGTTTAGGGGCGCAGGGCGGCGGCGCGTAGCAGTTCGTAATAGGGCAGGTGGTAGTCGAGGTAGCCGGTTAGGACCGAGTCGTCGGCAAACGACGCTGCGGCGGCGGGACCGGACGTAGCGGCATCGCGCGTGGCTGAGGCGAAGCCGCAGGTGCGGCTGGTGGCCTCGTGCCACCGCAGGGTCGTGCGCCACTCCTCGCGCACTCCCGGCTCCCAAGCCAGCGCCTCGGGCATGAATGCGATGCCGACGCCGTCGCAGTATGCGCGCACGGTCTCCTGCGGGCGCTCGATCAGGTCGTCGGAGTCGATGACGACCGGGGTCACTCCGCTGGCGGTGCGTGCGGCATCGAAGATCTCGTACAAGCGCGCGAAGCCGATTTCGTCGCGGCCTAGCTCAGGGTTCAGCTTCTTGTGCGAGGCGATGGCTTCGGCAGGGTGGCGGATGATGAACGTGTGCGTGGCCTGACTCAGGAAGTCCGCGTCGGCGAGGACCTGGGGATAGTGGAAGTCGGTGGTGTCCTTGAAGAACACGGGACTCTCGGCGGCCAGCGTGCACAGGTGCGCGATGACCTCCTGCTCGTCGTTGGCGACCAGGTCGCCGACTTTGGACTGGCCGAAGTCCACGACCAGGGAGAACGGCTCGTGCACGACCTGCCGGTCGCCGCGCTCGGCCATCATCCGCGCGAAGGCGGTGGACCGGCTGCGCGGGGCGCTCCATAGTGCGAGCATCGAGTTCCCTGATACGTCCGCCATTTCCTCAGGACCCTTCTGTCGGGTTGGGCTGTGCGCGCCGGTTCACAGTAGGGCCCTTCGACGCGGCCTGCGCAAGTCCCTGCCGACGAGGTAAGTGCCGAGGTAAGACCGGCGTGCGCATCGGCCGGGCGGGGGTAATCAGGACGCTTCGTCGTACCCCGGCGAACTGCACACGGCGCGTCTGAACGAGCTCCGCGCGCGGCGGACGCCATCGGTCGCCGCCGCGCCTAGCATCCTGCTCGTCATGGGGGCACTGCCCGTGAGTCACGGCAGTCTCGGCAGTCATCGGCTTCGGCACGGCGGCCCCGCGAACGCATATGCACTTTGCAGATCGGCGGATCAGGGAGGCCGTGTGACGAGGACACCAGCCGGCGCGGAATCGGACCCGGACGCGATCGCGGTGCTCGCCTCGCGGGTGGGCGCCGACGAGAAGCGACTGTTCGACGCGCTGGAACGGCGGAAGGTGCCTTATCGGCACGTGGACACCCGGACGGTTTGGACGCTCGCGGTCTGCGCCGTCGATGGCCATGGCCCGCGTTGGCGCAGCGCGCTGAACCGGGAGATCGGTCAGGCCCGAGCGGCGTACGCGGCGCGCAGTTGGGAGTCCTCAGGCGTGACGGTCTTCAACAGTGCGGCGGCGACGGAGGTGTGCGGCGACAAGTGGCGTACCACGCTTGCACTGACCGCAGCGGCGTTGCCAACCCCGCGCACCGCACTCGGGCTGACGCCGGAGGCCGCGCTCGACGCGCTTGACTCTACGATCGGCTACCCGGCGGTGGTCAAGCCGCTGGTCGGCTCGTGGGGGCGGCTGGTCGTGCCGCTCGCGAATCGAGCCGCCGCCGAGGGTGTCTTCGAGTACGTAGCCGCGTTGCCCGCGCCGACTTCGCATTTGGTGTACGTGCAGGAGCTGATCGATAAGCCGGGACGCGACATCCGGGCGATCGTGGTCGGCGGTGAACTGCTTGGCGCGGTTTACCGCAGCGGTGGCAGTGGCGGCGCGCTACGGACGAACGTCGCGCTGGGCGCGCAGACCAGGGCGTGCGAGTCCTCGCCGGAGATCGCGAAGCTCGCCGTCGCCGCAGCTGCCGCCGTGGATGCGGACATCGCAGGGGTCGATCTCATCGAGGACCGGGACGGCCGGCTACTCGTGCTCGAGGTCAACCACCGGGTCGAGTTCTCCGGATTCCAGGCCGCGCTCGGCGACCGCGTCGACGTGGCCGATCGGATCGTGCAGTTCACAGCGGAGAACGCCCGGTGAGCGCGCGCGAGTGGACCGGCGCCGGGGGCGCGGCGCGGCAGTGGGCGTTCACCGCCGACGGCCGGGTGACCGAGACGTACTGCACCGGCCTGCTGCGCCGGATGCTGGAGATCCCCTCCCCTCGTATCGCGAGCGGGAACTGGCCGACTTCCTCGCCGTGGCGATGACAGAGCTCGGGTTCACCGCCTACGTGGACGAGATCGGCAACGTCGTCGGCAGCATCGAGGGCGGCCCCGGGCCGCAGGTCATGCTGCTCGGACACCTGGACACGATCCCCGGCGACCTGACGGTGCGTTCGGAGGACGGCCGGCTCTACGGACGCGGCGCGGTCGACGCCAAAGGTCCGCTAGCCGCGATGATCTGCGCTGCCGCCAGCGCGACAACCACCGGATTCCCCGGCCGGGTGGTCGTCGTCGGCGTGGTCGAGGAGGAGACGCCGCGCTCGCGTGGGGCGATGGCCATCCGGGCCGCGCACGAGCCGCCGGACGCGCTGATCGTCGGCGAGCCGAGCGGCTGGTGCGGCGTAGTGCTCGGCTACAAGGGCAAGCTCGACCTGCGTTACGCCGTCGAGACTCCGGCTACGCATCCGAGCAACCCCGAGCCGAAGGCCTCCGAGCTCGCCGTGGCCAGCTGGAACGCGCTGCAGGACGCACTCGGCCCCGACGCCGGGCACGCCACGTTCGACCGGCCGGGCGCGACGCTCGTCTCGATCAGCGGCGACACCAGCGCGGCCAGCGCGGATCTGAGCGTGCGCACGCCGATCGGCTTCGATGCCGACGGGCTCGTGGAGGACCTGCGCAAGCGGCTGCCCGAGGGGCGGCTGACAGTCGTGAACTCGGTGGCCGCCGTTCGCACGGACCGCAACAACCCGGTGGCGCGGGCGCTGGTCTCCGGTATCCGGCGGCAGCACGCGCAGCCGCGGCTGGTGGTGAAGACCGCCACCTCCGACATGAACACCCTGGCCGAGGTCTGGGACATCCCGATGGCGACCTACGGACCCGGCGACAGCCGGCTGGACCACGCCGACAGCGAGCACATCCTGCTGTCGGATTATCAGCGCGGCATCGACGTGCTCACGCACGCGCTCGGCGAACTCAAGGACCTGCCGGTCCGGTAGTGGCTCGCGGATCAAAGCTGCGAAAGAGGAGGAGTCCCCGATGACCGAAACCAACAACCGCCTCGCCGACCTGCCGGCCGACCGGCGCGCGCAGTTCCTCGAGCGGATCCGGTCGCAGGCCGCGGGGGCCGCCAAGCGCGGCCCGGCGCCGCGCCGCGACTCCGGGCCCGCGCCGCTGTCGCACGCGCAGGAAACGCTGTGGTTCCTCAGCCGGCTCGCCCCGGACACCCCCGCGTACAACGTGCCGCTGTGCACGCGCCTGCAGGGCGACTTGGACGTGGATGCTTTGCGCGAGGCGCTGGCGACCGTGGTCGCGCGGCACGACGCGCTGCGCACCGCGATCGTCGAACGCGAAGACGGCCCGGTGCAGGTGATCGCCCCCGAGGTGGCGGTAGAGCTGCCGGTGCTGCGCGTCGAGGGGGCAGATCGTGAGCAGCGACTGGCCGCCGCACGCGCACTGGTCGCCGAGCGCATCCGTGCGCCGTTCGACTTCAGCCGGCTGCCGCTGTGGCGCGCGGCGCTGATCGAGGTCGCCCCGGACGACCACCTGTTCCTGTTCGACGTGCACCACATCGTCTTCGACGGCTGGTCGCTCGGCGTGCTGACCTCGGAGATCGCCGAGGTCTACCGCGCCACGACGAAGGGCGAGAAGCCGCAGCTGGACGAGCTGACGATTCAGTACCCGGACTACGCGGTCTGGCAGCGCGAATGGCTGGACGGCGGCGAGCTGGACAAGCTGTCGGCGTACTGGCGCGAGACGCTGGCCGGCACCGAGGTGCTGGAGTTCCCGACCGACCGGCCGCGCGGCGACACGCTGACCTTCGACGGCTCGGTCGGCAGCTTCCATGTCGCAGGGCCCGCACTGGCCCGCGCCCGTGATTGGCCCGCCAGGAGGGCGCGACCGCGTTCACCGCGTACCTGGCGGCGTTCTTCGTGTTGCTGCGCCGGTACACCGGCTTGGACGACCTGGTGATCGGCTCCCCCAACGCGAACCGGCGGCACGACTCGGTGGCGCCGGTCATCGGGTTCTTCATCAACATGATGGTGCTGCGCGCCGACGTGTCCGGCGACCCGAGCTTCCGCGAGCTGGTGCGGCGGCTCAAGCCGGTCGTCCTGGACGCTTACGCGCACGGCGACCTGCCGTTCAACAAGCTGGTCGACGCGGTCAACCCGCCCCGCGACCCGTCCCGCTCGCCGATCTTCCAGATCGCCTTCACCCTGCAGAACGCCGCCGAGGCCGCCGGGCTGCCGGGCCTGGAGGTGAGCGAGGAGGCGGTGCACGTGGGCACCTCGCGCTTCGACATGAGCTGGAACATGGCCGACCCCGGATCAGGGGACGGCGACGCGCGCCTGGACATCGAGTTCAACTCAAACCTCTTCGACGACGAGAGCGTCGCACGCTTCGCGCGGCATTTCAGCGAACTGCTGACGAACCTGACCGCGAACCCTGACGCGCCCCTCTCGGCAGCCGGAATGCTGACCGCCGACGAGCGCGCGTTCCTGGCCGAGAAGGCGCTCGGCCCGGTGCGGCCGGTACGCGAGACCACGATCGTCGAGCAGTTCGAGCAGCGCGTGAGCGAGGCCCCTGACTCGGTGGCGCTGGTCGTAGAAGAGGTCGAGTACACCTACGCCGAGCTGAACGCCCGCGCCAACCGCCTCGCCGCGCTGCTGCGTGAGCGCGGGGCGGGCGTGGGCAGCAACGTCGGGCTGTGCCTGCGCCGCTCCGCGGACCTGACCACGGCGATGATGGCGGTGCTCAAGACCGGCGCGGCCTATGTGCCGCTGGACCCGACGCACCCGCCGGCCCGCGTCGCGGACATCGCGTCGGACGCGGCGCTCGCCGTCAGCATCGCGCAGGAAGCGACCGCCGCGACGCTCGCTGAGGCAAAGGCGCCGACCGTGATCGTCGACGACGGCGAAGTGCGCGAAAAGCTGGCCGGCTACCCCGCCGAGAACCTGCCGCTGGCGGCGACTCCCGACGACGTCGCGTACATCATCTACACCTCCGGCAGCACCGGCCGCCCCAAGGGCGTCGTGCTCGGCCACCGCGGCGTGGTCAACTTCACCGACTCGACGCGCGAGCTGTTCGAGATGACGACCGCGGACCGAGTGCTCGGCTTCGCGTCGGCGACCTTCGACGTGTCCGTATTCGAGACGTTCTGCGCGCTGCTGACCGGCGCGCGACTGTATCTGGCCACTGACGAGGAGCGCGTCTCGATCGAGCGTCTCCAGGCTCTGATGGAGCGTTCCGGGATCACGGTGATCGACCTGCCGCCGACGGTGATGCCGCTGCTCGCCCCGGAGAAGTTCGCCAACCTGCGCATCGCGTTCGTCGGCGGCGAGGCGTTCAGCGGCGAACTGGTCAACCGGTGGAACCCGGGACGGCGGCTGTTCAACGGCTACGGCCCGACGGAGTGCACGGTCACGATGATCGTCGAGGAATGCCCCGGCACGTGGGAGAGCTCACCGCCGATCGGCCTGCCGATGACCAACCACGTCGCGCACGTGCTGGACCGCGACCTGGCCGAGGTGCCCGTAGGCGTTCCAGGCGAGCTGGTGATCGGCGGGGCCGGGCTGGCGAAGGGCTATCTGAACCGGCCGGAGCTGACGGCGGAGAAGTTCGTCGAGGACCCGTTCGGCACCGCGCCGGACGGACGCCTGTACCGCAGCGGTGACCTCGTCAAGCGGCTGCCGGACGGTCGGCTCGTCTTCCTCGGCCGACTGGACCAGCAAGTCAAGATCAGGGGCCTGCGGATCGAACTCGGCGAGGTCGAGTCAGCGCTGGCCGCGTTCCCCGGCATCGGACAGGTCACCGTGCAGCCCTGGACCGACGACCACGGCGACAAGCACCTGGTCGGCTACATCACCGGCGTCGACGCGGAGAAGCTGTCCGCGGTGCGCGACCACCTGGGGACGCGTCTGCCCTCGTACATGATCCCGTCGTACTTCGTGGTCCTCGATGAGATCCCGCTGACCGCCAGCGGCAAGGTCGACTGGCGTCGCCTGCCGGCCCCCGACCCCGACGCGGCCAGCGCCGGCGGCCCGGACGGCGAGCCGCGCTCGGAGACCGAGCGGATCCTGCTGCGCGAGGTCGTCGGCCCGCTGCTGCGCACCGAGCGGCTAGGCGTGCACGACGACTTCTTCCGCGCCGGCGGCAACAGCCTGCAGGCGGCGCAGCTGATGTCGGCGATCAACCGGCGCTTCGGCGTCGAGGTGGCGCTGGCCGACTTCTTCGCCTCGCCGACGGTCGCGCACCTGGCGGTGATCGTGGACACCGTGCGCGCGTCCAGGCTGAGTGACGCGGAGCTGATGGAGATGCTGGAGAACCTCTCCGACGAAGAGGTCGACCGGCTGCTGGGCACCGCCGGGGACGAGCGGTGAACCCGTTCGCGGTGGACCGGCAGCGGGAGCTGACCCCGGATCGCCTGGCGCTGCTGGCGTTGCTGCGTGAGCGCGGGAAGGCGAAGCCGGCTGGTCGCGCGGCTGTGCGACTTCGAGCTGGCAGCGGCGTCGGCGGCGGCGAACAGGACGCGCCTCAGTTGGTGCTGCTGCACCCGGCTGGCGGCGAGCTGTTCTGCTACGCGCCGCTGATCAGAGCCCTGCGGCCGCAAGTCGAAGTGGCCGGATTCGCTGCCGAGCCGGCAGACGCGTCGGAGCCGCCGAAGCAGGGCATGGAGATCGTCGCCGAGCGCCTGGTGCGCGCGATGACCGAATACGGTCCACGTGACGGATTCGCGCTCGCGGGTTGGTCGTACGGCGGCGTGCTCGCCTTCGAGATGGCTCGGCGTCTGGAGTTGGCGCAGGGGCTCACGCCGCCGGTGCTGGTCCTCGACGGGATCTACTACGGCGATGTCGAGCTCGAAGACGAACCGACGCTGCGCCGGCGCTTCGTGCACGATGTCGCGCGGCTGGCCGGGAAGGACGAGACGTTGGTGCGCGCGGCGCTCGCCGCAGACGCCGCGCCGCGAGTCGCATCGCAGAACCCGGACGAGCCCGACCCCGAGGCGATCCGAGCATCGCTCACCGCGCTCGGCGTCGAGCTGGACCTGACCGACCGGGAGCTGTGGGAGCGGTACGCGATCTTCCGCTTCTGCGCGCTGTCGCTGCAGTGCTACAGCCCGGCCGGGACGTATTCGGGTCCTGTGACGGTGCTGACCACCGAGGACCGGGCCGGGGTGGCGCAGCGCTGGGGCGCGGCGTGCACCGGACCGTTCGAGTGCGTCGAACTGCCGGGCGATCACTACACACTGTTCGCAGGCGAGCCGCTGGACACGGTCGTCACGTACGCCGAGAAGGCGCTCGCGTCGCTCGGGGCGGCGATCTGACATGCGGTTCGGTTTCACCGAGGAGCAGGAGCAGTTCCGGGCGCAGGTGCGCGAAGCGCTGGCTGACGGGGAGGTGCGCGCCGCGATCGCTGAGTGCGCAGCCGAAGCCGAACACACCGTCGAGCCAGACGTGCGTCCGCTGTACCGAGTGCTCGGCGGGCTCGGGCTGCTGGCCGTGCACTGGCCGACGCAGTACGGCGGCCAGGGTCGACCGCTCACCGACGCCGCGATCGTCGCCGAAGAGCTGATGCGCGCGGGCGTACCGGACACGCTGCACGTCAACACGATCCAGATCGTGGGCCAGTTCCTGCTGATGGCGGGCAGCGACGAGCAGCGGCAGCGTCTGTTGCCGGGGATCGCTCGCGGCGAGCGGTTCGCGTCAGTGCTCTACACGGAGCCGGGTGCGGGTTCGGACCTCGGCGCGCTGCGCGCGGTGGCCGAGCCGGACGGCGAGGATTACCGGATCACCGGCACCAAGGTCTTCAGCCTCAAGACTCGGTTCGTGGACCTGGGACTGTGCGCGGCGCGCACCGAACCGGACGCGGGAAAATACCAGGGCATCAGCCTCTTCCTGGTCGACCTGAAGGCGCCCGGCGTCACTGTCTCGGTGATCCCAGGGATCGGCGACGAGCAGTTTCACCGCGCCGAGCTGGACCGGGTTCCGGTCTCGCGAGCGAACATGCTCGGCAAGCCGGGCGAAGGCTGGCCGCTGCTGCACAAGGCTCTCGCCATCGAGCGGACCGGGCTCGACTACTACGTCCGGGCCGAGCACTGGCTGCGCGCTGCGCTCGAATGCCTCATCGACAGTGCTGATGGCGATGACGGCGTGTCCGATCAGCAGCTCGAACAGATTGGGCGCTTGGGCGGAATGCTCGACGCCGATCGCGTGCTGTGCTGGGAGGTCATCTCCGGCATCGCCGCCGATCGGGTCGACGCGACCGCCGCAGCCGCGGCCAAGTACCACAGCAGCGAACTGGCGTCGTCCGTCGCGGCGTGGGGCGCGGCGCTGCCGTCCGCTGATCAGCGGGCTCGCCGGCGGCCTGCCGCGCAGGTGCTGGACTCGGCACGGCGTGAGGCCCCCGGCTTGACCATTTCCGCCGGGACCTCCGAGGTGATGCTTCAGATCGTCGCGTCGGCGCTCGACAGCGCGGCGCTCGATGGGCGCTGAGACCCAAGAAGGGCACTGACATGGACCCGATCGCCGACCCGCTGATCACCGAGCTGCACTATGCGCTGCGTGCCGTGCTGGCACACGTCCCGCCGGTGCCCGGAGTGCACGGAGCGCCTGTCCACGATGGCCCGACCGGTGCCGCGTCGGCGGCCCTCGCCGAACTTGAGGTGTTCGCCTACGAACGACCGGCCGACGAGGGCGGTCTTGAACTCGGGCTCGCGGCGGGCGTCGTGGTCAGCGAGGAGCTTGGCCGGGCGGCGTGCGGCAATCCGTATCGTGCGGCGGCGCTGATGGCCGACCTCGGTGCCGGGCTCGACGCACCTGACGCAGCCAAGGCGGCGCCAACAGCCGCCGGATTCGAGGCTCTGCCAGTCGGCGGTGCGATCACCGTCCGACGCACCGGCGACGACAGTGACGGCTGGGAGCTGACCGGCAGCGTCACGATCGATTGCGCGGACGCGGGATTGCTGCTCGTCGCAGTGCACGTCGACGGCGCGCCGAAGCTCGTCTCAGTGCCCGCCGACGCGCCCGGCTGCACGCTGCACTCGGAGCTGTGGCCACCGGTCGTCCAGTTCGAATCCACGCCGGTGACGGCACATCAGGTCCTCGGTGTGCTCGACGACGCGCCGACGAGCGCGCTGACCAAGGCCAGGCTCCGGCAGGCCGCCTACCTGCTCGGGATCGCTGATGGAGCGCTTGACGCCGCGACTCGCTACGTCGGCACGCGTCGGCAGTTCGGCACGCGGCTGTCCGATATGCAGGCGGTCTCACTCCCCCTCGCCCGAGCGGCAGTATCACTGCGCGCCGTGCGCGCGGCGGTGCGTCGAGGCGCGTGGCTCGTGGACTCGGCGTTGCCCGAGTCCGCCTCGGCAGCCGTCGAAGCACTCGCGCTGGCGTCCGAATCCGCCGACGAGGTCGTGCGCATCGCGATGCAGGCTTGCGGCGTGCGGGCGATGACGCCTGAGCTCTCGCTGCACCGCTACTTCCGCCTGGCCGCCGCCGAGACGCGCCGCTACGGCGATCCCGCCGCGCTGTGGCGGCTGGCGGGCGCGGCCCGGCTGGAGCGGGCACGGCACGCGTCAGCCGCAGCCTCAGTCGCACAGCGCCAGCCCCAACCTGCTGGCCAGCCGGTCGCTTCGTAGCACGCGACTAGTTCGATTAGTTGAAGAGCGCAACTATCAAATTACCTTGAGCGAATCCGCGCATCACTGTTCAGTGCCCGTCGCGTCAGTCAATCACTACATCAGTGCGCTTGCGCGTGATGCTGCTCGCGTCGAGGCGCTGCGCCTGCCGGCGTCTCAGAATTCGAGGCAGGCCGCATCAGCCCGGACCGGAACGCGAACGAGACCAACTGCGCCCGGTCACGCGCGCCGAGCTTGCACCGAACCCGATACAGGTGCGTGCGCACGGTCGCGACGCCGATTGCCAGTTCGTGCGCCACCTCGTCGGTGGACAGGCCGCGCGCTACCAACAACGTCACCTCCCGCTCGCGCGGGGTCAGGTCGGTCATCGCCGGGCGCAACACCGAGTCGGAGGCGTCCGGCTGCTGCCGGAACCAGGCGACCAGCCGGTGCGCGATCCTCGGGGCCAGCGTGGTCCGGCCGGTGGCGGCCACTCGGATCGCGGTGACCAGCTCCTCAGGGCTGGCGTCCTTGCCCAACAGCCCGCTGGCGCCGGCGTGCAGCACGTCGCTGACCGTCTCATCGGTGTCGGAGAGGGTGAAGACGACGATGTTGGGCGACGGGTCGAGGTTCTCCTTGCCGAGGCGGCGGATCATCTCCAACCCCGACATGCCCTGCAGGGCCAGGTCGGTGATCACTACGTCCGGTCGTGTGGTGCGGGTCAGCACGATCGCGTCCATGCCGTTGTCCGTGGTCTGCACTACCTCGAAGTCGGGTACCGCGTCCAGGAGCGTGCGCATCCCGTCCCTGATCACCGGCAGCTCGTCGCAGATGAGAACCCTGATCGTCATTGTTGATCCCCCTCGCCGGGCGTGGGCAGCCCGCGTTCGTCAGTAATGCGGATGAGTGGCGTCAAGATCGGCTGGTGCTGTCGAGTTCCGCGTCTCCCTTCGCGTCCGCCGCCATCGTTACGCCCGCGGCGAGCGCGCCGTTCACATCAAATGTCGAATTCACTCCATCGGCCGATAGCACGTCGGCAGTCGACGCGTCGTCGATGGCTGATTCGGCGGACATAGCATCATCGGTGGCCGGATTCGCAGGCGTCTGCTCGGCCGGCTTCGGCAGTTCCCGCAGCGCGGGCAGCGGTCCGAACGCGACCCAGGCGACTGTGCTCAGCAGGCCGATGCAGCCGATCAGCATGCCGGTGCGCAGCCCGAGGGTCTGTCCGACCGCACCGCCGATCACCGCGCCGAGCGCGATGACGCCGTACGAGATCGTGCGGTAGGTCGCGTTCATCCGGCCGAGCATGTGGTGCGGGGTCACCGTCTGCCGGATGCTGGTGGCGACCACGCTCGAGAGCGCGACGCCGACTCCGTTGATCGCGAACGCGCCGGCCATCATGACCACCGCGACGACGGGATGATGCGCGGGCGCGAACGGGATGAGCAACAGCGCGGCGCACTCGACGCCGACCGACCAGAGCATCGCCGAGCCGACGCCCATCCGCTTGGTCGCGGCTCCGGTGACCAGCGAGCCAGCCAGCGCGCCGATCGCGGCCACGCTGACGACCAGTCCGATCAGTCCGGCGCTCAGGCCGAGCGTGCGCACGGCAAAGAGGGCGAACAGCGTGACAATCCATTGCGAGAAGGCGTTGTAGATCGCTGACGTTCCGACCAGCGCGCGCAGCATCCGGTCCTTGAGCACGACGGCGACGCCAGCGCGGATCTGCGCGATCGTGCTCTCCTGCCCCTTGACCGGCGGCGCCGGCTCGGGCTCCTCGGCGCTGATCCACGACAGGCTGACCGCCGAGGCCAGGAACGAGATCGCGTCGGCCAGCATCGTCGCCGGCGCGCCGACCAGCTGCACGAGCAGACCGCCGAGCCCGGGGCCGCCGACCTGCGCGACCGAGGCGCTGGCCTGAAGCCGGGCGTTGGCCGGCACCAGGTCCGCGCGGTCGACGAGGCTCGGCACGAAGGAGTAGTAGGACACGTCGAAGAGCACTGTCAGGATGCCGACGATCAACACGGCGAGCATCAGCACCGGCACATTGAGCGAGTGCGTGAGCGCGAGCACGACGACGGCGCCCATCGCCAGCCCGCGGCCGAGGTCGACGCCGATGAGGACGGGACGCTTGCGCCGCCGATCGCTCCACGCGCCGGCCCACAGCGCGACGAGCAGGAACGGCAGCCAGCGGCTGAGGTTGATCAGGCCGATCGCGCCGGCGCCGGCGTGCAGCGTGTAAATGGCGAGCAGTGGCAGCGCCAGGTCGGTGATCTCCGAGCCTGCCATGGAGATCGACTGTCCGGCCCAGAGCTTGAGGAACTCCGGCTGCCGGTTCAGCGGACGGCGTCGCGGCGGGTTCGCGGTGGGGTCGGCGTCAGACACCGGTGTCCTCCTGGAGTGCGACGCTCGCGCCGGCCGGCGCGGCGGTCGGGTCTGGGGCGGGGTTCACGTTGCCGGAAAGCCTGGCTGCGACGCGCGCGGCCACTCCCCCGACCGTGGGAGCCTCGAACAACTCACGCAGTGCGAGTTCGACTCGGAAGTGCCGACGGACCATCGCGACGAGCCGGGTCGCCAGCAACGAATGGCCGCCGAGCGAGAAGAAGTCATCGTGCACACCCACCCGCTCACACCCGAGGATTTCGGCGAACAGCCCGGCGACTGTGGCCTCGACGTCGTCACGCGGTGCGACGTGTTCGGCGGAACTGGCGGTTGGAGTCGTATTCGCCGGGGCGAGGGCGGCGACGGCGCGACGGTCGATCTTCCCGTTGGCTGACAGCGGCATCGTCGGGAGCACGGTGAAGACGGCGGGCACCATATACGCGGGAAGAGTGCGCTCCAGGTGAGCGCTCAGTTCGGCCGGTTCGACGCCAGCGGAGGCTCCGGTGCGCGCGGGCACGACGTACGCAGCCAGGCGCGGCCCGGTCGGTGCACGCTCGTCGAGCAGGACAACGGCCTCGGCGACGGACTCGTGCGCGAGCAGCGCCGCCTCAATCTCTCCTAGTTCGATCCGGTATCCGCGCAGTTTGATCTGGTGGTCGAGCCGTCCGAGAAAGTCGAGCGAACCGTCTGGCGCGCGGCGCACAAGGTCGCCGGTCCGAAAGACGCGCGCAGCGGGTTCATCCCGGAACGGATCGGCGGTGAAGCGCTCGGCAGTCAGCTCGGGGCGACCGAGATATCCGTCAGCGACCTGCACGCCGCCGAGCCACAGTTCGCCGGGAACGCCGACGGGCAGCTGTCGGCCGTGACCATCGACCACATAGGCGCGAGTGTTGCTGATCGGGTGGCCGATCGGGACGGTGACGGCGTCCGGTTCGCAGGTCCAGTGGGTGACGTGGATCGCGGCCTCGGTCGGGCCGTAGAGATTATCGATCGGGGCTTCGAAGCCGGCGGCGTAGTAGCGGCGCACGAGATCGGCGGGCAGCGCTTCGCCGCTGCACAGCACTCGGCGAACCGAAGTGAACCGGGCCGGGTCGGCGACCTGCAGGAACGCGTGCAGCATCGAGGGCACGAAGTGCACCATCGTGATCTGCTGACGCTCGATCAGTTCGACGAGCAGGTCGGCGTCGCGGTGGCCGTCGGGTGGCGTGAGTACGAGTACGCCGCCGCTGATCAGCGGGAGCAGGAACTCCCAGAACGACACGTCGAAACCGGCTGGGGTCTTCTGCAGGATGCGGTCCTGCGGGCCGGGCTGGTAGCGGTCCAGCATCCAGAGCATGTGATTGGCCAGGCCGCGATGAGTGTTGACGACGCCCTTGGGACGTCCGGTCGAGCCGGAGGTGTAGATGACGTATGCCGGATCGTCGGGTTCGATCGTGTGCGGCGTTGCGGGTTCGGTCGTATCGTCGTCGAGTTCGTCGAGCGCGATGACATGCAGGTTCGGCCCGGTGAGCCGTTCGGCCGATGACCGGTGAGTCAGCACGGTGGTGACGCCGGCATCGGCCAGGACGAACTCAAGCCGCTCGGCCGGAAGCGCGGGGTCGAGCGGGAGGTAGGCGCCCCCCGAATGCATGATGCCGACGAGGCTGACGACCAGATCGGCGCACCGGTCGAGGAGGACTGCGACCGGGGTGCCTGGAGCCGTGCCGAGCGTGCGCAGTTGCCGGTCTAGCGCGCTGGAGCGATCCCACAGCTCGCGGTACGTCAGCGTCCGCTCGTCGGTGATGACGGCGGTGGCGTCCGGCGTTGCGGTGGCCTGACGAGCGATCAGGTCGGGCACCGAGGTCCACGGCGCTTCGGATGCGACGTCGGTGGCGTTCCACGCATCAAGTTCGGCCAGTTCGGCGTCGGTCAGCAGCGGTAGGTCGGCGATTGAGGCTTGTGGATCGGCGGCCGCACCGGCGAGCAGGCGGACCAGGTGCCCGGCCATGCGCGCGGCAGTCTCCGGGCTGTAGAGGGAGGCGTCGTATTCGAGGGAGCCTTGCAGGCCGTCGGACGTCCGCGCGGATTCGGATGCCGCGTCGTCTGCTGTCTCTTCGATGAGGACGGTTAGCTCCGCGCGACTGCCGCCGGTGTCGAATTCGCGGTAGTGCGGCGCGCCGGTCTGCCGTCGCACGTGAGCGTTGTACGCGAATAGCACCGAGGTGAGCGGGAGCGAACCTGCGGCACGATCCGGGGCGAGCTCTTGCACGACGGCGTCGAACGGCAGATCGCGGTTGTCGTGAGCATCGAGGACTGCTTCGCGTACGCGGTCCACGAGCGTGCCGAACGCGGGCTCGTCGGAGAGGTCGGCGCGCAGCACGACGGTGTTGAGGAAGAACCCGATCAAGCTCTCGAACTCGGGTTGGTCGCGGTTGGTGACCGGGGTGCCGACGGCGATGTCGGCGCGGCCGGTGTATCGGTGCAGCACGGCGAGGAATCCGGCGAGTACGACAGCGAAGATCGTCGTCTCGTGACGCCGTGCCACCGTCCCGAGCTGATCGCGCAGCTGTGCCGGGATGAGGAACCGATGAGTCGCGCCGTGGGTCGTGCCCGCGCGGCCACGTGGGAAATCGGTCGGCAGCTCGAGCGGTTCGGGGTTTGTGCCAAGTCGGGAGCGCCAATAGGCAGCCTGCTCCTCGCGCACGCCGCGGCCGAGGAGTTGGCGCTGCCAGCGAGTGAAGTCGGCGTATTGGGCTGGCAGCGGGGCGAGCGGCATCGGGGCCTGATCGGTCTGGGTGCGTGCTTGGTAGAGCGCGAGCAGTTCGTCTAGCAGCACCTCCATCGACCAGCCGTCGAAGATGATGTGGTGGACGACTAGGACGAGCGTCGGGTTGTCGGAATCGGCGTCGACTAGCCAGGTTCGCAGCAGTGGACCGTGCTCGAGGTCGAAGGGCGTGCGCGCTGCGTCTTCGGTCCAGGGCTCGGAGGCGTCGAGAGATATGGCGACGCTGCCTGGGGGCTCGATCTGCTGCCAGGGCTCGCCGTCCTCGGCGGGGAATCGCGTGCGCAGGATCTCGTGCCGGTCGATCAGGTCGTTGAGGGCTGCGGCGAGTTGCTTGGCGTCGGCGGCGCCGGGCCAGTCGATTAGGTAGCCGATGTGATAAGCGGTGTCGGCCGGGTCGAGTTGGTGCAGGAACCACAGGCGGCGCTGGCCGAAGGAGAGCGGAGCACGTCGGCCGCGTTCACGCGGGAGCGGCGTGTCCGTCCCGGATGTAGATGTAGCAGCGCTGCCGGGCATCGCGATTTGCGTGTCAGCGTTCTGTGAAACTTTCCATGCGTCACTTTTCGGCGCGGACGCGTCGAGTTTGGCCAGCAGTGCGCGCCGGGCCTCCGGGGACAGGCTCGCCAGCAGGTCTTCCACCGCGCCGGATCCGGACGGCTTCATCGCGCGGACTCTCCCTCGCGGTCACCGGCACCGGTCGCGGCGCTCGCGTCCGCCGCTGCCAGCAGCGCTAGCACCTCGTCACTCGGCAGCGCGGCCAGGCGTTGGCGCAGCCGATCCTGCTCGTCTTGCTCCTCGCGCTCCTGCCGCGCGCGGACCCGAGCGGCGACTTCGGCGGCGAGCAGTGCCGGCGTCGGCGCGGAGAACAGTGTGCGCAGCTGAAGCTTCACGCCGAACTCGCGGCCGATGCGTCCGATCAGCGCGGTGGCCAGCAGCGAGTGGCCGCCGAGGTCGAAGAAGTCCTCGTCGATGCCGGTGCCTGAGCGCTGGAAGATCAGGTCGAACAGCTCGGCCAGCCGTTGCTCGGTCTCGTTGCCGATACGGCGGTCGGCGCCGTTCTCGGCTGGCGCGGGTGTGGGGAGCGCGGCGTGGTCGATCTTGCCGCCGGGCGTGATCGGCAGCCGCTCCAGCGGGACGAACACCGCCGGGACCATGTGGTCGGGCAGCCGCTCGCGCAGCCAGGCGCGCAGTTCGGCGGGGGTCGGCGCGGCGCCGGGGCGCGGCACCGGATACGCGGCCAGGCGGTCGCCGGTCGCCGCGTCGCGATGGACTGCTACGACCGCTTCGGCCACGTCCGGGTGCTCGCAGAGCCGAGCCTCGATCTCACCGGGTTCGATGCGCAGCCCGCGGATCTTGATCTGCCGGTCGGCGCGTCCGACGAACTCCAACGTTCCGTCGTCACGCATGCGGACGAGGTCGCCGGTGCGGTACATCCGGGCACCGGTCGCGCCACCGGGCTCGGGGACGAAGTGACGCTCGGTCAGTTCGGGTCGGCGCAGGTAGCCGCGTGCGACTCCGGCACCGCCGATGTACAGCTCGCCGACAGCGCCGAGCGCTACCGGGACGCGGTGCTCATCGAGGATGTGCAGACGCGCATTGTCGATCGCGCCGCCGATGTGCGGCAGTCCCTCCCCTGCGCCTTGCCCCGCATCTCGCGGCGCGACGTCGCCCGCCGTCGCGACGACCGTGCACTCAGTCGGGCCATAGTGGTTGACCGTGACGAACGGAGCGTTCGCCGGGGGCCGCACGCGCAGCACGTCGCCGCCGGTCAGCAGTGAGCGCAGTCCCAGCGAAGGCAGGTCGGCGGTGCGCAGCAGGGTCTCAGCCATCGGCGTCGGCAGGAAGACAACGGTCGCCTTCTGCTCGCGCAGCCACTCCTCGAGCAGCCGCGGATCGGAGCGAGTCCGCGAGTCGGCGACGCTGACGGACGCCCCGGCGGCGAGGTACGGCCAGAGTTCCCACACTGACGCGTCAAAGCTCTGCGCTGCGATCAGGGTTCCGCGATCGTCGGCGGTGATGTGGTGGCGCCGGTTGTGCCAGTGGCAGAGGTTGAGCAGCGCGGCGTGCTCGATGAGCACGCCCTTGGGCTGGCCGGTGGAGCCGGAGGTGTAGATGACGTACGCGAGGTCGGTCGGCGCGGGTCCGGCGGCCGGTGTTCCAGTGGGCGAGTCAGTGTCAGTGTCAGTGTGCGCATGCGGATTGACGACGGTGATTGCGGCGGGCCAGATCGCGGGGGTCTTGTCGTCGTCGCTGATGACTACGGTGACCTCGCTGTCCTCGGTCATGAACAGCAACCGGTCGGCCGGGTAGTCCGGGTCGAGCGGGAGGTACGCGCCGCCAGCCCGGAGCACCGCGAGCAGCGCGACGACGAGGTGCGAGGTACGCCGCATGTGCACGCCGACCAGCGCATCGCGGCCGATGCCGAGCGCGCGCAGCCGGGCGGCGAGCGCGTCAGCCTGCTGATCGAGTTCGCGGTAGGTCAGCGCATACTGCGCGCAGCTCACGGCGGGCGCGCCGGGGCGGGCGAGTGCGTGCTGGTGGATCAGCTCGGGTACCAGAGGTGCGACCGGGTGCGGCACAGGATTGGCGCCGAGCTCGTTTAACTGCGCCAGCTCGTGCTCGTCGGGGCGGGCTAACTCGGATATGCGCGCATCAGGGTTCCGCGTGACGGCGTCGAGCAGTCGCAGCAGGCTGTCGAGGATTCGGGCGATGGTGCGCTGCTCGAACAGGTCGGTGCGGTAGTCCATGTCCACTGATATCGACTCGCCGTCGACGTGCACGAATACGTCGAGGTCGAAACGGACGATGCCCGCATCCAGCGGTAGCTGCTCGGTCGTCGCGCCGGGCAGCTCGAGGACGACCGGCGGCGTGCTCAGGTACGACAGGCCCACGTCGAACAGCGGCGTGCGGCTGGGGTCGCGGGTGGCGGCGACCTGCTCGACGAGCCGGCCGAAGGGGACGCTCTTGTGGTCGTAGGCGTCGAGGACGGTGTCTTTGACGCGATCGAGCAGTTCGGCGAAGGTCGGATCGTCGTGCAGGCGGGCGCGCAGCACGAGGGTGTCGACGAAGAAGCCGATCAGCGGCTCGAACTGCGGCGCGTCGCGGTCGGCGAGCGCGGTGCCGATCGCGATGTCGTCCTGGCCGGCGTATCGGCGCAGCAGCAGCGCGAGCGCGGCGAAGACGACCATGAAGTCGGTGGCGCGGTGCGCACGTGCGACGGCGCGCAGTCGTGTGGCAAAGCCCGGTGGGAGGGAGGCGCTGACCCTGGCGCCGTCGAACGCGGGGACCGGCGGACGTGGCCGGTCGGTCGGCATGGCGAGCGTGCCGAGTCCGGCCAGTTGCTCGCGCCAGTATTCGAGGTCTTCGTCAGCGGTCGCGTCCGCTTCGGCACGCTGTTCGCGGGCGTAGTCGGCGTACTGCGCGGGCAGCGGTGGCAGCGGGTCCGGCCGGCCGTCGACGCGAGCGGCGTAGCGAGCGCCGACTTCGCGGGCGACGATGGACAGTGTCCAGTGGTCAGCGGCGATGTGGTGCAGGACGAACAGCAGGACGTGATCGTCGGGGGCGAGGCAGAAGAGGTGGACGCGCATCATCGGCCCCCGCGAGAGGTCGAACGGCGCGCGTGCCAGTTGCCGGGCCGCGATCAGTGCCCGCGTGAGCGGATCGTCGCCGGACGGCACATCCGCGCTGTCCGGGATGTGCTCGATTGCTCCGTTCGTGAGATCTATCAGCTCGAAGTGGACGGGCTGTTCGCCGTCTAGTTGCCCGGGTGTACCGTCCTCGTTGGTACGGATGCACGCGCGTAACACGTCATGGCGCAGCGATACCTCTTCGACGGCCGCGCGTAATGCGGCGACGTCGATCGATCCCTGAATCCGGAAAATCGCGGGAATGTGATATGCGTGCGCCGCCGGAAATAATTCCTGAAAGCGCCAGAGCTGTTCCTGGGCGAACGACAGGGGGGCCGTCCGGGACAGGCGGGATCGCGGGTTGTCCACCATGACAGACTCCTCATAAGGCGGTGCTGGTCGGGCGGCGTCCGTGGGCTGCGCACGCCAACGGCCGCCACCTCGCCGCGTGGGGACGGCGAGCCGGCGCTCGCTGCGCTAGCTGTCCGAGCTATAGCTATTCAGACATCGGAATCACGCGATCCGGAGCAAAGAGGGCTGACATACGGCGCGAAACGCGCGCCGTGCGTCCGACACCGCCCCGGCCAGGCAGAAGATCGTGCCGACGGCGGCCGCGCGCGGTGAGCGTCGGACGGTTGGCGGCGCGACCTGGATCGGGAACCCGATCCGGTGGCCACCTTCCGACCCGGGGAAATCCGCCCCCTCCAGAGGATCACGGACCGTACCATAACAGCACCACGCGATACCGAAAAGGCCATCGAAGTCAGACTTCGCAGAAATCAGATTCGTGCGTAAGCGGCCTGATTACGGCGGACGGGCCTGGCAAACCGGCACCTATCGGGATGCCGTCGACCCGCATTCCGCGAATTCAAACAGAACGCGTTGATGCGCTTTAGCGCGGGCCAACGAGGCATGTCAGCCAACTGCCATGCACTCTGATCAGCGACGCCTCGACCACTCTGAGCTATCGGCATTGATCAACTGCTTGATCGCTCAGGCGTAGCGCGCCGACGAACGTCCTTCGCGGCCCGTTCCAGACGTCATGCTCACGTTGACGCGCCATGTTGAGTCCGCAATGTGACCTCGCTGTGACGCCGCCGCCACGCTCGGCGGCCAAACCGAGCCGCCTGCCGACTCCGGCGCGTCCCGGCAGGCATCTTTTGGGCACTGCGGGTCAAAATGACACACGTGCATTGCCGAGCACGATACGCGGAGCGCTACCCCAGTGGAGGTGGTTCCATGCGGTACCCCACGATTACGGCAACGGCGCTATTGGCGCTGTCCGGTTCGCTCGTCGCCGCTGGTTGCATCAGCAGCACGGCGACTCCCTCGTCAAGCACCTCACCAACACCGACCGCGCCGACGGTCGTCGCCAGTAGTACTAGTAGTAGCAGTGGCGGCGTCGCGCTTCCGGCGGCGGATTGCGCGGTCATCAAGCCCCTCGCCGCCAGCGCGATCGCGACGCTGGCGCCGATGCAGACCGAATCGAGCTCCGCGGCCGCGGCCGCGCTGAGCGCGTTCATCGGTCAGCTCAATCAGGCCGCGAGCCAATTGACCTCGGCGCAGGCGAAAGCCGACCTCGGCGCGTTCGTGAGCGCTCTGAGCCAGGCGACGTCGAACTCGACCACCTCGCAAAACGCGATCGTGTCTGCGCTGCAGAAGCTGAGCACGGACTGCCCGTCGTAAGTCGACCGGCAAGTTGACTTGCCGTCAGCGGATTCACTCGTGCGTACTGCGTGGCTTGCATACAAGGTAGCGGGCCCACACGCTTGAGTCCGTGCGTCTGCGTCCGCGCCTCGGAGGCCAACGATGGCCGATCGCCGTCGGTGGGCTGCTGCTGGCCGTCGGATTGGCCGCTGTCGGCTGGTGGGGTTATCTGACTGACCAGGACCGGCGCGAGCTGAACATCACCCTGCACGGCACGCACTCACCGAACCGGCTCGACGTGTCCGCGACGATCCTGCGTGTCGACCCAGCGACCCGGCAGGCGCAGGTGCGCGTGCAGGTCACGCCGGAGGGCACGGTCGCCGACCCAGACGCGCCGGGTGATCCGGCAAAGGCGCTCGAACTCTTCACCACGTCCGCGTCGCGCGGGGTGCTGACGTACCCGGCCGCGACGCCGCCGTCCGAGCAGACCATCGCGATCCCGCTGACCAGCGGCTGGCCGACCGACTACCCGCAGGATCGCTACACCCTGACGCTCGGCTTCAGCGCGCGCGGCGACGGCCAGGACGTGCCCGTGGACGTGAGCGCGGGCAGCTTCGACAGCCTATTCGAGCTCGCCGCGCCCGAGGCGGATGGCTCGCAGCCCGACTCCACCGTTTTGAATCTCACCGCCCAGCACACTCGCGGCGGCTGGCTGCTGGCGTGGTTCTTGATGGTCGCTGCGTGGGCGCTGGCGATGGTGGTCGCGGGCGCGGCGTGGTTCCTGGTCTCGCAGCGGCGCGGTCTGGTGTGGCCGGCCTTCGGCTGGATGGCCGCGACGCTGTTCGCGCTGGTCAGCCTGCGCAACGCGGCGCCCGGTGCGCCGCCGATCGGTTCACTGATCGACTACATGGCTTTCTTCTGGGCCGAGCTGATCGTGGCCGCGTCGCTGGTCGCGGTGGTCCTGACCGGGCTGATGGTCGAGCGTGCGGCGAACCGGGAGGCCGGCGCGGGTCCGTGACCTCGTCTCACGCCGCGTCGTGGAAGACGAGACCGAGCGTGTGACGGCTGCCGGAGCGCACAGTACTCACGCCGTGCCGCATCGGGGCGTTCGACCAGCCCCGCGCACTCCTCACCGGACGGTCGCGCGTGGTGAAGATGAGTCCGTGGCCTCGGGGCAGCACGGTGCTGTGGCCGCGTGATTGGGCACGCGGGCGTTGCTCGGTCATCAGGAACTGCCCGCCGGTGTAGTCGGCGTCGGGAGCGTTGAGGCCGATGACGACCTGGAGCGGGAAGAGCATCTCGCCGAAGACGTCGCGGTGCAGTGCGTTCCAATCTCCCCGGCCGTAACGCAGCAGGATCTGCGCGCTCCTGCTCTGGCCGGCCTCGTGGCACCGCTCAATCCACTCCTCGAGGTCGTCCGGCCACGGGGCCGGCCGGCCGAGCTTCGCAGCCCAGTCGCGCGCGATCGGCAGCAGCCGGGGATAGAACGCCGAGCGCAGTTCGCGAACGACGTCGGGCAGGTCGTGCGTGAAGTAGCGGTATTGGCCGGAGCCGAAGCGGTGGCGCGCCATGTCGATGGTCGCGCGGAAGCGGACCGCGTCGTCGTAGAGGGAGATGATCGCGCGGCACTCGGCGGCGGTAAGTAGCTGGCTGGTCAGGGCGCTGCCGTACTCCCCCAGCTCATCGGTCACCGTGGCCCAGTCCGCCGCTTGGGCCACGCGGTCGGCGATCGGGCTCGCGCGACCGGCAGTCTTCGTCGCTGCTTTCGTTGCAGTCTTCGTCGCTGTTCGAGTCATCCCTCCACGATGCGCCACCGCCAAAATCCGGGCTGGCGGGATTCAGACATGCAGCTTCGAGGCGCAGGGCGCAGGTCAGTGGGCGCCCATCCCGGCGAGTTCAAGTTCAACGCCGCTGCGTCGGCGGATCGCGTGGACGTCTACGGGATAGCTGCCGGTGAGGCAGCCGGTGCACAGCTCCGTCGTGCCGACGGCGCGGCGTAGCGCGTTCAGGCTCAGGTATCCGAGCGAGTCGGCGCCGACCAGTTCCTGCATTTGGGTGACGGTCCGGTTCGACGCGGCGATCTCGCCGGGCTTGCTCAGGTCGACGCCGAAGAAGCATGGCCAGCGGATCGGGGGCGAGGAGATCCGCAGGTGCACCTGCGCCGCACCGGCCGCGCGAAGCATCGTGACGATGGCGTTGGCCGAGTTCGCGCGCACGATCGAGTCGTCCACGACGACCACGCGCTTGCCCTGGACGACTTCCGGAATCGTGTTGATCTTCAGCAGGATGTTGCGACGCCGCTCGCGGTCGTCGGGGCTGATGAACGTGCGGCCGACGTACGCATTGCGCACGAGGCCTTCCTCGTAGTGGATCCCGCTGGCCGCCGCGTAACCGGCCGCCGCAGGGCGCGCGGTCTCCGGGACCGGCATGACCACGTCGCCGATCGCGGGAGCCTCGATCGCCAGCGCGACACCCATCGCGCGGCGCACCTGCTGGACGCGCCTGCCACCGATTTGGCTGTCCTGACGCGCGAAGTAGATGTGCTCGAAGACGCAGAGCGCTGGTTCGGGATCGGCGAAGCGGCTGCTCATCAAGCCGGCGTTCGTGATCGTCAGAATCTCCCCCGGCGCCACGTCACGCATGAAGCGCGCGCCCACAGCGTCCAGCGCGGCGGTCTCCGAGGCGATCACCCAGCCGGTGCCAAGGCTGCCGATGCACAGCGGCCGGAATCCCTGCTGATCGCGCGCCGCGTAAATGGCGTTCCCAGTCACAATCACGATGCTGAACGCGCCGACGACGGCCGGAAGCACCGCCGTGAGCGCGTCGGCCATCGTGCCGCCGCCTTGGTAGTCGGCGAGGGCGTCGACGAGCAGCTGGGTGTCGGAGTCCCCTGACTCTTGCCGCATCAGTCCGGGCGTGTCCGTGGCGGACGTCGTGCGGCCGTCGACGGCGAGCAGGTTGCCGTTGTGCGCGAGCGCGAACTGCATCCCGTCGCTCATTCGTCCGCGGATCGGTTGCGGGTTGTCGACGCCGGACGCGCCGGAGGTCGAGTACCGCACGTGGCCGATCCCGAACGACCCGAGCATGGCCGCGACCGCCGCCGGGTCGAGCGCCTCGCGGACCAGGCCGGGTCCGTGCAGAGTCCTGATATACCGGCCGTCCGCGAGTGCGACGCCGGCGGCCTCCTGCCCGCGATGCTGCAATGCCATCAGGCCGAGGCAAATCGTCGACGCGCTGTGCGGACCACCGCCGAAGAGGGCGATGACCCCGCATTTCTCGTGGGCGAAGTCCATGGGCACGATCGAGCTCCCCTTGAATTGGGCCGTGAAGTCAGCTGGTCAGCTGGTTCTCAGGTCAGCTAGCTGGTGCGCTGGTCAGCCGACCAGCCGGTGGACGCGAGCAGGTCGGGCGTGATGTCCGCGATGCTCGGACACCCGGTCAGCGCCAGCGCCAGATCGATTTCCGCGAGCAGGCAGCGCACAACCAGCTGCTCCCGCATCGAGGAGCACCTCGCCGACGCGGCCAGCTACGCGGGCGCGTCCGCGTTCCCGAGGTTCACCGCCGCCTAGGAGATCCGCACCCTGATCATGCCGACGCAGGGCCAGACCCGTCACCGGCTCAGCCGTCACCCGCGCAGGCCGCCGCCATAGCGGCGGTCGCGCGGTCTACCAAGCTGACCGGCCGGGCCGCGCTGCTCGCGGTAGTGATCTGCGCGATCGCGCTGAGCCTGGCCTCCCGGTCCCGGAGTACATCGCGCAGCGGCAGCAGATCGACCAGCTGCTCGCCCTCCAGCAGACCATGGCCGCCCAGGTCAAGGCCCTGCAAGCGGAGACCACCAAGCAGTCGCAGACCTGGTACATCGAGCAGGAAGCTC
>CAVQPP010000111.1:0-13687 GCA_963714445.1 uncultured Actinomycetota bacterium
ACTGCTGCTCTGGCAGCCGCCGCCGCTCGCCGGCGCGTAGACGGCCTGGCTGGAGCGGTTGGAGTCGGCGTCATAGCCATAGGTGCGCGTGGTGCAGGCCCCTGATTGGGTGTCGGTGGCGCTTGAGAGGCGGTCGGCAGCGTCATAACCGTACGTGTACGACGCGTTGAGCACGCTCTGGCCGGTCCAGTCGCCCTGGGCGTTTTCGCTGATCGTGTCCGCGATCGGCGAGGACCAGTGCGAGTTTGTGTAGACGAGTGCGGTTGCGTTCCCGGCCGGGTCGACCGTTTTGGTCGCGACGGTGCCGTCTGGGTAGGTCTCCGTTACCGGCGTGCCGTCCGGGTTGTATCCGGCGGTGAAGGTCCCCGCCAGCGAGTCCACCTCGGATGTCGCTTGTCCTCCGGGGCCGTATGTGATCGTAGTCGTGCCCTGGCCGTCATACATGCTCGTTACGCGCCCGGCCAGATCGTGTGCGTAGGTGGACGTGGTGCTCGTCGCATCGCTGTAGGTCAGTTGCTGGCCAAAGTCGTCGTACGTCGTCGCCAGGTCCGCAGTGACGTGACCGGCTGAGTCCAGGCTCTGCGCATCGGTGGGCAGGCCGCTGGAGGTCGAATAGCTGGTCTCGGTTTCCGGGACCGCGGTACCCATGCCGGTGCCGGTAGTGGAAACTGTGGTGGTTGCCTGCCGGTTCGCCGCGTCGTACGTGTGGCTGGTGGTGCGGGTGCCGGTCGATCCGTAGGCGTCGACCTTTGTCAGCACGCTGAAGTATTCGTTGTACGTGTACGTCGTGGTCGGGATCGTAGACGTGTCAGTCGGCTGCGCGGCCGGTTCGGTCTTGCAGGTCAGGTTGGCCCAGGTGGGCTGGTTGCCGCAGGAGGCGTCGACGCTGTTGGGCCCGGCGGTGTAGTAGATCGTCTTGGTGTCGCCCGCGGTGCCGCCGGAGGTGCTGGAGGGCTGGTAGGTGTCGGTGACCAGGCTGTCGCCGCCGTACAGGCTGGCGTTCTCGTTGTAGACCGTGGTCTTGGCGATCGCCAGCCCGGCCGGATCTGTCACGGTTTTCAGCGGCGTGCCGAGGGTCCAGCCGAAGGTGTCGCTGCCATTCGCGTAGACGTACTGGGTGGTGCGCGAATCCGCGGTGCTGCTACCGGGAATGCTCGATCCGACGCTGGCCGAGACAGTCTCGCTGGTCTGGAGCATGTAGGGGTTGCCTGAGGAATTGGCGTCCGAGTTCGGCGCTCCGGCGTCGTACGCGTCGGCGGTGTGGGTGCGGATCGTCTCGGTCGTGCCGTCGACGTTCGCGCTGTGTGCCGGGCCATAGGTGTCTGTGACCACTTCGTACTTCTGCGTGTCACTGGTGCACGCGGCGATTACGCCGAAGTTGTCGCACGCGTACAGGAAGCGGGTGTCCAGGCTCTGTGCGGTAGCCAGTGGGGCGCTGGAGGTGAGGGCGGCCGCGCGGTTCGCCGGTGACAGTTCGCGGGTGATGTTGCCGTAGTTGTCGTATTCGGTGGTGTTCACGGCCCACGCGCCGTTGACGTAGGTCGCGGTATTCACTTCCCGGCCGGTGGCGTCATAGAAATGCACCGTGGCGTATTCGTAGTCGGTGGCGGTCGGCGTCGAGGCTGGTATGCGCGCCGGGTCCCAGACCGCGACGGCGGACGTGGGCACGTCGCCCTGGCCCCACGTTGCCACGGTGGTGGCGTCCATGTTGACCGGTCCGCCGGCGGCGGCGGTCAACGGCACGTTGTAGTCGATTGTGGTCGTCGCGGTGCCGCCACCGTATGGGGCGGAGTGGGCGCGCGCGACCGTCAGCAGCTTGCCGTAGTTGACGTCCGCGGCGGTGTCGTCATAGGTCAGCGTCCACGGTGCGAACGCACCGCTTCCGGCGGCCTGCGCCGGACTGATCTGTGTGATGCGGCCGTAGTCCGCGTCCCCGGCGGTCTCGTCGTAGGTGTACGTCGTCTTGAGCGGGGTCGACAGCCTCGGGTCCCATTCGGAGGTCAGTTTGCCGAGGCTGTCATAGCCGTACTTGGCTACCGCGACGCTGTGGAAGGTGCCGGTGCCATCGACGTAGACGAAGTCGATCTCTGCGACGTTTCCACTGGTCGGGTCATAGGCGAATGCGAGGCCGCGGCAACCTGCCGAGGTCCATGTGCTGGAGGATGCGGGCGACGGGCAGGTGGCGGTCGAGGGCTGTGACGAGGCGGCGTCCGGGGCCACCACGAGCAGCGGGCGCCCGGCGGAGTCGTAGACGTATCCGACCGCCTTGGTTGTGCCGCGCGGGGTGATCGTGCTCGGCGCGTACAGGGTGGAGCCGGTCCCGTTGATCGCGAACACGGTCGTCGAACCGGCGGATTCGGTGAGCGTGAACGTGTTTGCGCTCGTGTTCTTGGTCAGGGTCAGGCCGCTGGTGGTAGCCGGTCCGTCGCCCGCGTACGCGGTCACTCCGCTGGTGGTCGACCCTGCAGTGAAGCTGTAGGTCGAGCCGTCTCCGGCGGTCAGCAGCGCGTAGCTGCCGTTGTCGGTGATCCGCGACCAGGAGGACGCGGTGCCCGACGCGACACTGGAGACCCATCCTGGCCCGAAGATCGACGTAGTACTCGGCGCCACCGAGTTGAATGTGCGCGACACCGACAGCTGAGCGCCGTAGCCCGCGATGGAGACGTCCGGCGCCGACAGGGCGGCGTTGCCCGACTGTAAGCCGACGCTGACCGGTCCAGCGGTTGTCGTGCCGTAGTCGGTGCCGCTACCGAGCCGATCCAGGGTCACCGTGACCGGCGGGGTGGTGTCGGTATCGCCGGCGCCATCGGTGAACACCGCCTCGACCTGCACCGGCCCGTCATCGGACAGGGTGCGGTTCAGGTACCAGGTCAGCTGCGCGGTCTGCACACCCACCGGACCGGAGGAGGTGGACACCGGCCAGGTCACCGGGCAGCCGCATTGGAAGACCACGTGATCCGGGATCGTGGTGAACGGCCCCGAGGTGCCGAAACGGTACTTGAACGTGGCTGAGCCGTAGCCCGACGGGGCTGCCGCCTGCAATGTCACCGATGTCGAGGTCTGTGACTGATCCGTCGGAGTGAGCACCGCCCCGGTCGCCCCGACGCCGAAGGTGTAGCTGGTGGACGGGCCGTCGATCCCGGCGGCGCTTTCCGGGGTGACGGTCAGGGTGTGTTCCCCGTAGCCCGGATTGATACTGGTGGAGGCGGGTGTGCTCCAGGAGTACGTCCCGTCGAAGTCGATGGTGTAGCCGTTCATGTGTGCCAGTGACTCGGTCCACGAGCAGGTCGTGCCGCCAGAGATGGGTGCGGACCACGTCCCGGCCGGATAGCCGGTGCACGAGATGACCGGCGCTGTGGGTGTGTCGGTCTCCACCGTGAATGAAGGCTCGGTGGTCCATCCGCTGTAGGCGGTGCCGTCGTAGAAGCGCACTTGCACCGAATATGTCGTGCCGTTCGTCAGCGCGGTTGTATCAGCCCACGACGCGTTGGAGGACGAGGCTACGAACGCTGAGTTGCCGGTCGCTACCACGGTCGAGCCGGACAGGATCTGGTACTGCGCCTGCACCTGGTCGCCGTCGGGGTCCACACCCGGAACGGTCAAGGTCGGGGTCGTCGAACTGGTGTAGTAGTGGCCGTCGCTGGCCCACTTGCCGGGCGTGAGCGTCAGCCCGCCGGAGGCGTACGGGACGCGATCGTAGGTGATCACGTATCCCGGATACTCGGACATCCCGACGAAGTGGGTGTTCGAGGTCTCATCGGCGTTGACCGCCTCGCCGGTCCACTGCCAGGCGTTGTTGTTCGCGGCGGTCTGGATGAAGGAGGTGATGCTGATCGACAGCTGGAGGTTCGGGGTGGTGCTGGATGTGGTGAACGGTGCGTTCACCGGCCCGGCCTGCTGGGTTGGCTGGCTGTTCCAGGTCGCCGTCGTCGAGGACAGCTGCGAGGTCGAATAGATCCGCAATGTGTCGCTCGTGCTCGCGGCGGTCGTGGCCGTGTATACGGTGGGATACAGCGTGGCGGAGAGCACTTGCGCGCCGTCCACGGCCGACGGGATGCCCGCCTGCCAGTACAACCGGTCCGTGCCCGTCCCGTCGAAGCCCACGCCCTGCGGCGAGCTGCCGCTGGAGTAGTTCGTACCCGGGTTCGCCGACCGCACGTCCGCGAACGCCTCCCAGTCCGGTGAGACGTTGTAGGAGGGGTCCAGGTACGCCGGGAAGACCGTCGACCTTTCGGACAGCAGGTTCGCCGGGGCGCTGAGCCGCACCGACCCGGCCGTGTAGGCAGCCGTCATCATCGCGGTGTGCGCGCCGCCGCCCGGGCCCTTCGCGGTCGAGTCCGACCTCGCGCCGGACGTCGTGGCCGAATCCCAGGCGCGCGGCGGCGGCGAGGTGAACACCACCCTGCCGGACATGTCCGTGACCTTCAGGTCCCCGGCCCTATCCGTGCTCTGTGAAAGGCCCTTGCCCAGTGCCATCTTCAGGCGCAGATCTGCCAGGCCAGCATCCCGCACTGCCGCGGCGCTCTTGACGACCAGCGTCTCCTCGAACGAGCCGGTCACCGACGCGGTCATCACCAGGTCCACGCCCGGCAACACGTTCGCGTACGTGGCGCTCGACCCTGACACGCTCGGCGTCGGCAGCGCGGAAGGCCAGGAGAACGACAGCGTCTTGCCGCCCGCATCCACGCTCGCCAGCGCCCCGCTACCTCCGCCCGACAACGTCAGCGCGGCAACCGACGCCTTCGGCGAGAGCGAACCGTCCTTGTTCCACGCCAGCGTCGCGTCCGGCGCTACCCAGGACGAACCCTGCTGCACCCAATGCGGCGTCGGCGAGAAGTCATAAGTCAACGTCCCGTCCGGGTTCGCATACGTCTGCGCGTACGAGGTCCGATCCGCCAGCACCTCCACCCGAGACCCCTGCTTGGCAGCCGCCATCACGGCCGATACCGTATCCGAACCCTGTGCCACCGCCGCAGCGCTTTTCGCCTTGGCCGGCTTCGGCGAAGTGACGGCCTCAGCCACTCCCGGACCCTGCACTACCGAACCGGCCAACACCCCGGCCACGACCACCGCAGTCCACCGCAATCGCCGCTCACGCAACACTCCCCCAGCAAAGACACGCGACAGCACAGTGCCCCACCCCTCATACGCCCCATGAACCCCTCGACGAATCCTGATCATGCAGGGGGTAAGGGTTCGATGCAAGGCAGAACACGATGACTAAATCTGACGGCTCGTCAGAACCGCTCTACTAACAGCGTGAACCGCTCGCGCAGCCGGTGGATGAACGCGAACCGCTCATGCGCGGGCGCCTGATGGATCAACGGCCCCACGGCCTCGCTCAGAACGTCGTTCTTCACCCGCAGCCGCTCAAGCTCCCGACGAAGCCGCGGCAGTTCGGCACGAAGTTCGGCGTTCACGCCCACCAGTTCGCGGTGATCAAGTCGAGACATGACCAAGAACCCTGACGCACGCCCCGCGGCCCGAAGTCCAAAGTTACCGAATCGTGCCTCACCGCCGTGCGCTCATGGTGTCATCGGCAACGACCACCAACGGACCAACGAGCGAAGGGTGTGTTCAAAACCGCGCCGACTCCACAATTCATCGCACGCCAACCAATACAGCGTCCGCCGCCTAGAGGCCCTCTTCACAGCCTGGCTCGACGAGCCAACCCGTCTCCCGCTCCCCACCGGCTAATCAGACCTCGAATCAGCCGAACGTCGCGTCGCACTGCAGACCGTTCTCGCGATTCCAGCGCTCGATCGCGATTGAAGGAAAGTTGTAGTCGAGGTGCAACTCGTCGGGCGCAAATCTGCCGACGCAGCTGTTCGCGGGTACCTGGAAGGGCGTCAGGACGCCCGCGACCCACACGTTGAAGGGGAGCCCGTTGTTGTAGGCGACGCCGTACGTCTCGACCTGGAGATTGCTCCCATCGAACACGAGCCCGACAAACGGCCGAGCCGAATCCGGCGCGATGCTCAGCCGGCTCCAGATGGCCGTTCCGGTCCCGCCGGCCCGGTCGACGTGAACGTAGAAGTCGTAGTCGCCGTCGATTTCGCGATACACGCCAAGGCCAAGCGACTGGTTCCAAATGGTCGTGACGATGTCAATGTGCTGCGAGGTATACATCTTGCTCATGTCGACCTGGAAGTCTTCGGTGCCGCGGGTGTCGGTGTACTGCAGCGGACTGATGCTGTTGTCCCAGTAGGCGTACCCGCCGCTACCGTCAGAGCTATTCTTCGCCTGCCCGACATTGAACTGCTGCGCGGCGGCCTGCGCCTGCCCAGCAGTCGGAATGGTCAGCGCGGCAGCGAGTCCAACGACACCGACGGCGCGGCGCCAGGAGATTCCGGAGAGCACGGGATGGTCCCTTCATTCATGTAGGTGGCTCCAACTCCAGCTACATGACGGACCAGTCCAGTTCCCTGATACATCCTCTGGGCGCCGAACTACTCGGCGACGCGCTCCAGGACGACGACGGGGATCTCGCGGTCGGTGCGTGACTCGTAGCCGCCGACGTAGGGCGAGACGGCCCGGAACCGCGCCCGCAGCTGTTCGCGCTCGTCGCCTTCGGCGATGCGGGCGGTGACCGCGAATGTGCCGGTCACGACCTCGACCGCGGCGGACGGATCGGCGAGGAGGTTGTGGTACCAGCCTGTGCGGCTCGAAAATACGATTCCGGTGGTTGAGCCGCGGTTCCTCGAAATTTCTAAGCAGCTACCTGATACTCGCTCGTGATGCCGCCGAGGACGGGTTTTCGACGGATCCGGGCGGTGTCAAAGTCGATGACCTTCCCGGTCGGGTGGTCCGGGTCGTCGGCGGGAACGCGCTGGGCGATGCCCTGGTGCGGGCGCGCGGCGTTGTAGGACGGTGTCCGGCTTGACGATCAGGTGCAGGTGCGCGAGCACGCTCCGGGGCAGCCGATGCGGCAGCGCCGCCAAGAGCGCCCGATCGCTAGCGGTGAAACGCACCCGCTGCGGGCCGAGCTGCCGCTGCGGCACCGCGAGCTGATCGCGCAGCGCCAAGATCTCCGCGTCCTTGTCCCGATCGCTCATCGGCAGCAGCCGCAACATCGCGAACGCGTTCGCCACACCAAGAAAGGCCAGCAGAAGAAGCACGACCAATCACCATGCACAGCACCAGCTGGCCATCAGGACGTTTCACAGTCCGCTACTTTACGCAACCCTGAGCTGGCTGCCAGAACTCGCTCCGACCAGCACGGATGAGATCATCGGCATGCGCAGCGTTAGGCAGACGTGCGGATTATGGCCGGTTCCGCCGGTGTACGCCAATGTCCGGATCCGGAATCCGCGCGGATCTGCGGTACTACGCTGCTGCCGACCCAGTAGCGTGTACGAGTTCTGAGGATGTCTGCATGAGCGTGTTCGCCTCCCCCGCCGCGACGCGCCGACGAGCGCGCGCCGCCCTCGCGACCGCCGCCGTGCTGCTGGCCGGGGCGTGCTCCTCCGCCACGGCGCCCCCCGACACGCAGGGCAGCGACGCCGCGAGTACCAGCGCGAGCGCGCTGCCGACGGTCGGCCCGTCGGCCTCGACACTGCACGACCTGCCTTACGCCGCGCTCGACCCGGCCGAGGTGCTGGACCTGTACCTACCCGCGGCCGGGCCGCACCCGGCACCGCTGTTGATCTGGATCCACGGCGGCGGCTGGCACACCGGCGACAAGAGCCAGATCGCCAGCTTCAACGGGCCGTCCGTCAAAGCTCCGCCGCCGGGGCCGTGCCGCGTAGTCGTCGAGGTGCAGGTGCCCGACCTCGCCGAGTTGCTGGCCAAGGGCTACGCGGTGGCGGCGGTGAACTACCGGCTGGCCCATGACCCGGTGGCGGCTGGCCAGGACGCCAAGGCCGCGGTGCGCTTCCTGCGCGCGAACGCACAGCGCCTGCGCCTGGATCCGGACCGGTTCGCAGTCTGGGGCGACTCGGCCGGCGGTTACTCGGCGCTGATCCTGGCCATCACAGCCGGCCAGCGCACCGTCTTCGACGACCCCCGCCTGGGCCACCCGGAAATCTCCGCCGCGGTACAGGCCGTCGTCGACGACTTCGGGGCCAGCGAGCTACCCGACATACCCGGCCCGTACACCGCGGCCGAAGACCCATTCCCGTACATCGCCAGCGCGAAGCCCGGCTCGATCCCACCGTTCCGCATCGCGCACGGCGACGCGGACTGCGTGGTGCCAGTGCAGCACTCGCGAGACCTGCTGGCCGCCCTCACCAAGGCGGGGGCGACGGCGACGCTGACCGTGCTGCCCGGCGCAGGCCACGAAGACCCGGCGTTCATGCGCACACAATGGGAACCCGCCCTCGCGTTCCTCGACAGCGTCCTCCACATGTGACCGCGCCCCGAACATTGCGCCTCTCGGGAGGTACGGCTGCACCGAAACGTTGGTCACCCCGTCCGCGCGGGAGAGGTTCCGGAATTGTCCGTCGACGGACATGAATAACTGCGGCGCGCCTCCGGTGTCGCCGGCGCCGACGGCAGTCCTGCGGCCGCGTGCAAAGGCACCAGATAGGTCTGCCGGAAAGTGTCCCAGGTGCGCAATTTGAGGACCGCGCGACTGTCATCCTGCGTGTGGTGGATCCTGCTGGCGAGGCCGTCGTCGGGTTGTACTTGCTGGAGGGGATCACCGACTCCGGCAGGTCGGTGATCGCGCGCAGCAGAGTACTCCTACCCGCCTTGGTCGATCCGAAGACGCCGATGTTGACCATGTCCATCGGCCATACCTGGCCTGGTGCTTCGCGCGGCGGCTGGTCAGGAGAAGTTCCAGGTCTGATTCGCGCCGCCGTTGCCGGGCCACTGGTCGATCGCGGCGCCCGCGGAGGTGGAGGCACCGAACACGTCGGTGTACAGGCCGTTCAGTACGTTGACCACGGTGTAGCTCGAGCCGCCGCCCGCGGCCGGGTTCAGCGACCAACGCTGGCTCGTCGAGCCGTTGCAGGTCCCCTGGTCGAGCTGGACGCCCTGGGTCGTCGACTGGTTCGGCGCCTCGAGGCACTTGCCGCTGTTGACGTTGACCAGGGTGAAGACGTTCCCGGAGACGCTGTGCACCGTCCACTGCTGGTTCGGGCCGCCGTGGTTGCTCCACTGGATGACCTTGGCGCCGCTCGCCGTCGACGCACCGCTGACGTCCATGACCAGCCCGCTGCCGGCGCTCGTCAGGAAGTGGGTGCTGCCGTCCGCCGGCTCCGAGCCGTTCGACGTCCACGTCCCGGCCGTCAGGTCCAGCGACCAGGAGTTGTACCAGCTGATCGACGCCGTGGTGCCAGAAATCGTCAATGGCAGCCAGATCAGCGGCGAGGTGCCGAGATTCGAGGTCGTCCAGCGATCACCCGCGTAAATGTACGTCGTCGCGGACGATCCCTGCACGGTGATGATGTTCGCGGTCTGGCTGTTGTACGTGTTCGTTCCCGGCTGCGCGACGTCGCTGAAACCGGTCCACGGCCCGGAGAGCGAGGTCGCGCTGGCGTACACGTTGTCGTTGGTGCCCCAGCCGGTCAGGTGCGACGCGAGCAGGTAGTACCGGCCGCCGGCCTTCACGATCGCGGGGGCTTCGAGATCCTGGAACAGCGCGACGGCGCCGCTCACCGAGAGGTAGTCCGCGGACAGCCGGTAGATCCGCAGGCCGGCGTTCGGGTCCTCGCTCATCAGGTACGCCGAGCCGTCAGTGTCCTGAAACAGCCCGATGTCGCGGCTCTGATTGCCCAGGGGCGAGAATCCGCCGCGATAGGTGTACGGGCCGCAGGCAGTGGTGCTCACGGCGACACCGACTCGTCTGTCGGTATAGCTGGAATTGTCCACGTGCACGTACATCACGTACATGCCGGTCGAGGCGTCGTAGATAACCTTCGGGCGCTCGACGATGCGGTTGGGGCCGAGATCACCGCTCCCCTGCCGCGCTAACGCCACGCTCTGATACGTCCAGGACCGCAGGTCGGTGGACGTGTAGCACGGTATGTCCTGGAACGAAGTGTTGGCCGACGACTCCCCCGTCTTGTCCTCGCCGAAGGCATACCACGTGGCGCCGACCTTGACAATGCCGAGCCCGTGCATCTGCAGCGGATTGCCGTTCTGATCGGTCCACGCAGCCCCCGGAGTGAAAGTCACCACGGCCGCCGCGGCGGGAACCGCCGGGAGCAGCGCGATCACCAGCCCGACGACCGCGGCGATCAGGACCGCGGCCCTGCGCCGCGCCCCGCTCGCGACCGCTTCGAAATGCCATGGCGACATGGAGCTGTCCTCTCCCCGGCGACGTTGCCGGTGCGGCCGGGGCGCAGCAGCCCCGGCTCTTCCATAAAAGGCATAAAAGGCTGTTCGGCTGTGGGTAAGTGAGTCTGCGCGTTGTTTCCGTCGCGTGGCCGACGAGTGCGGCACCGGTGGCCTAATTCATCGAACCGATTCGTCTATATATTCGACGGGATAGTACGGCCGCAGCAGCGGAGGGTCAATGGCGTGTGACACGCGGCTCGCGAGAGGTGTTGGTGATCGAGACGAGTGCGCGCTGACCTCGCCTCTCGGAGGTGACTGCTCGGCGACACGAACCGGCGAGCCGTCGCGTGAACGCACACGTCACGCGGGACCAAGCGGTCGAATCGGTTCGTGGAGCGCAGCGCGCGAACCGAATTGAGTCGAACCCTCATTCCCCCGGACGCACGCCTTCAGCCGGTGCGACGCCGCCACGCATGATCCGGAAAGTTTCACGGTCGACCGCGCGTGTAACTGTCTGGCGATGCCGGGACGTGGCCGGTGGTCAGTGGCTGGTGGTGGCCGGGCGCGGTGGAGTCGCGTCCGGCCACCTGATGGCGGCTCAGCCGTAACGCATGAGCGCGAGGTATTCGCCGGTGGGCACGCCTATGCCGGTTTCGGTGTCGAATCCGGATCCCACCGAGGTGGCCGTGGGCACGCTCGGTATCTAGAGTCGGCACGTCCGATCGCCCCCTTTTACCTGACGGTGCCGTTGGCATTCGTTGCTGCCAGGCGGTTCGTGTCTCGAACGGTGTCTGGTAGCCGAGTGAGGAGTGCAGGCGCCGCTGGTTGTAGGCCCTGAACCAGTTCTCGATATCGCGGCGCGCGGTCGCGAAGCAGCTGATATCGCCGAGCAGCTTGAGCCCGGGCATTGGCGCGGGAAATCACGCCGGACCAAATCCGCAACCGCTGCCGCGCCAGCATCCGGCTTGGTCAGGTTCCGGCGCCTGCGCCGGGTGATGCCTGCGATGCCGTGTTCCCGCATTGGCCGGGCCACGATCCGCCGCCCCACCGCGACGCCCTGCCGTTGCGGCTCACGCATGATGCGAATCGCCCCATAGGCCGGAAACGCAGCGTGCACCTCGAAGATCAGTGAGGTGAGCCGCCGCTCGTCGCGCCGTCTGCGACGTTGCTTCTCGCCGCTGCGGACCCACGCGTGGTAGTCGGCGCCGTCGGTGACCAGGACCCGGCACAGCAGCTTGGCGTTGAATCGATCACGCCGGTGGTGGATGAACGCGAAGCACTCCCCCGCTGGTGCGTGGTGAATGAGCGGTTCTGCCGCCTCGCGCAGGACCTGATTCTCGCGCCGCAGGTTCTGGTTCTCGCGCCTGCTGCGGCGCAATTCCTCACAGGCCCGCGTAAGCGCAGCAGCAAGATCATCACGGTTCGGTCGACGGGACGTGATCGAACCCTGCCGTGGCCGCGCTGAGACTGGAGATCATTTTATCGAACCGTGCCACAACACCCGCAACGCTACAGCCTGCTCCACCGCCCCTCTTGATGACAACCGACTCCAATCACAAAGGGAGGGGAAGGAAAGGGAGGGGAAGGAACGTGCCGACTCCACCCGTCGGGCATGCCCGAGCAGCACGCCCAGGGCGAAGGTGATCGCGCCGCGTCGCTGTCAGGGCTGGAAGCGGTAGCCCATGCCGGGTTCGGTGAGTAGTTGGCGGGGGCGGGATGGCTCGGGCTCGAGCTTCTGTCGCAGGCGGCCCATGTAGAAGCGCAGGTAGTTGGTCTGGTTCTCGTAGGCGGGGCCCCAGATTTCCAGCAGGATCTGGCGGCCGGAGACCAGGCGGCCGGGGTTGCGCAGCAGGATCTCGAGCATGGCCCACTCGGTCTTGGTCAAGTGGACCGGCTCTGACGCGCCGGCGGGCCCGTCCGGGGCGCGGGTGACGGTGCGGGCGGCCAGGTCGACGGCGTGGTGGCCGACGATGGCGACCGGGGTCGTCGCGGCGTCGGCCTCGACGCGGCGAATCAGTGCCCTGATCCTGGCGAGGAGTTCGTCCATGGAGAAGGGCTTGGTGACGTAGTCGTCGGCGCCGGCGTCGAGGGCGGCGACCTTGTCGGTGGCGTCAGCGCGGCCGGAGAGGACCAGGATGGGGATCTTGGTCCAGCCGCGCAGCCCGGCGATCACGTTGGTGCCGTCCATGTCGGGCAGGCCGAGGTCGAGCACGACTAGGTCGGGGACGTGTTTGGCGGCCGCGTCGAGGGCGGCCGCGCCGTCTTGGGCGGTGACGACCTCGTAATGGCGGGCGGAGAGGTTGATGCGCAGGGCGCGCAGCAGCTGGATCTCGTCGTCGACGACCAGGATGCGGATCATGCCGTCAGCTCTTCGTCGGCGGCGGGCAGTGGGGCCTGGGCGGCCGCGGGCAGGGACAGGACCATGGTGATACCGCCGCCGGGGGTCTCTTCAGGGGTCAGGGTGCCGCCCATGGCCTCGGTCAGTCCGCGGGCCAGGGCCAAGCCGAGGCCGGTTCCGCCGCCGTTGTCGTGATCGCCGAGGCGTTGGAAGGGGCGGAAGACCAGGTCCCAGTCGGCCTGCGGGATGCCGGGGCCGCGGTCGATCACCCGGATCTCCACCTTCTGCGCGAGCGTGGAGACGGTGATGGTGACCGGGGAGTCGGTGTGCCGGACGGCGTTGCCGACCAGGTTCGCCACGGCGCGCTCAAGCAGTGGCCCGTCGGCGAGGACGGGCACGGCCTGCTCGCCGGGATCCAGGGTGACGCGACCGGCGGCTTCCGGTACGTCGTCGACTGCGCGGGGCAGGATCTCGGCCGGGTCGACCGATTCCAGGCGGGGTTTGAGGGCGCCGGACTGCAGGCGGGACATGTCCAGCAGGTTCTCCACCAGGCGGGCGAGCCGGTCGAGCGAGGCGTCGGCGGCCTCGAGCAGTTCGGCGCGGTCGCCGTGCGGCAGGTTCAGCTCGGGATCGCGCAGGGTGCCTACCGCGGCCTTGGCGGCGGCGAGCGGGGTACGCAGATCGTGGGAGACCGCGGCGAGCAGGGCGGTGCGCAGTTTGTCGGCGGCGGCGAGGTTCGCGGCTTCGGCGGCGGAGCGGGCCAGCCGGCGGCGTTCGAGCGCCGCGGTGGCCTGGGCGGCGAACGCGGCCAGGACACGCTGGTCGGCGGCGGGCAGGGTGCGCCCGCGCAGCGCGATCACCGCGTCGGGTCCGGCTTCGACGACGGTGTCGGCCTGGCCCGGGCAGGCGGCGCAGTCGGTGCCCGTGGACGCGACCACGCTCCAGCGGGCGGGGTCGTTGTTGTCGTCGGGCAGGTGCACGCCGATGTTGCCGCTATCGGTGGTGGCGCGTTGAAGCATCACCACGGAGGCCATGCCGAAGGTCTCGCGGAAGCGCTCGAGAAGGGCGGCTATCGCGGAGTCGCCGCGCAGCACGGAGACGGCGAACGCGTTGAGGGTCTCGGCTTCG
>CAVQPP010000112.1:0-14889 GCA_963714445.1 uncultured Actinomycetota bacterium
CCCCAGAGTGCATCGAGGATCTCCCTCGCTACCCCACGGTCGGCATGCGCGGCTGCCACTTCGGCGGCCTGGAGATGTTCGACTGCCCCGTTCCCACCGAGTGCCTAATCGGCGAACCAGGCGGAGCCCTAGAACTCTCCCTGCGCTCCTCGCTCCTCATCAGAGGCCTGGTCCCCGCGACCCTGATCGCCTGCGGAGACACAGCCCTCCGCACCGCAATACGCTACGCGTTCGACAACCACAGCAGCAGCGACCGCGACCGTGGACGAGGCCCCCTGCGCACCCCCCACGCCCGTGCCGTCGTCGTAGGAGCGTTCATCGACCTACTCCTAAGCGACTGCATGACCATGGTCGCCGCACGAGCGGCACACCTGCTCCCCGACCGAATGTCCGCATGCGCAGCCGCCGCCGCGTATCTCGTCCCAAAGGTCCTAACAGAGAGCTGCGACGACCTGACGGTCATCCTCGGCGACGCGCAGTACCACCGCCACGGTGCGTACGGCATGTTCCAAAAGCAGCTGCGCGATATCCCGGTAATGGGCCTAGGCCACGCCGGAAGCGCAGCACGTCAGGCCACGATCATCCCCCAGCTCCCCCTCTTCGCAAGGGCCGCCCCCGCAGACGGCGACCAGCCCCCGTCAACCCTCTTCCGCACAACAGACCCGCTCCCGCCCCTGGAACTAGCAAGACTAGAAGTCCTAGGCGAAGCGGACCCCCTAGCCGCATCCCTCCTAAGCGGCATCGAAGAACTCTCCACCGACGACGCCCTAGTCCCCGACCAAAACGAACACGCCGCGCTCCGCGAGGTAGCCGGCCACCTAGCCAAGGAACACGCCGACCTGCGCAAAGCCTGCGCAGCCCTAGCAGGCCGCGGCCACGACACCCTCTCCACCCCGTTCAGCTACGCCCTAGCCGACCGCTACGCCCTTCTGTGCGCCGCAGCCGCCTGCCTGGGCGTCTGGCGAGCCCACCGCGGCGGCGAACTGTTCCTGGCGGACTCCGCCTGGCTCCTCTACGCCCTAGTCCGCATCGCAGGACGCCTAGGCCTGCCCCAGGCCAAAATCCCCACCGACGTCTCCCACCGCCTCCTAGACGAAGCCTGCGCCCGCTTCACCGCCGACCGCAGCTACGACCTCTACAACAGCCAACTAGCCGCCCTCCCGCATTAGTTCTAGCCGCAGGCACCCTCCCGCAAGCCGCCGCCGCAGCACGCTATCCTCGGATACGTCACGTACCGCCCCGGCGGCGCTGCTCACTCGACGATGGCCCACGGCGCGCCGCAAACCGCCGTACACATGACTCCTGAGATCACTTCTCCGGCTCAACTCGCGGGGGCGACACCCCCGCCACGATGAGCGGCCCGGTGCGGGCCAAGTCCCGCAAGGACCTGCGAACCCAACGCCGCCCACGTGCCCACTCCTGCTGGGACCACCTAATCGCCGCGCCCCTCTGGCCAATGCACGGCGCGAACCTAGGCACCTTGCTCCGCACCTGCGACGCGGTAGGCGCATGCCTAGCCGTCCCACGGTTCGCATGGGTTCCCGATGCCCTCGAACGCGGCAACACTCTGCGACGCCCGGCATGCGTGCACTACACCGGCGATCAGCTCACATGGCTAGCCGCGCAGCGCACGGCAGGCAGCGCGATCGTCGGCGCCGAGCTAGCCGACGAGGCTGTCCGCCTAGCCGACCGACCCCCAGCCCGACGCCGCACCGTGCTAGTCCTCGGCCACGAGCAATCCGGCATCCCTGCTGAAGCCCTCGACCTACTCGACGTCGCCGTAGAAATCCCCATGGTCGGCCACGGCGCAAGCCTGAACGTCGCCGTAGCCGGCTCGCTAGTCCTCTACCGCCTAGCCGGACTGCTCTGACCTGATCCGCGATCTCGAGAAACTTCGACGTCTGCCTTGCACGGAGTGCGAGCAATAAGAGTGGGTGGGAGCGAGTCTTGCCTGCGGATTCGGATCGGTTCTGGTTCTGGCGTACGTCGCGAAGTACTTCATCGATCACGGGGCTGCGACGCAGGCCGCGAGCATCTTCGGGGCGGTCGCGGCATCGTTGGTATGAGCTTTCATCTACCAGCCGATTCACTCGTCGCGGCCAACGTCGCAGCCAGCCCTCGGAAACCGCGGGCGCCGAATCTCCCGGCCGCACGCGGTCGTCATCGAACTGGTCCTCGCCAAAGGCGTGAAATAGGCAGGAGCGAGGCAGGAGGGGCGTGCGAGGTCGTGGTAGACGGTGCGGCGGCTGGGGCTGAGGTCGCGATCCCAGCGGGGGAAGCAGCTGCCGGTGATCTGCAGGCGGATGCGGTGGCTGGGGAGGAACACGTGCGCAGTGGACCAGAGGTCGATTACGTGTTCAGCGTGTTCTGCATGTTTTGTGTTTTCTGCTGTGGGGCGGTCCGTTCGCAGGATGCCGTCGGTGATATTGCGCGAGACGCCGTCGGGGTCGACGTCGCAGAGGCGCGCGACCCAGTCGGCGGTGGGGGTGGCGGAAGCGGCGGTTAGGTGGAGTTTGATGCGGCCGATGACTTCTAGGGGCTCGGTCAGCGGCTCGCTCGTGTATACGAGCACGTCATCGCGTTTTTCGGTCTGGTGCTGATCGAGTGGGCCGGCGGGGAAGTCCGGCGTCATCAGGAGCGCGCCGCCGTGGGAGGGGACCGGGTCGGTGGGGTCGTAGTCGAACACGTCCGGTGGGGAGTCTGGGGCGGGGGAGTCGGGGGACAGGCGGCCGTCTGCGTGTAGGTACCAGGGGACGTCGATGGACTCGGGAGGCCAGGTTGGGAGGCGGCGCCACTGGTTGGTGCCCATGATGAAGAGGAGGACGGGGGGATCGGGCGGGGGCGCTAGTGGGGGAGTGGGCGGGGGATCGGCGAGGTGTCGGTCTAGCCAGTCGAGTTCGCGGGCGAGGAGGGAGGCTCCGTCGTCGATGTGCGCGGCGTCGGCGGTGGGGCCGAAGTCGGTCTCGCCGACGTTGCTGGATTGGTTGTCGTGGGACCAGGGGCCGACGATGAGTGCGGCTTGCTGACCGGCGTCTCGGGTTTCGATGTAGTTGTCCAAGCTGCCCTGGAGGAACGCGTCGAACCAGCCTGCGACGAACAGGGTGGGGACGGTGGCGGCGGCTGGGGGGCTGGCGAGCGTTGGGGTGGGCAGGGCCAGGCGGCGCAGGGTGGGCAGGTCGGGCGCGGGGAGTTCCCAGTACGTGCGCGTGGTCAGTTCGTCTAGGGCGGCGTTCAGGTCGGCGAGTTGGTGACGGAGTTCGGTGGGGTTGGCGGCGTATCGGCGTTCGAGCACGTTGACGCCTAGCGTCAGGGTCCAGTGCGTGATCAGGCCGAGTTCGTGCGCGCCGCCACGGCTGATCAGGCCGTCGCGCGGGTTCGACCAGGTGAATTCGGGCACCGCTGCGCGCAGGGCCGGTGGCTTCGCTGCCATGGTGGCGCGCTGGGTGTAGCCGAGATAGCTGGGTCCGTAGGTGGCGACACGTCCGTTGGCGCCGGGGAGGCGTGCCGCCCAGCGCACCGTGTCGTAGCCGTCGCGGCGATCGTGGACCAGTGGCTGCCAGTGGCCGTCGGATCGGTACCGGCCGCGGCAGTCTTGGATGACGACCAGGTAGCCGCGGCGGGCTGCCGCGTGCGGGTCTAGGCGGGCTAGTACGCCAGGGTCTTGTTTCCCGTAGGGCGTGCGGGCTAGGAGTACTGGCCACGGGCCGTCGCCGGTTGGTGGGCGGTAGGCATCGGCGCGCAGGATGGTGCCGTCGCGCATCGTTGCTTCGAGGTCGAATTCGATTGCTGATTCGGGCTCGGGTTCGGATTCGGGCTCGAAGTGGTGGCGATGCGGCACGGCACCTCCTGCGGTCGCTTGTGGTGGTGGGGAAGGTGGGTTAGCTGATGCTCAGGTCGTCGATGTAGCCGCGGTAGCCACCGGAGGAGTTGGGGTGGTCGTAGCCGACGAGGATGCGGTTGATCTGCTTGTTGGCGTTGTTGGTGCCCAGGTTGACGGTGACGTGGTTCCAGGTGTCCAGGGTGAGGTGTCCGCACTGGGAGGCGGGGTGGACGCGGTTGCCGTTCTGGTCGGTGGCGCCGGAGTCTCGCAGGGTGCTGCCATCAGTGAAGATCATGTCGACGGCGACGCAGCTGCTGTTGTTCGAGCCCGCGGGGACGTAGGGACTAGTCGCGTTGCTCTGCGGGAAGATCCAGTAACTCAGGGTCTTGCCGCTGCCGATCGCCAGTGGGCTGCCGCTGAGGTCGTAGAACTTCAGGTAGGCGTGCACGCCGCTCGTGGTCGATGACGGTCCGGAGCCCGAATACATCAGGGAGCTGCTGCCGGTGTGTGCGGTCTCGCCGGTGCGGGTTCCGGCCTCGGGGCCGGTCAGGCCGCAGCAGATGCCGGTGACGTTCGAGATTCCGCCGCCGGTGCTGTCTACCGTGTCGGTCCAGGTCAGGGCCGGGTCGGCGGATTCGAAGCCGGAGGCGAAGCTGCTGGTGGCGCCGCCGGAGGCGAGCGGTTGGGTCAGTTCGCTCTGGATGGTCGCGAGGGATGTGCCGGCGGGGGCCAGGTCGAGGGTGTCGTTGGCGGACGTGGCGATGGTGATCTTCGAGCCGGAGACCGCGCCGGTGTCGGTGCCGTTGCGGTAGACCTCGACGTTGCCGGACCACGGGTTGGTGAACGTGAAGTTGCCGCCCCGCTGGCTCATGACCCTCAGGTACTGCACTTGGTTGCTCGCCTTGCTGCTGGAGATCAGGAAATCGCCGTATGCGAGCAGGTCGCCGAACTTCGCGTTCGTGTTCGCCGGCCAGTCGGCGAACACCTTGACGTCGTTCTGGAACGACTGCAGCAGCATCTCATCGAGGCCTGATGTCGTGACATTGATGTTCTCGATGCCGCCGCCGTTGTGGTGAATGGCCATGTTGTTGTACGCGTTGGCGGTCGCCTCGCCGTCCAGGTTGGCCAGGATCGTGCTCGGGTTGTAGCCGACCCGCGCGGCGCCCGGGTAGAAGGTGGTCGGGGCGTTGCCGCCGTGCCAGGCGTTGGTCAGGGCACTGATGGTGTTCTGGGCTGTCGAGATGAGGGTTGAGCTGCTGTCCAGGCCGATCAGGCTGCCGGGGTAGATCGACTGCTCGTCGATGTCGTTGCCGTCGTTGACGAAGTCGCTGCCGACCTGGGTTTCGCGCAGGATCGTCTGGCCGTTCAGCGACATGGTGGGCAGCGGCGCCAGATGCGTCTCAATGTTCTGCCAGGTGGCGCGGGTGCCTGAGTCCTGGTTCAGCGCGGTGCTCATGTCGATCAGGCCCTGGAAGAGCAGGTGCACCAGGCCGATCGACATGCCGGCGTTGGTCTGCGGGTACGCCTGGTCCTCGTGCGGGGCGTCGTTGAGGATGTCGAACGTGTTCGTGGACGCGTTCCAGGACAGGTAGTTCTGCCAGAACAGGCCGACCTGCTTGAGCCACGGATAGATCGTGTTCGCGTACGAGGTGTCGCCGGTGTACTCGAAGCGCATCACCATGTCGCTGGCGACGTTCGCGGCGTCGGACTTCTGGTTGTGCAGGTTCATGTCCGCGCTGGTGCCGTTCGGCGAAATGCCGACCGGATAGAACACGCCGGTGTACCCGTTCTGCGATGCGAGAGCCTGGCCCGCTGACTGCCAGGCCAGCACCGGCGCGTCGTACGCGGCCATCTGCGCGATGTGGTTGGTCGAGAGCGCCGCGTAGAACGGCGTCTCGTAGTTGTAGTTGGTGTGGTAGTCGCCGTTCCAGTTCATGTTGAAGTTGGTGATCCAGTTGCCCCACAGGCCCGGCGCGTACTTTCCGGATCGCGAGACGCTGCCCAGCAGATAGAGCGAGCCGTACCAGCTCTTTTCCACGGTCTTGTCGGGTATCTCAACGTACGACTGCTGCCAGTAGCTCTGCCACCAGGAGCGGTGCGCGGCGTTGTGGTTGTTCACGTCGGTCTGGGTCATGTTGCCGACCAGCGAATCAGCGCTCGACTGATACGTGCCGCTGTCGATGTTCGAGATGATCCCGGCGACGAGCGTGGACGACGTGTTCGGCTGCATCGTCAGGGTGATCTTGTTGCCGGAGATCGACTGCGACTGGCCAATGGTGCGCGCCGCGATCCGGGCGTGTGTGTCGCCGCCGGCCCCGGTGTCCGCGACCACGTCGGCGTCCAGGTCGTTGCCGGTGGTGGACGTGGTCGGCGTGCCGCCCTGGCCGTTCTGCAGGCTGATGCCGATGCTCTGCGCGCCGCCGCCGGTGAGGGTGAACTGGGTGACGAACAGGCCCGAGTTCGCGTCGACCCAGCTCGCCGTGCTCAGTGTCTGGCCATTGAGACCGTACGTGCCGTCCACTTCCGCGTGCGCGATGTCCTGCACCACGTGGTATGACGAGCCGGTCAGGCCGCCGGCCTGGATCACGATCCGGCCGAGCGGCTTGATCGAGTGGGCGGTACCGGACCAGAAGTCGTTCTTGCCGATGTACATAGTCTGATTCGAGATGCCGCCGCCGACCGCGACGCCGAGGTCGCCGTTGCCCATCAGCGGGCCGTCGACCGTCTCGCCGCCGGTCATGTTAGTGGGCGGCGACGTCCACGTGCCCTGATACTGCTGGACGATGCGCCACGCCTGGTTCGCGGTGACCGAGTCGGCCAGTGCGGTCTGGGCGACGACCGCGGTGAGCGAGGCGGCGACGAGCGCCGCTGCGGCGGTGATGCCGAGAGCGCGCCTTGGTCGGACGCGTCTGGTTCGCACTCTGGACGTCATGGCTGAGACCTCTTCGTTGAGGGAGCGTGAAGGATGCCGCACCGCATCGCGCCGAAATAACGTTATCGCGATCGAAGAGTGGTAGCGCTGGCGCCGTCTGTCAAGAGTCGGGAGGTCTACGGCCGCACTTCGCCGGAGCCGCGGATCTTCAAGTCGACCGGCACGACAACGGATTGCACCGGTCGGGTCGGCTCGGCGATCCGGGCGCGCAGCAGCTCGACCGCGGTGCGGCCTATCGTCGCGGTGTCCTGCGCGACGACGGTGAGCGCGGGCTGGAGCAGGTCGGCCAGCGGGACCTCGTCGAAGCCGACGATCGCCAGGCGCGAGGCGGCCTGCGGGCCGAGTTGGCGCAGCACCGCGATCGTCGTGTCCATGTTGCCGGTGACCAGCGCGGTTGCCGGATCGGCGCTGTTCAACGAGGCGTCGAGCGCCTTGGCGACGCGCTCGGGCGTGATCTCGCCGGGGTGAACCAGGCCGTCGATCGGCTGGCCGTGGGCCTGGAGCGCCGCACGGAACGCCGCGGCGCGTTCCCGGCCGGAGAAGACGCGCTCGCTGTCGCCGACGTACGCGATCCGGCGGTGGCCGTGTTGGTGCAGGTGGTGGAACGCGATGCCGATGCCCGAGGCGTTGTCGGACATGACGCAGTCCACTGAGATCCCGCTCATCGGCCGGTCCATCGAGACCATCGGCATGCCCGCCGCGAGCTCCGGCTCGAGGTAGCTATGGCTCTCGCCGATCGGCTCGACGATGATGCCGTCGAGGCGCTGTCGGCACATGGAGATCAAGATGTCACGTTCTCTGGCCTCGTCGAAGTCGGTGGACGCGGCGAGCAGGGTCAGCCCCGAGGCGCGCGCGGTGCGCTCGATGGCGGCCAGTTCCGGGTTGACCTCGGCGATGCGGCGCACCGCCGCGCCGATCGTGCCGGTGACGCCGGTGCGCAGCTGCCGGGCCCGCTCGTCCGGGCGGAAGTTCAGCGCGGCGATCGCCGCCTGGACCTTGGCGACGTTCGCCGGCCCCACCGTCGGGTCGTCGTTGACCACGCGCGAGACCGTGCGCAGCGCCACCCCGGCCTCCCGCGCGACGTCGACCATGGTCGGTCGCTTGGGTCGCCCCGCGGCTTGCTTCCCGCCCCGTGCTGGGGTCATCCGGCTACTCCTCGTCGTGACGGCACGCCGTTATCGCATCGAGTCTTGACACGTTCGTGCAACCCGCGTTTATTCTCGCGATAACGTTATCTCGCCGGTCGGCCAGCGTCGAGCCGCAGCACCGCATCAGATCGATCACGCTTCACGCCCCACGCTTCATTCCTGACACAGAACCGCGCCGTCACATCATCCCCTGCTCATCCCATACACGGCTCACCCCCATCCCCCAGGAGACTTCCATGCGGCACAATCGTCTGCCCGCGGTCGCCTGCCTCGCCGCAGGGCTCGCCCTGATCGCCGGGTGCTCCGCCGCCACGCCCGCCGGCTCGAGCGGCGGCGGCGGCTCCGGCGGCGGCAACGCGACGCTGACCTACCTCACCTTCGAGACGCCGAGCCTGACCGCGTCGTTCTGGGACGCCTCGATCGCCAACGCGCAGAAGAAGGTACCCGGCCTGACCGTCAAGAAGATCACCGCCCCGAGCACCGACCGGGACGCCTACGCCAAGCAGCTGCAGGCCTCCGGTCAGTTCCCTGACCTGCTGCAGTCGATCACGCCGTCCACCTTCGCGCAGGCCGGTCTGCTCAAGCCGTACGACCAGAGCTGGGTGAACGCCAACTTCCTGCTGCCGATGGGCAACGCGTACAAGGGCAAGGTCTACATCCCGCCGACCAACTCGCAGATCATCCCGATGGTCTTCTACAACAAGCAGCTGTTCGCTCAGGCCGGCATCGCCGCGCCGCCCAAGACGTGGTCGGACTTCATGTCCGTGTGCGCCAAGCTCAAGGCGGCCGGCATCACCCCGATGGAGCTCGGCGGCGGCGACCCGTTCGCGGCCTCGATGCCGTTGGTCGGCATCCTGTCGGCGGACGTCCTGGGCAAGGACCCGAACTGGCTGCAGGAGCGCTACGCCGGCAAGGTGCACTTCACCGACGCGAACGTCGAGACGGCCGTGGCCAAGTACCGGACCATGGCGCAGGACGGTTACTTCGAGACCGGCGCGCTCGGCGTGAAGTACGCGGACTCGATCACGAACTTCACCTCAGGCAAGACCGCGATGTACATGATGGGCAGCTGGTTCCTCGGCGCGGTGCCGAAGGCCTCGGCCGACAACTTCGGGTCCTTCATCACGCCGACCGACGACGGCTCGCTGGTCGTGCCGTTCGCCGTCGGCGGCTCGATGGCGATCAGCGCGAAGACCGCGAACCCCGACAAGGCGACCGCGTTCGCCGAGGCCTGGTCGCTCGACCCGGCGAACCTCAAGACGCTGATCGAGGGCGACGGCGCGTTCCCGATGCTCAAGGGTAAGACCCTGGCCGACTACGAGGTGAACGTCACGCAGGTGTTCAAGGACTCCTACGCCTACGTCACCAACCAGAACACCAAGGTCTCCGCGATCGGTTGGGCGACCAACGACGACTCGATGCCGTCCGGCCTGAACGACGACTTTTACGCGGCCAGCCAGGACCTGTTCAACAACAACGACGTCGCCGCGCAGATGTCGAAGCTCGACTCCGAATGGGACACCGCGACCAAGTGACCGCCATGACCGCCCGAGGCGCGGCCGCCCGAGGCCGCGTCCGACGACGCCCGCGCCGCGGCGATCCCGCGCTCAGCGCGATCGCCGTGCTCGCGCTCGGCCTGTACGTGCTCTTCATCATCGTCCCGGTGGTCATGAGCGGCTGGAAGAGCCTGACCGACGAGAACCCGCTGCTGGCGCAGGCCCGCTTCGTCGGCCTGGCCAACTACGCGGACATGACGCACGACGACGCCCTGGCCGCCAGCCTCAGCTTCACGCTGCTGATGGCGGCCGCGGTGACCGTCGTCGCCAACGCCGCGGGCATCGGGTTCGCGGTGCTGCTGAACAAGACCTCGCTCAGCTTCCGGATGATGCGCGTCGTCGCGTTCCTGCCGCAGGTGCTCTCCGGCGTGATCGTCGGCTTCGTCTGGCGCTACATCCTGGCGCAGGACGGCGTTCTCAACCACTTGCTGATCGACGCGCACGTCATCGGCCAGCCGATCACCTGGCTCGGCAGCCCGGACCTGGCGCGGTTCTCGGTCGGCCTGGTGGCCGCCTGGGTGCTCACCGGGTTCACCACCGTCGTGCACCTCGCGGCGCTGCAGTCGATCCCGGTCGAGCTGTATCAGGCCGCGACGGTAGACGGCGCCAGCCGCCGGCAGCAATTCCGGCGGATCACGCTCCCGATGCTCGCGCCCGGCACCACGATCAGCGTCACCATCTCGCTGATCACCATGCTGAAGCTCTACGACGTCATCGCCGCGCTCACCTCCGGCGGCCCGGCCAACTCCACGCAGTCCACGGCCCTTTACATCATCAACCTCGCCTTCACCGACGACCGCTTCGGCTACGCCTCGGCCGTGGCCATGCTGCTACTCGCCGTCTCCGCGGTGATCGCGCTGTCGGTGACCGGCCTGCTGCGCCGCCGGGAGGTGGACCTGTGACCGTCTTGACCTCGCACTCGCAGCGCCGATCCACCGCCCCGGCGCCATCCGCGCCCACGCGGCACCGGACCCGCCGCAGATGGGCCGCCAGGGGCCATCTCGTCGCGGCCGGATTGCTGACGCTGGCGTTCGTTAGCCCGATCTACCTAACGATCGTCAATGCGTTTAAATCGCAAGATCAGATCATCAGCAACCCGGCCGCGCTGCCTGCCCCGCCGACCACGCACAACCTCACCGACGCGCTGTCCCGGCCCGACCGCATCATCCAGATCGGCCTGACTAACTCAGCGGTCACGGTCGTCGTCTCGGTACTTCTGATCATTCCGCTGGGCGCGGCCTTCAGTTTCTGGTTGACCCGCCGTTCGGCGCGACTGCGGCGCATCGTGCTCGCCGTCTTCGCCGCCGGACTGATGATCCCGCCGGCGGTGATCCTGCTCCCCACGATCAGGATCCTGACGTACCTGCACCTGGACCACTCCTATCCGGGCCTGATCCTCGCGAACCTCGGCGGCGGATACCTCTCGTTCGCGGTATTCGTCTACTCCGGTTTCCTGCGCTCGATCCCGAGCGAGATCGTCGAGGCGGCGACCATGGACGGCGCCGGATCGCTGCGGATCTGGTGGACCATCGTCATGCCCCTGCTACGCCCGGCCACCGCGACCGTCGCCATCTTCCTGTCGCTGTGGATCTGGAACGACTTCATGAATCCGCAGTTCATCCTCGGTCCGCTCAAGGGCCAGACCATCACCACCGGGCTATACCTCTCGCTCGGCCAGTACTCCACCAACTACGCGCAACTGTTCGGCGTGATGCTGCTCGCGGCGGTCGTCCCCGTCGCCGGCTACCTCGCGCTGCAGCGACAGTTCATCGCCGGACTGACCACGGGAGCCAGCAAGTGACGGCGCACGCCGACGACAGCGAGTACCAGAAGCGGGATGCCGCGATCGAGGAGATCCTCGTCCTGCACCACAGCCATCTCGACGTCGGCTACACGCATTCGCAGCCGATCGTGTGGAGGCTGCAGGCCGAGTACATCTCCCAGGCCCTCGACTGGCTCGAGCGCACCGCCGACCTGCCGGAAGACCACCGGCCGAAGTGGACCTGCGAGGCGACCGAGCCGGTGCGCCGCTGGCTGGCCAACGCGTCCGAGGGCGACGTGGTCCGCTTCAAGGACCTGTGCCAGCAGGGCCGGATCGGCCTGGCCGCGTTGCGCTGGCACGTCAGCTCGACCATCGACCGGCCGGGCATCCGCCGGCTGCTGGCCGGAAAGCGCGAGCTGGAGGACGTCGTCGGCCGACCGATCCCGGTCGCCTGCCAGCACGACGTCAACGGCGTCCCGTGGCCGATCGCCGACGAACTGCTGGACGCCGGCGTCGACCTGTTCGTCATGGCGATCAATCGGCATCTCGGCCAACCCGTCGCGCCACGGCCGGGCCTCTTCAGCTGGCAAGCGCCCTCCGGGCGGCGGCTGCGCGTCTTCAACGGCAGCCACTACACGATGTTCGACCAACTGCTCAACGCCTGGGACGACTCGGTCGAGCGAATGGCAGTGGGCTGGGACGCCTTCCACGAACGCCTGACGAGGACCGGCTACCGGCTGCCGTTCGTCTTCCTCAGCTCGACCTGCTCGCCGATCATGTGGGACAACGCGCCGCCGAACCCTTACTTGCCGGACCTGATCCGCCGCTGGAACGAGCAGGAGCGCGGACCCCGCATCCGATACGCGACGTTCGACGACCTCAGGGAGCGAATACTGCGCATACCAGAGGACGACATCCCGGTCCTGCGCGGCGACTGGACCGACTTCTGGAGCTTCGGCGCCGCCAGCACGCCCGCGGCCACCGCGGTGAATCAGCAGACGAAGGCGTTGCTGGCCGCCGCCGAGGTGCTGGGGGCCGACCCGGCCGTGCTCGCCGAAGCAGCAGAGCACGTCGACCTGTTCGACGAGCACACCTGGAGCCACTGGAACACCGATCCGGCCAACCCGCAGGCTCAGACCATTGAAACGATCAAGCAGGCCGGCGCCCACGCAGGCCACGAACTAGCCGCGTTCGCCGTGATGGACGCGCTCGAACGCCTGGCCGGAAACCCGGTCGCTGACAAAGGGAATGCCAGCGTCCTGGTCTGCAACCCCTCTCCCTTTCGACGCACGATCGCCGTCGACCTGCCAGAGTCCTGGTTCGCTGAACCAACAGCCGCGAACGAACGCACGTACCGTGCCAGCCGGATGGCATACGAGAACCGTCCATGGCGAGTACCCGTTCCCGGCGAGCCACGCCGCCGGTTCGGCCCGATCGACCTCGCCCCCGAGTCCTGGCGCATCATCGACCTCGACGATCTTCCCGCGCCGAACTTCCCCGGCCAGCCGACGCACGAGGTCACCCGGCACCGCAGCTCGGCACGCGAACTGAACTTCGCCTCCGCGATCAATCGGGTCGCCGCCGAGGGCCGGATCGAGTCGCCGTTCCACGTGCTCACGTACGACCCGGACTCCGGACGGATCAGCTCGCTGATCGACCGTGCCACCGACCACGAGATCCTGCGGACGCGGCCCGGAATGGACCTACTCTCCTTCATCCGCGAGCGCCCCGATCCGCTCGTCGACGGCAGCCGACGCGCCTTCTACCGGCGCGATCTCGACCGGGAGATGTTGGACGAGTCCTGCTGGGAGCCGTGGACGCCGATCCGTGAACCAGCCGATCGAGTGCTGAGCCTCGCCGTCGAGGAGCGGCCCGGCCACATCATCCTCGAACGCCGATTCGCCGCCCCGGGCACCAGAAGCCTGGTTCAACGCATCCGGTTCGACGCGATCGATCCCGTCATCCGCATCGACATCGAGCTCGATCTCGCCGGGGGCTCGGACCCGCAAGGCGTGTACTTCGCGCTGCCGCTGGCGATGGATGCGGGCTGGCGAGCCGAATTCGACACGGCCGGCCAGCGCGTAGCCCTCGACGACGACCAACTGCCGGATGCGTCGCGCGGTTGGGTGACCGTCGAGTCGGCAGCTGCGATGCGGGACGAGCACGGGGCGGTCGCGCTGCTCACGCCGGACGCGCCGCTGGTCCAGTTCGGCGGGTTCAACTTCGGGCCGCCGCCGGACGCCGTCGACCGCGCCGCCGATCCGCTGCTGCTGAGCTGGGTCGCGAACAACTACTGGGACTCGAACTTTCCGCAGATCCAGCAGGGGCCGATCCGCCTGCGCTACGGCCTGCTCACGCTCGCCGAGCACGACCCGGCGGCGATCGCCGAGCACGCCGCGAAGCTGCGCAGCCCGGTGCTCGCCTGGCCGGTGACAAGCGGCGGGCGGGCGCCGTCGGCGGGCGCGCTGTGATCGTGTCATCGATTCGGGGCTACGAAGCCGAGCCGTGTCATGCCGTCACGACCGCGGTCGGCCTCGGCTACCGCTCGGCGGTCGCCAGCCTCGCGCCGGGGCTCGTCCTCGCCGTGGACGGACCGGCGGCCGTGGATTGGGACGCGGTCGCGTCCGGGATCCGCGGCGCGCTGGCGGCGCGCGAACTGACGGCGCGGCCGCTCGACATGCGCGAGCACTTCGCCGCCTGGCCGGACATCGTCGCGCTGACCGCGTCGGCGGTGCTGGAAGACGATCCGGACTTCGCGCCGCTCTCGCAGGCGAACCTGGCCGACTTCTTCGCCGCCCTACCCAAGGCGCACGCCGAGTCCGGGTCCGGCGACGAGCCGGCCGCCGATGGCGTGACCGTCGTCTTCGGACCTGGAGCGGCGCTGGTCGCGCACGACAGGCTCTGGTACGCCGACCTGCCCAAGCGATACGCGGAAGCCGCGATCATCGCCGGAACCGGCCGCAACCTGGGCCAGCGCCGGCACCGGACCGGGGACGACGCGCCGCCTGTTCTACCTCGACTGGCCGGTGCTCGACCGGCATCGCGATGCCCTGATCTCAGAGATCGACCTCTGGCTGGACACGCAGGATCCGCGTTCGCCCGGCTGGCTCGACGGCCCGGCGCTGCGCGCGGCCCTCGCCGAGCTGGCCGCTCAGCCCTTCCGGACGCGGCCCACCTTCAACACGACGTCCTGGGGCGGGCACTGGGCCCAGGAACGGCTCGGCTTCAACGCCACGGTGCCGAACACCGCGCTCGGCTACGAACTCATCGCGCCCGAGAGCGGCATCCTGGTCGGCGGCCCGGACGGCCCGCGTGTCGAGATCCCGTTGCAGGTGCTGGTCGCCGTGCATCCCGTCCAGGTCCTCGGCGGCGCCGTGCACGCGACGTTCGGCACTTCGTTCCCGATCCGATTCGACTATCTGGACACTGTCGGCGGCGGGAACTTGTCCGTGCACTGCCATCCGCAGTCCGACTACATGCGCCGGGTCTTCGGCTGGCCGTACACCCAGCACGAGACCTACTACATGATGGTCGGCGGTCCGGATCGCCGCGTGTTCCTGGGCCTGCGTCAGGGCGCTGACCTCGAGGCGTTCCGTCGCGAGGCGGACCGCGCTCTGCACGACGGCGTGCCATTCGACGTCGAACGCTACGTCCAGACGTTCCCCGCCGAA
>CAVQPP010000113.1:0-3249 GCA_963714445.1 uncultured Actinomycetota bacterium
AGACCGCCAACGCAGAGTCCTGCTCGCGAACGACGAGGCGCAGCGGCTCTTGGGCCTCGACCACGACCCGACCGGCTCGCCGATATCACGCCTGGGCCTGGACCCGGCGCTCGCCAGCCTGCTCGAATCAGGCCTCGAAGCCCACGACGAGACCCACCTGGCCGGCAACCGGGTCGTCGCAGTCAACCAGTCCCCGGCCCGCCGCGACGGCCGCATCCTCGGCACGGTCACCACGCTGCGCGACCACACCGAGCTGCGCGCGCTGGCCGGCGAATTGGACTCGGCACGTGGTTTCGCCGACGCCCTCTCGGCCACAGCGCACGAGGCGGCGAACCGTCTGCACACCGTCGTCACGCTGATCGAGCTAGGCCGGACTCAGGAGGCCGTCCACTTCGCCACCGCCGAACTGGCCGCCTCGCAGCAGTTGGTAGACCGCCTACTCGGTGCGGTCGGCGACGCCGCCGTCGCCGCGCTGCTGCTGGGCAAGATCTCCCAGGCGGCGGAACGCGGCGTCGAGCTGACCGTAGGCGAGGACACCGCCGCGCCGAGGCTCCCGTTCGAGACCCGCGACCTGGTCACCATCGCGGGCAACCTGATCGACAACGCGATCGAGGCCGCGCTTCGTGGCTCGCCGCCGCGCCGAGTCGCAGTGACCGTACGCGCCGAGCCCGCGCAGCTCCTAGTTCGAGTCGCGGACAGCGGCGCGGGCATCGACCCGGACCGAATCAGCGACCTGTTCACCCGAGGCTGGACCAGCAAAAACGAGGCAGGCCACGGAATCGGCCTCGCGCTGGTCCGCCAAGCCGTCAACCGCAACGGCGGCACCATCGACGTGTCCTGCGACGACGATCTAGGCGGCGCGGCGGTCGTAGTCCGCCTGCCCTTGACCCCGTCCGCGACCGACTCACTCCCCGCCCCCGCCCCCGCCGCAGCCAACGCCGCGCGAACGGACAGGTGACCGGCACAATGGTCGATACGCCCGATCTAGCCGCAATCAACACGCTGATCGTCGAGGATGATCCAGTCCTAGCGGACGCCCACGCCGAGTTCGCCGCACGAGTCCCCGGATTCACCGTCGCCGGCATCGCGCACCTAGGCGCCGAAGCTCTACGCCTAGTCGCCACACGCCAGGTCGACCTGCTCCTCCTCGACGTGAACCTACCCGACGTGACAGGCATCGAACTCTGCCGCTCGCTGCGCGCGCACGGCAATCAAGTCGACGTAATCGCCGTGACCTCGGCACGCGATCTCGCGACGGTGCGCGCCGCAGTGTCGCTCGGCGTCGTGCAGTACCTGCTGAAACCCTTCTCCTTCGCGACGTTCCAGGAGAAGCTGCGCGCCTACGCGGAGTTTCGCCGTCGCGCGGCACAGGCTCCCGAACTGCTCGCCCAAGACGACGTGGACCGAGCGTTCAAGGCGCTACACGACGCCCCCGAACCCGCACTCCCCAAGGGCTTGACCGAGGCGACGCTTGCATCAGTCGTCGCACTCCTCCGCTCACACGACGATCTCACCGCCGCGCAGGCAGCCGGCCAAGTCGGCATCTCCGTCCAGACCGCTCGCCGCTACCTGGATTACCTGGCCACGCAACGCCTAGCGCTGCGCGCCCCGCGTTACGGCGGAGCCGGACGCCCCGAGCAGGTCTATCGCTGGGGCTCACTGAGTTGACGCAGGCAGTGTCGTGCCCAGGCATGTCGTGCCCAGGCATCTCATGTCCCGACATCCCGTGCCCGGACATGTCATGCCCAGCCATACCCTCGTCCGGCCCTCCACCCATCATCTTGAGCATCGCCCGCCCGCCGCTACTCAAGAACCTGATCACCAACGCCGCCGCGAGCAGCAGAAACACAATATTGAGCCAGGTCGTGTAGTCCCAGCTGATGCCCGCGTCCACCACCTTCGCCGACCGCGTCGCCGGCACCAGCCCCAGCGGCTTGAAGATCAGCTCGACGACGTACCCGGCCCCGGCCATCGCCACATAAAAGAACCCGAAGATCCGCAGCGCCATCGCGTTGCCGTAGTAACGCCGATAGATCAGCAAAATCGGAACGATGATCAGATCAGCGAAGATGAACGACGCCACACCACCAAAGCTAATCCCACCGTTCCACAACACCGCGGCCAGCGGCACGTTCCCGATCGAGCAGACGAACGAGATCACCGCGATAAACGGCCCGATCAACGGCCCCCAAACCGCCGAGGCGAGCGGGTGCCCGGTGAGGAAGAAGTGCCGCCAGAACGAATCCGGCACCCACGCGGCAACCGCCCCCGCGATCAGCAGTCCGATCACGATGTCGCGCAGGATGGCCGCCCACTCCATCACGAAGATGTGCGAGACCGCCGTGTAGCCGCGCCGCGAGGTTAGCCGCCGCAACAGCGGACCATCGGCGGGCACGGACATGTCCATCGCCGCGTGCCCCTCCATCGACCCGGCCAGTCCCCGATCAGCCTGCGCACGTGCGGCCTTGACGACCTCGCCACGCACGAACCGCCGGAAGAGCAGCGCGATCAGCACGATCATCACCGGCCCGCCCAGGAACTCAGCGGCCGTGAACTGCCACCCCATCAGCAGAGCCAAAATCACGCCGAGCTCGATGACGAGGTTCGTCGAAGCGATCTCGAACGCCATCGCCGCCGTGAAGTTCGCACCCTTGCGAAACAGCGACCGCGCAAGTGCCACCGACGCGTACGAACACGACGAAGACGCCGCGCCGAGCCCCGCCGCGACCGTAAGCGTGCGCGGCGAGTCATCCGGCAGCAGCCGACCGATCGACTCCTTCGGCACCAACGCCTGCACCACCGCGGACAGGAAGAAACCCAGGATCAGCGCCCACACGATCTCCCAGGTCATCGACCCGGCGATCCGCAGCATATGGAGCACCGCGTGCATGAGCGCCAATCCTTCCCGCCTTCTCGTGACTTACCGCTCCTGCTACCCCATCTTCCTGTACCCGTCGACGATCCAGTCGGCGATGACCGCGGCAAAGATCGCGGAATCCTGCTCCCATGGGAAGTGCCCGGAGTCGAAGCTGGCCAGCCGGCTGTTCGGCAGCCGTTCGTGCAGGTAGATGCCGTTGGACGGCGGCACGAGCGGGTCGTGCTCACTGTTCATGATCAGAACCGGCGTCTCAATCGACGCGAGCAGACCCGCAAGAACAGGCAACTGCGCCGGGTACGCACGCACATACTGTGCGGACTGCGCGAACCGGCCGCCCTCGTACGCCGTCACGTAGTCCTCCCACACCTCGG
>CAVQPP010000114.1:0-8938 GCA_963714445.1 uncultured Actinomycetota bacterium
TGGACCGTCCTCCATCCCCCCTACACGCTCTGGCACCTCAGCTACGTAGCCGTCGGAGCAGCACTGGCACCCCACATCGACTGGTGGATCCTAGGTGCGACGATCCTCGCGTTCGCACTAGCCGTCGGCGTCGCAGCACACGCACTCGACGAGTGGAACGGCCGTCCACTGCGCACGTCAATCAGCGACCGCGCACTCTGGATCGCCGCGATGGTCTCCCTAGCAGGCGCCGCCGCACTAGGAATCGCGACGCTGCCGCACACCGGCCCGATCCTGATCCCCTTCGTGCTAGTCGGAATCGTCCTGGTACTCGGATATAACCTCGAGCTCTTCAACGGCGCCCTCCACACAGACCTAGGATTCGCCCTCGCCTGGGGCGCATTCCCAGCCGCCGTCGGCTACGTAGCCCAAGCCCCGCCACTCAACAGCCCGAACTCGCTGGCCGCCGTCGTGCTCGTCGTCGCCGCCACCGCCCTATCCGCAGCACAGCGCCGCCTGAGCACCCCCGCACGCATGCTGCGACGTCGCACCGTGACCGTCACCGGCGTAGTCGAACTAGCCGACGGTTCGTCCATGCCGCTAGACCAAGCCGCGCTCCTGGACCCTCTAGACGGTGCCCTCCGCCTACTCTCCTACACCACCCCAGCCCTGGCTACGGCCGTGCTCCTAGCCCGCATCCCCCACTGGTAGTCCCAGCCTTCTAATCCCAGTCTTCGGCCCCCATTCCCCGCTCCACCCTCACCCGTTCGTGACCACCGCCACCAACCCCACCAACGACTCCCAAACCCACCGCGCATCCCCGCTCCCCATCCCATCCACCGAAACCGCACTCAACGCCTCAACAGCCTGCTTCCCCAACACCGTGATGCGTTCCTCCACCGCTTCCCGAGCCCCGACATCCTCCAACAGCACCCGCAACTCCCGCACGGCCCCGTTAGTCCCCTCCCCCACCAGCCGCTCAAGCCGCCGCCGACCCTCCAAATCCAACCTCTGATACGCCTCGGCCAGCAGCACCGTGCACTTCCCGTCACGCAGATCATCACCCGACGGCTTCCCAATCGCCTCCGGATCCGCGAACGCCCCAAGCTGGTCATCGCGAAGCTGAAACGCCAGCCCCAACGCGACCCCATACGCTTCGTACGCCGTCATCAATCGCTCATCGGCCCCTGCCAACGCGCCCCCAAAACACAACGGCCCGGTCGTCGTACACGCCGCGGTCTTCGCACGCGCCACCTCCAACGCGACATCGACGTCGAACCCCCCGCGCGCCTGAGCGACCAGATCCAGATACTGCCCCCGAATCGTCTCAGCCCGCATAGCGTCATAAACCGGCCGCGCGCGCTCCACAGCCGCTGCCGGCAACCCGCTCTCTCGCAGCATCCGGTCAGCCCAGACCAGGCTCAGGTCGCCCGCGGCAATCGCAGCCCCGACCCCGAACTGCTCAGAATCCCCCCGCCACGACGCACCGGCATGCCGCGCCGCGAACACCCGATGCAACGTCGCCCCGCCCCGTCGCATCGCAGAGCGGTCCATAACGTCGTCGTGTATCAACGCACAAGCATGAAGAAGCTCCAGCGAAGCGCCACCCCCAACGATCGCCTCGTCGATCACTCCCCCGGTGCCGGCTCCAGCCCACCCCAAGACGCACAGCGTCGCCCGCAACCGCTTCCCACCTCGCAAAACGAGGTCCGCGATCCCCCCGATGAGCTCCGATTCCGGCTCGCTCCCGCGCCCTACTTCCTCAAGCCGCGAGCTGAGAAACCTACGCAGGACGTCATCAACCCGCGAACGTAGCGTTTCCAGTTCGCGCATGCCCGACCTCCGGTTCGCCGCTGTTAACAGCTGCATACCCGCCAACTGGGCCGAAATCCGTCCATTGCCCTACCGATCACACGCCTCCACCCCGCAGAGGGTTCAGCAGACTCGCGGCAAACACCAAGCCCCATCAACGACGAAGGTGGAGTGCAGCCTGACCGCTGCACTCCACCTCAAGTCATCCTGCGGACCGCGAGGCTCCTCACGATCCAGACATCAATATCGACTGCCCGACGCCTGAACCAGACATCAGTATCACCGGCTGCGGTGCCACGGCGACGAGAGCGACGATGAAGACCGCACCGCCGAGAACGACCTTGAGATGCCGCCGACGGCCTGGGGAGGGTTTTTGCACAGCCTTCTTCCTCAATCTTGGAAGTGATCGGGGTCACACCAGTAACTCGCGCGGCAGTCAACACCCATGATCGCCCTATGCACAAGCTCTCTAGGGAGCTCCCGCGATCGACAAGGACTGGGGAACAGCCCCCTAAACGCATTTAGCTAGACGCACGTCTTAGTGAATCTCAGGGCACTTCCCTGTCACGGAAGGCGACTGATCCCCTACGGTTAGGCATTGCAGGCGTCGACAATCAATGGCCTGAGTAGAGCAGACGAACGCTCGTCGCCTTTCCATCCGCTTGGCATAGCGCTGTCGAGCGCTACTTTCGAAGAACGGGCCGCCATACCGTGACGAACCGTCACAGCACACATCGATGCTGGCCCGCCGGGTGGGGCGTTTGGGGGCCGGTTGGCTGGTTACGGGGATCCGCGCGAAATCTCAACAGCGAACGAGATCAGTGGGAGCGTCGCAGGGCCAGTTGTCCAGGCTGCGGTAGTTCATGGCGACATTCATCTGCACGCCTCGCGCGACGCTGGCGGCGGCTCCGGGAGTCCGGCGCTGCCTACGCCGCGGCAACTGCCTGCGGGATCGCCGGTGCTTGTGGCGCGGGAGCGCGAACTCGAGTCGCTCGGTCAGTTGGCGGCTTCGAGCAATGGGCTGGTGGTGTTGTCCGGGCCTGCCGGCGTGGGCAAGGCGGCGGTGGCGTTGACGTGGCTGTGGCAGGAGTCGGCTGCGCGGTTTCCGGATGGGGAGTTGTATGTGGATCTGCGGTCTTTCGACTTGAGATCGCCGGTGCAGCCGCTGACTGTGTTGCGCGGGTTTTTGGCTGCGTTGGGGGTTCCGGCGGAGAGCGTGCCTACCGACCTTGCTGGGAGCGCGGCGCTTTTTCGGTCGGCTACGGCTGGGCGGCGGATGGCGGTGATGTTGCACGGCGCGACGTCTGCGGCGCAGGTGCGGCCGCTGATTCCGGGCGGCGGGTCGTGCGTCACGTTGGTCACCAGCACTTGGCGGCTTGGCGGGCTCGGGATGGATGGGGCGCGGTGGCTCACGATCGCGCCGCTTGGCGAATCGGCGGCGGTGTCGCTGCTCTCGGCGCTGGCCGGGGCGGAGCGGGTCACGGACGAGGCGGAGGCCGCGCGGGAGGTTGTCTCGCTCTGCGGAGGGCTGCCGCTCGCGCTGTGCATGGTCGGCAACCGGCTGGCCTTCAACCCATACCAGCGGCTCGGCCGGCTCGCGGCCGAACTGCGCGACGAGCGACGCCGGCTCGACCGGCTCACCGAGGATAGTGAGAGTGGCGGAGTGCGCGACATCATCGATGCCTGCTATCGGGGGCTGCCCGCGGACGCGGCGTTCCTGTACCGCGTGCTTGGCGCGCTGCCGCTTGCGCGGTTCAGCGTCGCGCCGGCCGCGGCGGGTGTCGGGCTGGCTGAGGAAGATGTGAGTGGCCTGCTTCGGGTGCTGGTGGAGGCGAGTCTGCTTCAGCAGGTTGGGGAGGACTCGTATCAGTTCCATGAGTTGGTGCGGTTGCACTCGCGGGATCTGACGCGCGGTGGTGACGGCGTGGCGGATGGGGAGGAGGCGGTTGTCAGGGTCGAGCGGTGGTATCTGGCTACTGCGATTGCTGCTGCTACTGCGGTGCGGCCGTATCGGCGTGACCGGGGGTCGGAGTCGGAGCCGGGAGGGGCAGCGGCGCAGGGCGCGGCGGCGGGGGCGAGTGCTGCAGGGCGCAGTGAAGCGGGGCTTAGCGGGCCGCCGATGGCGTTTGAGACGCAGCGTGCCGCGTTGGATTGGCTCGATGGCGAGGCGCCGCAGTTGCTCGGCGTGGCGCGGCATGCGGCTGAGCACGGACGGCCGCGTACGGCGCTGGGGATAGCGCTGCAGATGTGGTCGCTGTTCGCGCACCGCAAGTACTACCGGATATGGCAGGAGTTCGACCTGCTCGGGCTGCGCTGTGCGCGGCAGGTGGGTGATCCTGGCGCCGAGGCACGCATGTTGCGGCGGCTTGGCATGTTGGCCAACGATCTCGGCCGATATGAGGAAGCGGTTGGCCACTTCGGCGCGGCGGCGGCGTTGTATGAACGGCTTGGGGACCGGCATCGGCAGGCGACCGTGATCAACAGTCTCGGCGTTGTCGCGATACGGCGTGGGGATCTGGAGACTGCGATTCGTCGGCTGAATCAGGCCTTGGCGATGCACGAGGCGCTTGGCGACGTCCGGCAGTGTGCGCTGGTGCGCGTTGATCTGGGGAACGCGCTCATTCAGGTGGGACGGCCGGGCGATGCGTTGGAGCAGTTGCGGCTGGCGGAGGAGCATTTGCGCCAGTCGCCCGACCTGTCCAGCGGCGCGCGGTTGCGCATGCTGAAAGGTCGGGCGCGTGGGCACCTCGGTGACATGGCTGCTGCAGAGGACGAGCTTGACTCTGCGTTAGAGAGCATGCGTGCTCTGAGTTCGGTGAGCGGACAGGCCGAGGCGCTGGGGTATCGCGGTGAACTCGCCGAACGGAGTGGAGTGCCGACTGAGGCAGAGCTCTACTACGAGCAGGCGAGCGAGCTGTTGGATCGATTGGGGACGCCTAGTAGCGGCTGGCTGCGGGAGCGGATTGGCGGGCTGTCACCGTTGGCGGGGAGGGTCGTCAGCGGCCGACCTGATCCCAGCGGGAGGCTGTGATGTGTACGGGGTGACGGTTGCGGAGGGCGGCTAGGTCGGTGGCGTCTAGTTGGGCGTCGACTGGCGATGGGTCGCCGATCTTCCAGCCCGCGTAGACGACGGCTTGCGCGAGGGCGTCCGCCGCGTTGCCCTCCGCGAGCCAACCGTGCAGGAACGATGCGAATAGGGAGTCCCCCGCGCCGGTCGTGTTCACTACGCCGCGCGGGGCGACCGCCTCGGCGTGCAGGAGCCAGCCGTCGCGCGTGCCTAGGACGCAACCGTCGGCGCCGCAGCCCACTGCGACGATTTGGCAGCCGGGGTAGCGTGCGAAGACTCGGGCGATCCATCGGTCGGGCGGGTCCGGGAGCGATTCGTGGCTGGAGAAGAGGACGTCGGCGGCTTCGAGCCACGGTCGATCGTGCGGGTCTTCGAGATCTCCGATGAGGTGTACGTCTACTGCGACGGGGACGTTGAGGTCGAGCGCGTGGGGTAGCAGCGTGCGCGCGAAAACGGTGTTGGTGATGACGGCTAGGTCGGCGCCGGCAATGGTCTTGGTGAAGGCGTCGGCGGGGTAGGCAAGGGCGTCGACGGCGTCTAGGTACGGACGCCCGGCCCGGCGGCCGGTCGGGTCGACTAGCACGACGCCGAGGGACGATCCGGGGCCGGTGACGACTCCCGGGCCGTCCAGGCCGTGTCGGCGCAGTTCGCGGCGGATGGCGGCGCCAGCGGCGTCCTCGCCGACCACGGTGCACAGGCTGACGTCGTCGCCTAGGGCGTTGAGGATCTTGGCGACGTGCGCGCCGACGCCGCCTACGCCGACGTGCATCCACGGCGGCTTTCGCTTCGGCTCGTAGGGAATGGGGAACCGGTCGACCGGCATGGTCAAGTAGAGGCTTGAGACGCCTACGACTGCGATCCGGCTGCTCATGATGGTGGCTCCTGATTTGCTCAGCGCGGCTCAGTGATGGCCGTGACCGTGGGCGTGGTTGTGGCGGATGAGGGTGGGGAGCGGCGCGGGATCGACGTCCGGGGCACTCGCTGGCTGGTCGAGGTGCAGATAGCGGTAGAGGAGCTTCCGCATGGTCGGCGCGAATCGGCCCGGCTTCGACGTGATGCGGGCGGCGACTCGGGCGTAGTCGTCGCGGCGGTAGTCGGGGGTCACGCGCGCTAGTTGGGTGGGCAGTGATCGGCGCGCGGAGAGGCGTGGGGCGACGGTGGCTAGTTCGCCCATCGGGGACGCCGGGTCCACGTCGGCGGAGAGCGGCGTTGCGAACATGACCGGGACGCGGGCTGCGGTCGCGTAGAGGCTGACCGAGCCGTGGTCGCCGATGACCAGGTCGGATGCGACTAGGACCGAGCGCCAGTCGGCCTCCGGTGGCACTAGGCCTAGGCCGGCGCGCAGTGCGTCGGTCAGCCAGGCGGTGATCTGCCAGCGGCCGTGGCCGAACCACGCGTTCGGGTGCGCGAGGGCGATGACCTGGTACTCGTCGCGCGGCAGCTCGGCGACCAGGCGGCCGGGGAGTTCCGGGGCGCGGCCGAGTAGGGACGACGAGCCCCAGGTCGTCGCGACGGTGACGAGCTTGCGGCCGGGCGGGATGCCTAGCGCGTCGCGGTAGGCGTAGCGGAGCGGAAGGCTGGCGGTGATGCGGTCGTAGCTTGGGTCACCTACGACGACCGCCGACGGGAGCGCTTGCGGGCAACCCTCAGCTAGCCTGACGCGCTCGTCTTCGTGGGCCAGGACTAGGGCTGCGGGTATCAGCACTCCGTCACGCATCAGGCGCTGTGCGCCGAGGCCGTAGACCTCGCGGTCCAAGGCGCGGCCGCGTCCGTGCTGACCGGCGGAAACCAGCTTGTTGAATCCCGCGCCGTGCGGGAGCAGCACCACCGGGCAATGCAGTTCATGGATACCGGCATGCCCCGCCGCGATGGCCAGGGTGAATCCGTGTTCGATGGCCTGACGCCAGGGCACGACGAGCGCGCCGATGTTGGACAGGAACTCGCGCACTCCGTTGGCGAACACACTGCCGCTCGGGCTGGTGAAGACCACTTGGACCCGGAAGTCGGCCTCGAAGAGGTGAGCCACCTCCAGCAATCGCTGGCCGCTCGTCACCGTGTCCACGACCACGAGCACGGTCGCGCTCGGCGCACGCGTGCTCCATCGCGGCGCGTCAGGGCCGATAGGCACCTTGCGCCATTCAGCTATGGAAATGATGCTCACGTCTATCCCCCAAAGAATTCGGCCCCTGTTGGCCGACGCCCCTGCCGCCGGTCGCGCAATATCGCTCCGCACACGCGAGCGCGGCTTGCTGACAGTCAGGGGTATTCCACGGCCGCTTGATACGGGGCCTGCAATTGGGTTGACGGTTCGCTTGCAATCCGGCGGTGGAGTCAAAAGGGCGCGCGGGGTTGTGTTTTCTGGAGTGCCGGGGATTCCGTCCGCCCTGGCTCAGGGGCCTGCGCGCCTCACAATGAGTAATGAGTATTCTGACATCGGGAGTGCCTGCCGCCAGGCGAAGGGGTCGCTGGTGGAGTTTCGCGTACTCGGGCCGGTCGAGCTGTGGATCGGCGAACGCCAGTGGGAGCTCGGGGGCCCGAAGGAACAATCGGCCTTGGCGATATTGGCCATGTCGGCGGGTCGGACCGTTTCCACGGCGACGCTCGGCGAGCGGATTTGGGGCGACGAGTGGACCAACCGCGCCCGGGAGACCTTGCACGCGCTTATTTCAAGATTGCGCAGGCGTCTGAGAAATGCCGGACTCGTCAGTCCAATGATCCTTACCTCATCGGCGCAGGGTTACCGGCTTGACGTGCCGACGGCGTCGATTGACGTTTCGCGGTTCGAACTGCTCGTGCAGCGCGCCGACGCGGCTGCCGACGCCGAGCCACACCAGGCGGTGGATCTGCTGCGGGAAGCCGCGGGGCTGTTTCGGGGTGAGCCGTTATCGGGGATTTCGGGTGATTGGGCGCACGCGGCGCGCGCCAGTCTGCTCGAACGGCTGCGCGCGGCAGTGCTCGGGCGGATCGGAATTGAGCTGCGGCTTGGTCGACACGATCAGGTGATCGGCGAGCTGACCGAGTTGACCGCGAATGGGGCGGTGGACCAGATGGCCGTCGGCATGCTGATGACCGCGCTGCACAACGCCGGCCGGCCTGCCGAGGCGTTGGCCGCGTATCGGCGGACCCGGAAGCAACTCCATGACGAGCTCGGGCTTGAGCCGCGCCGGGAGCTGCGGGAGTTGCATCAGCGGATCCTGCAGGGCGATCCGTCGTTGGCGCCGGAGGCGTCTGCGCGCGGCGGCTCACGGCCGGATTCGTCGTCATCGTCGGCGGCGCGGCCGTCAACGTCGCAGCGCTCGATCGCGAACGCGCTGGAACGTGATCCGCCGCATTTCACCGGTCGTGAGCTGGATCTCAGTGCGCTGCTCGACACGATTGAGGAGGACGTGCCGCGAGGCCTGACATCGATATGCGTGATCGACGGAATGGCCGGAGTGGGCAAGACAACGCTCTGCGTCCACGCGGCGCATCTGCTGCGTGCGAAATGTCCCGGTGGCGCGATTCAGATCAATCTGCGTGGCCACAATCCGCATCAGCCGCCGATGGAGGCCGGCGAGGCACTGCTGGCGCTGCTCGGACTGATCGGGGCGGACGTCGCGCAGTTACAGCAGGTTGACTCGCTCGACTCGTGCATGACCCTCTGGCGTCAGCACACCGCGGAGCTGCCGGTTCTGCTGGTGCTCGACGACGCCCGCGACGCGGCCCAAGTCAGCCCGCTGCTACCTGCCGCTCCCGGCAGCATCGTGCTGATCACCTCGCGCTCACGGCTGCCGGAGCTCGGCGAGGCGCATTCGCACCCGCTGGACGTGATGGCCTACGCCGACTCCGAGGCGCTGTTCACCCGGGTCGCCGGCGCGGAGCGGATCACGGACGAACCCGGACAGCTGCGCGAGATCACCCGGCTGTGCGGGAACCTGCCGCTGGAGCTGGTGGTCGCCGCTGGTCATCTACGCTCCCGGCCGGGCTGGCGGCTCGCGGATCTGGCGCAGAGGCTCGCGTACACGCGCGTCGAGCGCGACGGCGTGGACCAGTTGAGCCGCCCTTCGCGGACCGCGTTCGACTTCTCGTACAACGCGCTCG
>CAVQPP010000115.1:0-8464 GCA_963714445.1 uncultured Actinomycetota bacterium
AGGTAGAGGCCGAATAGCGCCGTTAACGCACCGACGGTGTGGCCCGGCCAGACGAGCACCAGCACGCCGAGCACGACGAGATGCGCGCCGAAGACGACCGGGACCATCCATGCTTTCGCCCATTTGGACGAAAGCAGACCGGCGAGCCCACCTGATCCCTGGCCGGGACGCGAATCGCCGGGAACAGGCTGCTCACCTGGTTCCACAATGCGCCCGCTCAGTGGTTCACTCATCCCGGTTCCCTCGTTCCCGCTCGGCGGCGTATATCCATTCTCACACCGCACGCGGGACTAGGCCGTTGCCGGACCGAGTCATGGACCGTGCCATCGACCGTTTTGGCATCCACGGGATGACAGCACGTAAAGTGATCAACCGCCAGCAGCCGTGCGGCTGAAGGGAGCGGCAGTGAGCGGGCACGCAACCGGCGAGCAGCCGGACCCGGGGCTACGTGCGTCGGAGTCGGAGTCGGAAACAGGACCGGGCCCGGGACCGGATCAAGTCAAGGAGACCGAGGCCGGTCTGGTAGCGGAAGCTGGGTCCGCTGCTCAGCAGCGCCGGGAGGCCGAATCAGGCGGACACGGCGAAGAGAGCGAAGAGATTCGGCGCGACGGGGACGCTCCGCACATCGAGCACGGCGAGCGCGACGTTCCCGAGACGAGTCCAGGCGTCGTCGGTGGTGCAGCGACGGTGGCGAGTACGCAGCGGGCCGTCGCGGCGCAGGCCGGCGTTAAGCAGGCGACGGATCAGGGCCGTCCCCGCGTGCACCAGATCGAGCCGGACGAGCACTCGCCGCTGATGGCCCTGACCAACGCGATCAGCGCGGACTTCCGGCGGGCCCTGGTCGCGTCCGTGCTGGCCATCGCAGGGCTCGGCTTGACGTATATCTCCGGCGGCGTGCTCGGCAACGGCAACGCGCGCATCGACTTCTTCGCGAAGCACTCCGGGCTCGGCCAGATCGCCGCGATCGTCGGCGCCGTGCTCTTCCTGGTCTTCGGCGTGATAGCGGTCCGGATGGCCACCAACGAGATACTCAAGACGGTGCCGCCGACGCTCGGCGACAACCGTCGCAACGGGCTGCGTTGGGTATGCCTGTTGGTGGGTTACCTGGTCGTCATCTTCGGCACGCTCGGCGCGCTTAACGTGCCGATCGAGCGGCTACTACTCGGCGGCGCGGTAACCGGTGTGATCCTCGGTATCGCCGCGCAGAACTCGCTCGGCAACGTGTTCGCCGGGCTGATGCTCCTGCTCGCCAGGCCGTTCGCGATCGGCGACGAGGTCTCGATCCGCTCGGGCGCGCTAGGCGGGGTTTTGACCGGGCTGATCGCCGACATGAACCTCACGTACGTGCGGATGGTCACCGATCAGGGCACGATCCTGCTGCCTAACTCGTCGGTGCTGACCGCGGTGGTCGGACCGGCTGGGGCGTTCGACATCCCGAGTAAGTGAGGTAAGTGAGGCGCGGCGGCGTCAGGCGTCAGTGCCTTGCCTTCAGCGTGGCCACGCGGCGATCAGCGCGTCGACGACGGCGCGCTCGCGCACGGCGATACGCAGCCAATCGGGACCGAGGCCGGGGAACGTGTCGGCGCGGCGGACAGCGAAGCCGTTCTCACGTAAGCGCACACGGATCTTGTCGGCGCCTGGAGCCTGGAGCAGGACGAAGGGCGCACGCGGCTCGGCGGCGGCGCGGACGGCTGGCAGCGTGACGCCGGGCAGCGCGGCGAGGCGGCGTTCGAGATAGCGGCGATCCTGCGCGGCCTCGTGCGCGAGGCGGTCGGCTTCGGCGAGCGCACGCGGCTCGCTGCACGCGAGCGCGGCGGCGAGCGCCGGAGTCGACACCGACCACAGCGGCTGCGCCGAACGCAGCACGTCGACGATCGCGGGCTCGGCGAGCACGTAGCCGATTCGCAGTCCGGCCAAGCCCCAAGTCTTCGTCAGGCTCCTGACGACGACGAGGCCGGGCACGTCGTCCCGTGCGGCGAGCGTCTGCGACTCGCCCGGGATGGCATCGATGAACGCCTCGTCCACGACCAGCGTCCGTCCGGGGCGCGCGAGTGCGGCGATCGTCTCGGCGTTGTGCAGCGCCGCGGTCGGGTTGGTGGGGTTGCCGACGAGGACGAGATCCGCGCTGTCGGGCACGAGCGCGGGGTCGAGGGTGAAGCCGTCAGCAGCGGAAAGGACTACGCGCTCGACGTCGCGGCCCGCGGCTCGCAACGCGGCTTCGGGCTCGGTGAATTGTGGATGGACGACGACCGGATGACGCGCCACGATCGCGCGAGCGATGAGGACGAAGGCTTCGGCCGCACCCGAGGTCAGCAGCACGTGGCGCAGATCACGGCGGTGGCGGCGCGCGACGGCCTCGGTCGCCTCGGCCGCATCGGGGTAGGCGGCGAGGCCGGTCAGCGACGCGGCGATCCGGTCGAGCAGCCATGGCGGCGGCTGGGGTATTCGGACGTTGACCGCCAGATCAACCAGCCCGGCGCCGACCTCCCGGTCGCCGTGGTGGCTGAGGTTGTAGTCGAAATCGCGTCGATTCTCGTCGATTCTCATCGTCCACATCATGCACTCGGTTAATCTCGCGCCCTTACCGCGCACACAGTGACGATAGGGTGCAGAGCGTGCTCAGAGGATCTTCAGGCGCCGCGTTAGCGATCGGGCTCGCTGCAGGGTACGTCGCCGACGCGTTTCTCGGCGATCCCAGCCGTGGCCATCCGGTGGCCTTGTTCGGACGAGCGGCGAACGCACTGGAGCGCAGCGTTTATCAGGACTCGCGCACACGCGGCGCGTTGTTCGCTGCCGTGTGCGTAGGCGGCACCGGCGCCCTCGGGTACGCCGCGACGCGTGGTGCGCACGGACGTCCGGCCGCAGCGGTGACGACCATCACGGCGGCGACGTGGAGCGTGGTGGGTGCGGCGTCGCTGCGCCGCGAGGCGGCGGCGATTGGCGACCTGCTCGAAGCCGGCGACATCGAGGGCGCCCGCGAGCGGCTTCCCCGGCTGTGCGGCCGGGATCCGCGCGGCTTGAACGAGCGGGAAATCGCGCGCGCGGTGGTGGAATCGGTCGCCGAGAACACGTCCGACGCGGTCGTCGCGCCGCTTTTCTGGGGCGCGGTCGCCGGCGTTCCGGGGCTGCTGGCGTATCGGGCCGCGAACACGCTCGACGCGATGGTCGGCCACCGCACCGAGCGCTACTCGCGCTTCGGCTGGGCCTCGGCCCGCCTCGACGACGTGCTGAATCTGGCGCCTGCCCGGCTGACCGGTGCGCTGACCGTCGCCGTCGCGCCGAAGGTCGGCGGTTCGCGGCAGGAGGCGTGGCGCACGTTTCGGCACGACGGCCACCGGCATCCAAGCCCGAACGCAGGACGCTGTGAAGCTGCGGCGGCTGGCGCGCTCGGTCTCCGGCTCGGCGGCACGAACGTCTACACGTCAGGGGTCGAGCATCGGCCATATCTCGGCATGGGACGCATTCCGCGCGGCTTCGACATCGCGCGTGCCAATCGGCTGTCGGCGGCAGTGTCTACGACCGCTGTCGTGCTGCTTTCGGCCGGGGCGCTCGCGTTGCGCGCAGCGGGGTCTGGTGCCGGGCGTCGCCGGGGGCGGGGACGCAAGCCGTGACTGCGCCGGGACGCGGGGGGCTCCTGGTCGCGGGTACGACGTCGGACGCCGGAAAGAGCGTGCTGACCGCCGCGATCTGCCGGTGGCTGGCACGCCAGGGGGTGCGGGTCGCGCCGTTCAAGGCACAGAACATGTCAAACAACTCAGCAGTCTGCGTCGACCAGCACACCGGCGAGGGCGCGGAAATCGGCCGCGCGCAGGCGATGCAGGCCGCCGCCGCCGGGGCCGAACCGGAACCGGCGATGAATCCGGTGCTACTCAAGCCGGGCGGCGATCGATCCAGCCAGGTCGTGGTGCTCGGGCGGGCGCTCGCAGAGGCGGATGCGCTTTCGTATCAGGACTTGAAGAAGCAGTTGCTCGGTACGGTGCTCGACGCGTTTGACGACCTGCGCTCGCGGTACGACGTCGTGGTCTGCGAAGGTGCCGGTTCGCCGACGGAGATCAATCTGCGCAAGGGGGACCTGGCGAATCTCGGCCTGGCGCGCGCACGCGACCTGCCGACGGTGGTGGTCGGTGACATAGATCGCGGCGGGGTCTTCGCGGCGTTCCACGGCACGGTCGCGTTGCTTGAGGCCGCCGATCAGGCGCTGATATCAGGATTCGTGGTCAACCGATTCCGGGGCGATCCGGCGCTGCTGGAGCCGGGCCTTCGGATGATCGAGGGCTTCACCGGCCGGCCGGTGTTCGGCGTGCTGCCGTACCTGCGCGACATTTGGCTCGACGCGGAAGACTCGCTGACGCTGGAGGGTCGTCCGGCGACTACCGGCCTCGCGGCGCCATACGGTCGTGAGCCGCTGACGGTGACGGTCGTGCAGCTGCCGCGAGTTTCGAATTTCACCGATGTCGATGCGTTGATGCTGGAGCCAGGAGTCGAGGTCTCATTCACTACCAGTCCGCGCGGGATCGCCGAGGCGGATCTTGTTGTGCTGCCGGGAACTAAGGCAACCGTCAACGATCTGCGATGGCTGCGGGAACGCGGCATCGCCGACGCGCTCGAACGGCGGGTCGCCGCTGGTGGCGTCGTGTTGGGGATCTGCGGTGGATATCAGATGCTCGGCGAGACGATCGACGATCCGGTGGAAAGCCGAACCGGCGTGGTCAAGGGGCTCGGCCTGCTGCCGGTGGTGACGGATTTCGCCGTGCGCAAGACGCTGGCTCGGCCGAGCGGCGTCGGCCTCGGCGAGCAGGTGACTACGGGTTATGAGATCCACCACGGCCAAGTCACGTTGCAAGGCGGCGAGCCGTTGTTCGCCGATTCGGCCGGCGATCCGGTGGACGGCTGCGTATCAGGCAACGTAGTCGGGACGCTCTGGCACGGCTCGCTCGAGTCGAACGGGTTTCGCAGAGCTTTTCTACGCTGGGTCGCGGAGCGCGCCGGGCGCTCGTTCGTCCCCGATCCGCGCACCGACTTCGCCGCCGCACGGCGTGCGCAGTACGACCGGCTCGCGGACGCACTGGTTGAACATGTCGACACCGCGGCCTTGTGGCGCCTGATCGAACACGGCCCGACCTCCGCGCTACCACTGCTTCCGCCCGGCGCGATCGATGGGCGCGGAACCGGGCGGGAAGGCGCTAGTTTGTAGGCCAGTCGACACAGGGTGGAGTCGACGCGGTGGAGGAACAAGCCGTGACGGACCGCACTACTGTCGACCAGACCGACAAGGCTCAGCAGGCCAGCGCTGCCGAGCAGCGCGACAAGGCGGGGGACCCGCCGGACGGAGCCGGAGTCCGAACCGGAGCCGCCGAACCTCGCATGGCGCCTGCCGCGCCGCGCGTTCCCGGCGCTCGGGACGACGCAGCCGACCGACGCCTCGGCGTCAGGGTCATCGTCTTCCTGCTCACGCTGTGCCTAACCGTCGTCGGTTGGGGCACGGTCACTGCGGTACGCCACACCAACTCCACCGCCGCCGCGCACCACGCCGCGTTGGTCAAGCTGCCCACTCCCCCGCCGCCGCGGCTCGTACAGGTGGTGGACGGCGCTTTCACCATCCCCGGAGTGCCTAAGAGCATCCCGTGGCCGAGCGACGGGCAGTCCGCGATCGAGATCGAAGGCGCGGGCTCGCTCGGGACGTCCGGGGACGTGAGCACGCCGGTCCCGATCGCCAGCGTGACTAAGACAATGACCGCGTACCTGATCCTCGCCGATCACCCGCTCAGCGCGGGCGATTCGGGGCCCACGATCACCATCAGCGAGTCAGAGGCCGCGACCTATCGCAGTGAGCTGAAAAGCGGCGAGTCGGTAGTGGAAATCGTCGCCGGCGAGCAGATCAGCGAGCGTGACGCCCTCGAGGCGTTGATGCTGGCTTCGGCCGACAATGTCGCGCGAGTTCTGGCGCGCTGGGATGCCGGCTCGGCCTCGGCATTCGTGGCGGACATGAACCGCGCTGCCCGGAAGCTCGGCATGACGCACACCAAGTACACCGACCCCTCCGGCCTCGACCCGTCGACCGTCTCGACCGCGACCGACCAGATCAAACTCGCCGAGGCGGCGATGCGGTCGGCGAGCTTTCGCGCGATAGTCGGCACGCGCGTCGCGGATATCCCGGTCCAGGGCACCATCGTCAACTTGAATCGGTTGCTCGGTCAGTACGGCGTGATCGGCATCAAGACCGGCTCTACCGGCGCGGCCGGGGGATGCCTGCTGTTCGCGGCGACGGTGTCGTTTGGCGGCCAATCAGCGGCAGGGCCGCTCGGCGGCCAGACCGAGACGATAATCGGCGCGGTCTTCGGTCAGCCGCTCGGCAGCGGGGACGACTTCCTCTACGACACGCTCGCTGCCGCATCGAAGATGATCCAGGCCGCGGAGCGGTCGAGGGTCGCGGTGACGGTCGCCGCGCCGGGAACGCTGGTCGCGTCAGTACGGCGATCCAGCGGGGCCGGGGAGACGCAGTACGGCGTCGCCTCCCCGGTGACCGTGATCGGTCGGCCAGGACAGACCTACAGCGTTCTCGTGTCGGGCGATGCGTCTGCCGCCACGCTTGTGGTGACGTCAACTGGCGGCGCGTCGGCCGGCTCGACGCCGTCGTTGTCCGTGCCGCTCGTTGCGATGTTCGCGCGGGGTGCCGCTGCGGCTGAGTGATCGCGTCCGGCGGCGGCAACGGCGTTGTTCGGAATGTCGGGAAATAGGGCCGCAGCACGTTCGGCGCTCGCCTTGGCGCGCGGCGTCGTGGTGTACACGGCGAGTATCAGGATGATCAGACCGCAGCCGGCCACGATCGCCCAGCCGGCGCGGCTCGCCGTGACGAATCCCTCGCGCATCGATCCGTGCACCTGCGCGACGGCGACCGTGCCGATCAGTGCGACGCCGAGCGACTGGCCGACCTGACGGCTCGTCGAGGCCACAGCCGCCGCGACGCCGGACTGCGAGCGCGGCATCCCGGATACCGCAGTGTTGGTGATCGGCGCGTTGACCACGCCGAAGCCGAAACCGAACAGCGCGTAGACGACGCCGAGGAACACCAGCGGGGTGGAGTTGGTCATCGTCGCCAGGAGCAGCACCCCGGTGATGCCGATGAAGATTCCTGACGCCATCAGCGGCAGCCGGCTGCCACGCTCGGCGACGATCCGACCGGACAGCGGCGCGAAGATCGCCGTCAGTGCCGCCATCGGTAGGGTCATCAGACCGGCCTTCATCGCTGAGAAGCCGCGCACGTCCTGCAGGTACAGCGTGTTGAGGAAGAGGAACCCGGCGAGCGCCACGAACGCGGAGACCGCGATCGCCGTCGCGCCACTGAACGGGATGGACTTGAAGAAGCGCAGCTCGATCAGCGGATCTTCGCGCCGGCCCTCGTAGCGGATCAGCGCGATCAGGGCGATGACGGCCGCCGCGAACAGTCCCAGGATCAGCGGCGAGCCCCAGCCGCGTCCCGGGCCCTCGATGATCGCGTACGTCGTCGCCGCTAGTACGACGATCACCAGAACCTGACCCACCGGATCGGTGCCCCATTGGGTGCTCTTTCAAGTCTGAGTGCTTTGTGGGCGGTGGAGGGAGATCTCTCCTATGGAGAGCCAGTGGCTTTCTCAAGAGTCTTTCGAGTTGTGCCTTGCTTATCACCTTGCTGTTCACCTTTCCAACCGCTCCCGACCTGCTTCCGGCCAAGAATGCAGCTTTCCAGCCTTCCGTTCTGGGTATTTGTGACGTCCCTGCTTTCGGGATCCCTTTTTTGTTCAGGATTTCTACGTCTTGTATACCACGGATTGATGCTGCCAGCATTGCTGCCGGTGGTGATGCTGGTGGCGTAGGGTAGGGTGCACACCTCTCCCTTGGCATTTCCTTCTGATCCGTCTCATCAATCTCCATTAGAGTAGTATAGACTTCTGTCTCATCAATCTCCATTGGAGTAGTGTAGACTTGGATCTCATCTTCCGCTAGACTTCTTATTTCGTCTGGCTCTTCTTGCGCTGGTTGTACCTGCGTCTCTTCTTCTGACTCTTCTGGGATTGTACACTCTTGTAGAAGCTTCGATAGTTCGTCCAATCGGATTTTGAGCATATCGTCCTTGAGCGTTTCTAAGTCTCCATTGAAGGTCTCGTATTCGTTGAACGTGACGTCTCTCGTTCGAACTACCTTGTTTGTAACTGGATTCCATACTCGGTAGACATTCGTTGAGTCATATCCAATAAGATAGCCAATCCACGCTTTCGGATTGCATCTCTGTAGACGGTTTGCTTTCTTAAGTGCGTCTGTTGTCATTGCAAAGGCTTTACAGCCGTATGCACGAAGGTGAGATTGATTAGGCTTTTTGTGCTGGGCAGCTGCTATGCCATTTCTTTGGGCGATGAAGGTGTGGAACCGATCGTATGGGGTCTTCCAGTGATATTGGTATCTTGGAGTGCGATTGAGTAGATATATA
>CAVQPP010000116.1:0-43122 GCA_963714445.1 uncultured Actinomycetota bacterium
CGCACCGGCACGGCGCGGGCTCTGGTCGTCATCACGGAACAGGACGCACTGCACTACGAGCCGCCGGCGGTGCCCGACGTCCCGCTGGTCCTCCCCGACGGCCACTACGCCGTCGCAGTCCTCTTCGACGGCATCGGCACGCCAGGCCTCACGGCAGTCCGCGAACACGCCGGAACGACACCAGGTGATGTCCGAGACCAACTCGCCGCACAGCTCACCCACCTGACCGCCGCTACAGATCCGGACCGCAGAGTCCTGATCCTCGGCGGCGGTCTGTCCAAGGAAGACGCCGACGGCCTGGGCATCGACCGGATCATCGCCGCTCCGGCAGGCCAACCGTGCACCGGCGTGTGGTCCGAGCTCGCGCAGGGCTACGCCGAGTGGGCACAGCAAGGAGCCCTGATCACGCTCGCGGACTACGACCGTCAGCTCCGAACGCTCTGTCTCTGCACGATCGAGGCGCCATGACGGCCATGACGACCAGGTCCGCGACTCGCTCCGCGATGGTCCCCGAGTCGCGCACCCCTGACACGCGCGATGCGTCAGTCGCCGACCTCGTGCACGTCTGGCTCGTCCCGACCGACCAGCCACCGACCGTCCTGGCTCAGCTCGCCCCACTCCTCGACGACGAGGAACGGCGCCGAGCCGCCAGCCACGACAGCGCCGTCCAACGCGCGCGCTTCGTCGCCGCGCACGGCGCGACACGGCGCATCGTCGCTGCGCAACTCGGCGTCGATCCGGGCCAGTTCGCCTGGCGTCGCGGCGAGCACGGCAAGCCCGAGCCGGACGTGGACGGTATCAGCGCGCGGATCAGCGTTTCGACGTGCGCGGAGGTCGCTCTCGTCGCGGTCGGCACGTCGCCGACACCGTCGTTGCCGCTCCGCGAGGCCGGGATAGATGTCGAGCGGTTGATATCCGATCATGAGGCGACTCGGCTCGCGGCCCGATTCTTCCCGCCGGACCAAGCCGAGTACGTCGCCGAGGCGCGCGAGCACGGCGGCGCGGCCGAACGCTTCGCAACACTCTGGTGCCGCAAGGAAGCCTGCGTGAAGGCACTCGGTGGCCGCCTCGTCCAGGGCCTCGGGCTGTCCGTGCAGGGTGACGCCCCGCTCGTCGCCGACTTCTCAAGTAGCCCTGACGCCGAATACCGGGTCTGCGACGTACCCGCACCGCGCAACTTCCGCGCGGCCGTCGCGCTCAAAGGCGCAGCGCCGTATCAACTGCGCTGCCGCATCTGGTCCCCATTTCACTGACGATCTTTATCCGAGGGTGGAGATAGTGTCCGAGATCACCGACGCCGCCGCGACGCCCCTCACCACAGACGCCCCGGGCGTGCTGCTGTACCCGGAGGCGTTCGAGACGATCGTGGCGATGCTGCGCACCGGGATCACCCGGCTGTCCGCCGACGATCCGGCTGCGTTCACCCGCCTGACGATCCCGCCGGTCATCTCGCGCCGCACGATCGAGCAGGCCGGATACGTCGCCTCCTTCCCCCACCTACTCGGCACCGTGCACAGCTACGCCGGCGACGCGAAGCGCTGGGGCAAGCTGGCGCCGCTGGCCGAAGAGCACGGCGAATGGTACGTCGACCAGCAGATCAGCGACCTGGTTCTACTGCCCGCCGCCTGCTATCCGACCTATGCGACGCTCACCGGCCGCGACCTCGATACCCCGGCCCGGTTCCACGTCGAAGGCAACTGCTTCCGGCAGGAGGCGACCAGCGAAACGGGTCGCCTGCGCACCTTCCGCATGGTCGAACTCGTAACCGCCGGCGACGAAGAGCACTGCGTCTCCTGGCGAGCCCGCTGGCTCGAGCGTGTCGCCGAGTGGCTGGAGTCGATGTCGCTCAAGGTCGCGATCGAGGAGGCGGACGACCCGTTCTTCGGCCCCGGCAAGAAGCTGTACCAGGCGGCGCAGCGGATGCAGAAGCTCAAGTTCGAGCTGCGCGTGCCGGTGGACGGTGACCTGATCCAGGCGGTGGCCTCGGCCAACTACCACAAGGACCACTTCGGCGAGGCGTTCGGCTTCACCGCCGACGGCGTCGTGGGGCAGACGGCGTGCACCGCGTTCGGCATCGAACGCATCGCGCTCGCGCTGATCAACGCGCACGGCCCGCACCCCGACCGCTGGCCCACGGCGCTTTCCGCCGCACTGAGTTAACAGAGAACTGAGCTAAGCAGAAAGGCGGACACGAGGTGACCGAGACCAGCCTCATTACCCTGCGATACAGCGGTCAGAGTTCGGGCGAGGGCCCGCTGACGCTCGGGCAGGACAACATGATCCGCTGCATCCTGCACGACGAGCCGATGGAGATCAACAAGCACGCGCAATGGCCGGTGCCGCCCGAGGGTATCGAGCTGGACGCGGCGTTCGACGCCCTGCGCACGCTCGCCGAACGGCACGAAGCGCTGCGCACCCGCTACCCCGAGGCGCGGCCGGACCACCAGCCGAGCCGGCAGGTGGTTCACGCCGACGGAGAGTTCGAAGTCGCCGTCATCGAGATCGGCGAGAATGAGAACCCTGACGAGGTCGCCGAGGAGGCCGGACGCCGAAACCGGGCCCTGCGCTTCGACCTGACCGCCGACTTCCCGCTGCGTTGCACGCTGGTGACGTCCGGCGGCCGGCCGGTGCGGCTCAGCGTCGTGGTCTGCCATGCCGCCGCCGACGGGTTCGCGACCGCGATGCTGGTCAGCGAGTGGGCCGACCTCGTCGCCGGCCACGCGCTCGAGCCGGTGCCCGGTCCGACGCCGCGCGAGCTGGCTGAGCAGGAACGCTCCGCATCCGGCGTGCGCCGGATGAAGGCTTCGCTGCGGCACTGGGAACGCATCCTGATGGACGGTCCGCAGGCGGTGTTCGCCGACGACAGCATCGGACCGTCCGCCGGACTGCTGCCGACACTCCAGCTGCGCTCGGTCGCCGCGGCCGGGGCGTTGGCGGCGACCGCGCAGCGCACCAGCGCGAGTCCGTCCTCGATCATGCTCGCCGCGTACGCGGCGCTGATCGCGCATCGGGCCGACCAGCCGAAGGTCGTCGTAGCGGCGCTCTCGTCGAACCGGCACCGGCCAGGACTCGAACAGTACGTCGGCACCCTGGCTCAGGACGCGCTGATGTGCCTCGACACCGACGCAGCTGACTTCGACGCACTGATCAAGAACGCGGGCGCGGCAAGCCTGGCAGGGTTCTGGCACAGCACTTTCGACTCCGAGGCGATCTGGCACCTGATCGACGAGACCGCGTACCGGCGCGGCGCGCGATTCGCCCGGCACGTCGTGCTCAACGACCTGAGCGTCACGGTCCCCGAATCCGCCACGAAGAACCGCCCGAACCCGCCGGTCGACCCGGAACTGACCTGGTTCCCCGCCGAGTACATCCCGGCGCGCATCCTGCTGAACCTGTGGCGGCTGCGCGGTTGCGTCGAGCTGTCTCTGCACGCTGATCCGCAGCTGTTCGGCCGGGACGACACCGAACGCTTCGCACTCGGGCTGACGCGAATTCTCGAAGCGTCGGCGAACCGGACCGTTCGCCTCGACGAGCTGACCGAACTCACCGGCATCGAGCGCGCGCAGCGCGAGGGCGATCGGTGGCTGCGGATTGAGGACTCGTGGATCGATCTGCACGCGATGAGCCACCTGCTCGACGCCGCGCTGGACAAGCGGCCAAGCCTGGTCGAGGTGCGCGACGGCCGGCTGATCGCGCGAATCGCACAGGACGGAAGCCTGGCGCACGATGCAGCTCAGGACGCCGGTCCGCGCACGCCCGAGCAGGCGCACCACGCGGTCATGGACGTGCTGTTCTCGCAGATCAAGAGCTCGCCGTCGGACGACGATCCGGCTTGGGCCGGCAACAGCGGAGTCAGCGGCGCACTCTCCGGCTGGGAAACCGCGCGAGCGCCGCACGAGTACGTGATCCACGACGGCAGCCCGCTGATCGCCGACGATCCCGAGTCCTGGTCGGCGCTGCCCGTCATCGCGCAGGGCGACGGCCGTGCGACCGCGGGGTAAGTTCGCCGGCGCGGCGTGCGCCTCAGTCCAGCGACATCGCTTCCGCGACGACGAGGTCTTCGATCCCGTACAGGAAGCGCTCCATCTGCGGCTTCGGGATCAGGGCCGGGTCGGCGGCCATCGACAGCCCGGCGCCGTCCGGTCCGTCCTGACCTTCGATCACGTCGAGCGCGAGGCTGACGTCGCGGCGCGGCTCGAACTCGATCGGCCAACGCAGCGCGGTGCGCGACCGTCGCCTCTTCGATCGCCGCCTTGTCGATTACCCGGCTGTCGATCGCGCGGCTGTCCGCAGCCGTGCCGCCGCCGGGCTTTGGCATCAGGCCACGCACATCGTTGAAGAAGCACGTCAGATCGCAGAGATCACCCGACTGCTCGCGCATCCGCGCGATGTCCTGTTCGAGCGAAGCCTTGTGGTAGTAGGCGTTTCGGTAGGTCGACAGCGATGAGCCGAACGCGCGGCGCAGCAGATCCGGGAAGTCGCCGGTCGCCTGCGGAAGGTGGAAGATCCCTTCCTGAGCGACCGTGCTGACCGCGCCGTCCAGGCCCGGCAGGAACCTGTTGTTCACCACCACCTGGAAGACGGCGTCCTCGGACCCTGACAGCCGCGCCGCCATCGCCGCCGCCGCCGCGAGGAAGACAGAGGACGAACTGACCGCGTGCGCCGCCACGATCTTCCGCGCCGCCAGCCCGAGCGCCGGCGACTCCAGCTGCGCATTCGGCCACTTCAGCGGCGCGGCAGACGGCTGCGCGACAGGCGAATCAGCACGGAACATCCGCGGCGGCCCGAGGCTGAACTTGCTACGCCAGTGCCGGCGGGACGCCGCATCCTGCCGCTGTCCCCGCTCCGAGGTCTGGTACTCCGCTTCCTCCAGCGGCTGCAAGCGCTCAGGGCGCATCGCACGCAACTGCTGCGCGCTCGTCACTCCGTATGAAAGCGCTGACAGGTCGTCGACCAGATGCCGCAGGCCCCACGCGTCCACCGCGGTGTGCGAGAGTGCGAGCACCATGTGGCGTACGAGCCCATCCGACTCGATCATGCCGAAGCGCGCGGGCCATTCGTGCTCGAAGCCGAAGGGCTTCGCAGCTAACTGCTCAAGCAGCGCCGCAGCCTCCTGCGCGACCGCCTCCGGTTCGCACCGCTGCACGACGACAACTGCCTCGCCCGACGCGTGCACTCGCTGTACCAGGCCGCCCGAGCCGTCGACGTGTAGCGTCGTGCGCAGGGATTCGTGCAGCAGCAACAGCTCTCGCAGCGCCTCAATGATCTGCTTCGCGGGCAGTCCCGGATCGACCGCGCCACCGGCCGAGACGTTGTACCGCGCCGCGTCGATGCCCAGGTTCCGCACGACGTCCCAGATGGCGTGCTGCCCCCAGGTAGCCGGTCCGGAACCGGCGCGACCAGCGGAGAAGGCGAACGTGACGAAATCCGGATGATCTTGCTCTGCGCGCATGGTGCCGAGTCTTGCGCACCGTGCGGTGGAAGTCGAGACAAGACGTGAGACAAGGGGAGGATGGGGACTTATGGGTGGTTGGCCGCGATTGCGCGAAGCCAGAACGATTCAGGCGGGCGCCGCGCCGGGCGCGGTGATTCCGAACACGGTGATCCGGTGCGACATCAGTGACCTGATGCTGGTCGAGCTCGCGGTCAGCGTCGTGTTCTTCTTCGAGCGCGAACTCGACGTGGACCGGCTCGCCGACTCCCTCGCCGCGGCGCTACGCCGCCTCCCGGCGTTCGCGGGACGGCTGCACCGAAACGGCGCCGAGCTGAAGATCGTCTGCGAGGACTCCGGTGTGCCGCTGGCCGTATACGAGGCCGACGAGACACTGCCCGAAGCGATCGGCCGGATGACCCTGCCGGACTCCGGCTTCGTCGAGCACGTAGACCCGAAAGCCGCGCAGCTCGGCGAGGCTGCGCTGCTGCGGATCCAGGTCAGCAGACTGGCCGACGGCGCCACCGCGCTCGGCTGCGCCTGGCATCACGCGGTCGGCGACATGCGCAGCTTCATGGTCCTGATGCAGACCTGGTCCGCGCTCGCCGAGGGCACGACGCCGCCCGAGGCCGAGTTCGCCGAGGACCGCGACGCATACATCGAACGTGTGCTGCCGGCTGAGGATAGCGGACGCCCCGGTTTCCGCATGGTCGACCGCGAAGAGATGGCGGTGCTCGACAACGCCTTCGCCGCCGCGCCGCGAGCAAACCGCGGCGTGCAGCTCTACTTCGGCCCGCGCGAAGTAGCCCGAATGAAGGAACGCTACGCCGCCGCGGCGCAGCGTCGCCTGTCGACCAACGACGCGCTCACCGCGCATCTCGTCACCTGCGTGCGCCGCCTCGACGACGACGAGGAACCTCGTGCCCTGACAATCCCCGTCGACCTGCGGCGTTTCCTCGGTCTGTCGCCGAGCGCCACCGGCAATCTGGTCGGCGAGATCCACCTCGACTGCCCGCCGGCCGGCCGCGCCGAAGGCCTCGCCGCGCGCATCCGCGCCGCCGTGGACGACTTCCCCGCCGCGCACCTGAGCCTGCGCACCAGCCGGCAGTTGCTCGCGGAGCACGGCCCGGCGCTGCTGGACCAATGCGTGCCGCTCGGCTTCGATCCGCCGAACAAGACCTTCATGACCAGCAACTGGAGTGGATCCGGCGTCTACGACACCATATTCGAGGGCTGCCGGCCGACCGCGTTCGCCCCGGCGATCGCCCAGCCGTTGCCGTGGGTGTCGTGGATCGTCGAAGGCTTCGAAGGTCGCGGATTCCTGTGTACGCTCGTGGTCCCGGCCGCACTCGCGGCGCGGCTGCGCGGCGCGGCGGGAGCCGAGCTGCTGCACCGATTCCGTGAGCCGGGCGACGAGTCGGACCTGCCGGCGCTGGCCGGAAAGGTACGCAAACTCGGCTGAACCACGCGCCACCGCTCGCTAATGGACCCGGCGAAGGTACCGGCAAATCCGGGTATTGCCTCAACGGCAGGATTCTGCGATATTGCTGCCACGAATACGGCAGCTATCTGATCCAAATTTGCAAGGATCCGTACGAATTCTGCTAACCAGCTTGCCGCGCGGTCTGTTGGCCGCGCCGCTGGAGGGGGCGACAGGTGGAGCAGATCGTGGTGCCGTTCCGCGCGGCGGACGCGGCGGACCAGGGACGCGGCGAGCCGTCCTGGGGCCAGCGCGAACTGTGGGGCGTCGGCGGCCAGGAAGGCAGGCACGTCACCCTCGGCGGCGTGACCGCACTGCCTAGGGGCACGAGCGTCGAGGCCGTCGCCGACAGCATCTGTGGACTGATAGCCCGCCACCCGACGCTGCGCACCCGATTCACCATCGAGGCGGACCAGCGGCTCACCGAGCAGGTCCTCGCCGCCGAGGGCGAGATCCCCATCACGCTCGTCGACGCGGACGACCCCGAGCAGGCGGCACAGGACACCGTGATCGCCTTCGACCAGGGGAAGTTCGACTTCGCGAAGGAGTGGCCGCTGCGGATGGCCGTCATCCGGCATCGCGGCGCCGCCACGCACATGGCCGCCGTCTACAACCACATCGCGCTCGACGCCCGCGGGCTGGACGCGATGCTCGCCGACCTGCTCGATCGCAACGCGAGCCCGGACGGCCTCGCGCCGCCACCGCCGCTCCAGCCGCTGGAGCAGGCATCGTGGCAGCTGTCCGCGGCCGGTCGGCGCCAGAGCGGTCGAGCCCTGCGGCACTGGGACCGCGTCCTACGCGAGGCCCCGACCCGGCACTTCCGGCATCAGCGTGCTGACGATGACGCGCCGTACCTCAAGCTCACCCTCGAATCCGAGGCGGCGCGCCTCGCCGTCAACGCGATCTCCGAGCGAACCCGCCAGAGCAGCGGCCACATCCTGCTCGCCGCATACGCTGTCGCCGCCGCGCACCTGGCCGGCTCGCCGATCGTCGCGCTGCGCGTCGTCGTCGACAACCGCTTTCGGCCCGGCCTGTCCGACTCCGTCAGCACGGTCTCGCAAATGGGCCTGTGGTCGATCGACGCGTCCGCCGCGACCTTCGACACGATGCTTGCACGTGCCCTGACAGCATCGCTCGACACGTATATGAACGCGTACTACGACCCGGAAGATCGCCAAGACCTGATCGACTCCATCGGGCGCGAACGCGGCCAGGCGATCGTCCTCGACTGCTGCTACAACGACCGCCGCCGCAGCGCGCAAGACCTCAAGCCCGGCGGCGCGGTCGAAGCCTCTGATGCGAGTGCCCTGGACGTCACCGCCTTGCGCGAGGCACTGGACCGCAGTGTCCTGCGTTGGGATCCGTGGACAGCCCCGACGAAACCCGCCGGTGAAACGCTGTACCTGCACGTCGACGACGCACCGACCGGTCCGGCGCTGGTCTTCACGGTCTGTGGCGACGCCACATACCTCTCGCCGACGCAGGTCGAGGAGTGCGCGCACATGATCGAGGACGTACTCGTTCAGGCCGCGCTCGACCTCGGCGCATTCCTTCCCGCGCGCCGTTAGCCGGCGAAAGCCGCAGGCAGCCGCCACTGCAAGCAAGCACGGCAGGAAATCGATCACAATATGATCCATGACGACTCCCACCGCCGCAGCCGTCCGCGACGTGTTCGGCACGCTGCCCGACGGCCGCGAGGTTGAACGCTGGACGCTCACCGACGCGACCGGCGCGAGCGCCGCGTTCCTCAACTACGGCGCGATCGTGCAATCGCTGAACGTTCCGGACGCACGCGGCGAGACGGCCAACGTGGTGCTCGGCTTCAACGCGCTCGACGACTACCTCGAGCGCAGCCCGTACTTCGGCTGCGTCGCCGGCCGCTATGCGAACCGGATCGCCGGCGGGACCTTCGAGTTGGCAGGCAAGACGTACCAGCTGCCGCTCAACGACTCCGATCGGCCGAACACGCTGCACGGCGGTCCCGACGGATTCGACCGGCTGCTGTGGGCTTATGAGGGTTCGGTGGTCGGCGAGCACGGTGGCTACGTCGATTTCAGCTTGGTCAGCGAGGACGGCGACCAGGGCTTCCCAGGCCGGCTGAGCGTCACCGTGCGCTACACGCTCATGGGAGGCTTTCTGCTCATCGCCTACAAGGCGGAGACCGATGCGCCGACGGTGATCAACCTGACCAACCATTCGTACTTCAATCTGAGCGGCGAAGGCACCGGCACCATCGACGACCACGTACTCACGTTGAAGGCCGCCGAGTACCTTCCGGTCGACGCCAGGCTTATCCCGGCGGCCGCCGCGGCACCGGTCGCCGGGACGCCGTTCGACTTCAGGACGGGCACGCCGCTCGGTGCCCGCCTCGATGATCCGCACGAGCAGTTGCGGCTCGCCAGCGGATACGACCACTGCTTCATCCTCGACGAGCCACAGTTCGATCAGCAGGGGATGCTCCGCTACGCCGCGATTCTCGCCGACCCCGCCTCCGGCCGGGTCATGGAGCTGACCACCAACGAGCCCGGCCTCCAGGTCTTCACCGCGGACGCCCTGAGCACCGCGTTGGTCGGCACCTCAGGCAGCAGCTACGGTCCACGCGCCGGCGTCGCGCTGGAGACCCAGCACTTCCCGGACTCACCGAACCGTCCGGACTTTCCGTCGACCGTGCTGCTGCCCGGCGAGGTTTTCCGTTCCTCGACGATGATGCGATTTACCAACGCCGTCGACGACTAGTTCCTGGTGGTCCTGGTCGTCCTAGTCGTTGACGAGCGTGAACTGCTCCCACAGGCCGATGGACGTGCGGTTCGCGATCAACGACGACGCGCCCGCGTTCTCCGCGGTGACGTACATGTTGTTGGCGTGCGATTGCAGGCTGATCGTGCCGTTGGAGTTGTGGATGAGCGTGAAGCTCTCCCACGCGCCGACGGCCGTCCGGTTCGCGATCAGCGGCGCCGCGCCCGCGTTGTCGGCGCACACGTACATGTTGTTCGCGTGCGCGCGGAAGCTGACGCTGCCGTCCGCGTTGTTGATCAGGTCGAACTGTTCCCACGCGCCGATCGCGGTGCGGTTGGCGATCAGCGGCGCCGCGCCCGCGTTCTCCGCGGTCACGTAGTCGTTGTTCACCGCCGCCCGGAAGCTGACCACCGACGAGGGCGGGGGAGGGGGCGGGCCGCCGTTGACGACCGGCTGCGTCGGGCGCGTCGCCGTCAGGGCGATCTGCCCCTTGAGCATCTTGCCGCCGTCGTTGGTCAGCCGCAGGTAGTAGTCCGACGAGCACGCCGTGCCGTCCGCGTCGAGGGCGAGCAGCCCGGAGTTGGACGGGTTCATCGACTGGTTCTCGGCGGTCTTGGCGATCTGGTTGCCCTCGCCGTACTCGTCGTACATGGAGATGTAGATGCCTTGCACGCCGGCGCGGCACATGTTGTAGAACTGCCGCCACATGAAGTCGCCGTGCGCGCGCTGGTTCGCCGAGACGTCGCCGGGCAGGACACAGGGCTGGTAGTCGATCCCGTTGGCGTTGCAGTCGGCCTGGTCCGGCACGGTGTACGTGTTGTACGCGTTGTCGGAGTCTGTCACGTTCCCGATCGCGCCGACCATCCACGGCGAGAGCATGTTGAACGCGTGATACGTGCCGAGGAACCCGGCCCGCGAACCGCCGGTGCCGGTGCGCCACTCGCGCGGCACGCCGCCGATGATGTACACGCCCTGGCTCTTGAACCAATTGATGACGTCCAGGCACGCGGCGGCGGTGAACGGGTGGTTGTTGTCGCTGAAGCCGAAGCCCCAGACACACACCACCGGCTTGCCGTTCTGCTTCGCGTACATCGGCGAGGCGGTGAGGGCGGACATCTTGCTGGTCCAGTCGGTCTTGATCTCCGACTGCATGTTCGTCCAACCGCTGACGTCGTACATGATGTAGAACTTGCGGCCGTACGTCTCCGCGGCGGTGCGCACCTTGGCCGCCATCGCGTCGCGCGTCGGCCCCTCGGGGCTGTTGGGGTTGAAGCGCTGCAGCGCGGCGGTATCGCAGCCGTTCTGCTGCATCCACAGGAAGTGCGTATTGACCGTGGACTGGTCGTACGACGAGAAAAGCGTCGCGGGCTGGCCGTTGCCGAGGTTCGCATACGCGGTCTGATACACCTTGGTGTACTCGCGCATGTCGGGCCAGGCCTTGATGTTGTTGTTGCTCGGTGAAGGCGGCTGGGCGGCGTTCTGGCTCCAGTGCCACCACGTGCCGATCGGGGCGCCGTCGCCGATGCAGGCGAACCAGCCCTGATATCCGACGGTGATCTTGCCGACGACGTCGCCGGCGGGGCTTGCTGCGGATGCGGACGAGGGCCACAGCGCGGTGACTGAGGCCGCGGCCGAGCCGGCGACCGCGGTGACTGCCGTGCCCAGGACGGCTCTGCGGGACAGATTCATCGATTATTCCCTTGTGCCAAGGATCGGGAGGGGGAACGGTGACCGGGCACCGCCGCGCCGAGCGGTAATCGGTGGATGAGCAGAGCCGTCCTGCCGCACCGCGGGTAGGATCCGTCATCGCACTTTATGCGAGTCGTGATTAAACCCGTAAAGCCGAGGCGGGTCAAGCGAATCGTTGGCCGGATGGGCCTTATTCGTCCGACGAATGGACACTGTTCTGGTACGCGGGAACTCGACTGGGCACCGGCCGCGATTCAGCGGCCAGCAACGGCAAATAGCGCGGCGCTACTACCGGTGACAAAGCGATGACGCTGGTCGAACGAACGACCGCCTGAATCCGGTTGATCCGCAGCAGCGTCTCCTGCAGGCCCTCGTTGGACGGCGCGGCGACTTTGCAGTGCACATCACTTAGCCCGGTCGTCGCATGTGCCTCGAGCACTTCGGGCAACCGTCCGAGCTCTTCGGCGATCTCGTCCAGCCGGCCCTGCGCGATTTCCAGCGTCACGAACGCGAGCACCGGATATCCGGCGGCGGCCAGATCAATGTCCGGACCGTGCCCGATGATCACACCATTTGCCTCCAAGCGTTGAATGCGCGCCTGGACGGTCGCCCGGGAGACGTTGGTGATCCGGGACAGCTCGAGGAAGCCGGCCCGCGGGTTCTGCGCGAGGGTGCGGATCAAGAGGACGTCAAGCTGATCCAACTTCCTGCGCGGTTGGTCCATCCCAGCTCTCCTCTTGGACGAAATGCTATACAGATTGTCTATCTTATTGGGCCGACCTTGTCATAAGGGTGAGCTGGGCCCTGTACTACTGCTACATCCGGTGACCGCTACTTCTTGGAGCAGGCGATGACCCAGTCAGCCATGACGAGCCCGCAGACCGACGCGCTGATCGGCGCGATCGCGCATGACGACGCGGCCGACCCGTTCCCCGTCATCGGCATGGACCACGTCCGGTTCCACGTCGGCAACGCCAAGCAGGCGGCGCACTACTACTCCACCGCGTTCGGCATGACCTGCGTGGCCTACCGCGGTCCGGAGACCGGCGGCCGCGACGCTGCCGAGTACGTGCTGACCTCGGGCAAGGCCCGATTCGTGATCACCGGCGAGGTGCGCGCGGGCTCGCCGATCGGCGCTTCGGTCGCCGCACACGGCGACGGCGTCGTCGACCTCGCGATCGAGGTACCCGACGTGGACAAGGCGGTCGAGCACGCCCGCTCGCAGGGGGCGACCGTGCTGCAAGAGCCGGTGGACGAAGAGGACCAGTACGGCACCGTACGGATCGCCGTCCTGGGCACCTACGGCCAGACGCGCCACACGCTCGTCGACCGCTCCCGCTACGACGGACCCTTCCTGCCCGGATTCGCCCCCGCCGAGCCGTTGTTCCGGGCAAAGCCGGCCGGCCACCCGAAGCGCTACTTCCAGGCGATCGACCACTGCGTCGGCAACGTCGAGCACATGGAGGAGTGGGTCGGCTTCTACAACCGGGTGATGGGCTTCACGAACCTGAAGGAGTTCATCGGCGACGACATCGCCACCGAGTACTCCGCGCTGATGTCCAAGGTGGTGGCCAGCGGAAACCACCGGGTGAAGTTCCCGATCAACGAGCCGGCCGCCGGAAAGCGCAAGTCGCAGATCGACGAGTACCTGGAGTTCTACGGCGGCCCCGGCGTGCAGCACATGGCCCTGGCCACCGGCGACATCGTGGCCAGCGTGCGGGCGATGCGCGAGATGGGCGTGGAGTTCCTGGAGACCCCGGACGCGTATTACGACACACTGGGGGAGTGGGTCGGCGAGACCCGCGTCCCGGTGGAAACGCTGCGTGAGCTGCGCATCCTGGCCGACCGGGACGAGGACGGCTACCTGCTGCAGATCTTCACCAAGCCGGTGCAGGACCGGCCGACCGTCTTCTTCGAGCTGATCGAGCGGCACGGCTCGCTCGGCTTCGGCAAGGGCAACTTCAAGGCGCTGTTCGAGGCGATCGAGCGCGAGCAGGCTCGCCGTGGAAACCTGTAAAAGGAGAGCCGATTGAGCCGGAGCCGGTAGCTGAGACGTGTAGGTGTGAGGAGGCCGAGATGGCGTACTACCGCTCGCTTGGCGACGTACCGCCCAAGCGGCACACGCAGCACCGGCGGGAGGACGGCGGGCTGTACTACGAGGAGCTGATGGGGGAGGAGGGCTTCTTCGCCGACTCCGCGCTCCTCTACCACCGCTACATCCCCTCCGCGATCGTCGACGCCGCGCCGTGGGAGCTGCCGGACCAGACCCTGACGGCGAACTATCCGCTCAAGCCGCGGCACCTGAAGCTGCACGACCTCTCCGAGGACCAGGAGTGGAAGAACACGGACGTCGTCACCGGCCGGCGGCTCGTCCTCGGCAACGGCGACGTGCGCATCTCATACGCGGTCGCCGGTGAGATGTCGCCGTTGTACCGCAACGGGATCGGCGACGAGTGCGTGTACGTCGAGTCCGGCGAGGGCGTCGTCGAGACGGTCTTCGGCGCGCTGCCGGTACGCCAAGGCGATTACGTGATCCTCCCGCGAGCGACCACGCACCGTTGGGTTCCCGGCGGCGAAGGGCCGCTGCGCGCGTACGTGATCGAGGCCAACAGCCACATCACCCCGGCGCGCCGCTACCTGTCGAAGTACGGGCAGCTGCTCGAGCACGCGCCGTACTGCGAACGCGACCTGCACGGCCCGCACGAGATCATCGCCGCCCAAAGTGATCAGGAACCGGGTCAGGACGTGCCGGTCCTGGTCAAGCACCGCACGCCGCAGGGAATCAGGGGCACGCGATACGTCTACCCGCACCATCCGTTCGACGTGGTCGGCTGGGATGGGTGCCTGTACCCGTACACGTTCAACATCTCAGACTTCGAACCGATCACGGGACGCATCCACCAGCCGCCGCCCGCGCACCAGGTCTTCGAGGGCAACAACTTCGTGATCTGCAACTTCGTGCCGCGCAAGGTCGACTACCACCCGCTGTCCATCCCGGTGCCGTACTACCACTCGAACGTGGACTCGGACGAAGTGATGTTCTACTGCGGCGGGAACTACGAGGCGCGCCGAGGTTCGGGCATTGGTCAGGGTTCGATCTCGCTGCATCCCGGTGGCCACGCGCACGGCCCGCAGCCGGGGGCCTACGAGCGCAGCATCGGTGTCGAGTTCTTCGACGAGCTAGCGGTGATGGTCGACACCTTCAAGCCGCTGGACCTCGGTGAGGGCGGCATCGCCAGCGAAGACGAGGGCTACGCGTGGACGTGGTCGGGGCGGGGGCCAGAGCATTGACGCAGCCGGCGGATCAACCCGCGAATCACGCCGCGAGCAACGGCGCGGCGGCGGCTAGCCATGGTCCGTCACCTGCCGATCCGGTAGCTCGCCCAATCCCGCCGCTCTTCGCGAGACTCTGCGACGATGCGGCGCTCTTCCCGCCGGGCAACGCTGCCCCCAGCGACGCGGTGCCCGCGCACCGCGAGTACCGAAACTCCTGGTACCGCAACCTGGTCGGGCCGTTCCTGGCCGCCGCGAAGCACGTGCCCGCGGTCGCCGACGCGGCACGCGCCAATCCCGCGGGCGGCCCGCTATCGCTCGTCCTCGTCGTGCCGGACGGTCCCTCCGCGCTCGCCGCAGCGATCCAGACCACGGAACGTGAACCAGGGATCGAACTCGTCGGCGTCGAGCTGGCCTGCGCACCGGAGGGCTCGTCCTCCGACGCAGCCCGCGAAGCCGCCTGGATGCTGGAGCGCGAGCTCCCGCCTGGCGTCGGCGGCGTGGTCGAAGTGCGGCGAGACGGCGGCCTTGAGGCGGCGCTGGACGTCGTCGCCGCGAGCCCCTACCGGGCGAAGCTGCGCACCGGCGGCGCCGTGGCGCAGGCGTTCCCGTCAGAGGACGAACTCGCCGTGTTCATCGCCGGCTGCGTCGATCTGGGACTGCCCTTCAAGTGCACGGCCGGTTTGCACGAGGCAGTGCGCCACACCGACCCGAAGACGGGCTTCGAGCACCACGGATTCCTCAACGTCCTCGCCGCCACCAGCGCCGCCACCGCGGGCGCGAACGTCGCCATGGTGGCGCAGGTGCTCGGCCTGCGGTCCGGACCGGATCTCGTCGATATCCTTCGAGTGCTGAGACCTGACGCGATCAACCGGACGCGTCGGGCCTTTACTGCCTTCGGCACGTGTAGCATCACCGAGCCGTTGACCGACCTGATCGAGTTGGGCGCACTGTGACCTTGCAGAGTTGGATCGAGGACGTGTCCGACGGCTCGCTATTCGGCGCGCACAACCTGCCGTACGGCGTCTTCACGACGCCCGACCGCCCCGACGATCGTCGTCTCGGCGTCGCGATCGGCGAGTACGTGCTCGATCTCGGCGCTGCTGCACGCACAGTCGGTTCGCCCTCGCCGCTGCTCGAAGCGCCATCACTCAATCCTCTGATGGCAGCCGGACGACCCATCTGGACATCGACGCGCGCCGCGATCACCTCCTGGCTCACGGACCCCGCGCACCGCGTCGCAGTCGAGCCGCACCTCCTCCCGCTCGCCGACGTCACGCTCAACCTGCCCTTCGAGCCAGCCGACTACGTGGACTTCTACTCCTCGGAACACCACGCGAACAACATGGGCCGTATGTTCCGCCCCGATGCGCCGGACCCGCTGACGCCCAACTGGAAGCACGTCCCGATCGGCTACCACGGACGTGCCGGAACCCTGATCGTCTCCGGCACGCCGGTCACCCGCCCGACCGGACAGAGTAAGGCCCCTGACGCGTCGACGCCCGGATACGGACCCTCCCGCCGACTCGACATCGAGGCCGAAGTCGGCTTCGTCGTCGGCACGCCCTCATCGCTTGGCCAGCCGGTGCCGCTCAGCGCGTTCCGCGAGCACGTCTTCGGGGTCTGCCTCGTCAACGACTGGTCCGCACGCGACATCCAGGCGTGGGAGTACGTGCCGCTCGGTCCGTTCCTTGGCAAGTCGTTCGCCACATCCGTAGCGCCGTGGGTTACGCCTCTCGACGCGCTCGAACATGCGCGCGTGCAACCGGCAGCACGCGACGTCGAACCGCTGCCCTACCTCGACGACCGCGACGCCGAGCCGTGGGCGCTGGATCTCGCGCTCGAAGTCCGCATCAACGGCCAACTGATCAGCCGGCCGCCGTTCGCCTCGATGTACTGGACCGCCGCGCAGCAACTAACGCATATGACCTCGAATGGTGCGAGCCTGCGCACCGGCGACATCTTCGCGTCCGGCACAGTCAGCGGCCCGGAGCGCGACACCTTCGGCTCGCTGCTCGAGTACACCTGGAACGGCGAGAACCCGATCAAGCTCGACGACGGCACCACCCGCGTCTTCCTCGAAGACGGCGACGAGGTCACCATCAGCGCGACCGCGCCCGGACCGGACGGCACCCGCATCGGGCTCGGCCACGTCACCGGCCGCGTCCTGCCCGCGTACGACTTCTGAGTGATCTGGGTCATCTAAGTCAACTGGCGCGCCCACCGGGCCCGCACCACGCCTCCGATGTGCACTGGCGCAGCTACGCCTCCCACCTGCGCTAACCCTGCGGATTTCGTTGGCGCACACGTAATTGCGCGCGCCCCCGGCGTGCCTTACCCGCCACGTCGCGAGCTGACGGCCGATCACTTCCGTTCGCACCTGTTGACTACCGATCGCATCGGCGACAGTATGCCGAAGTCTGACAACGTTGTCATTCGACGAAGCAGAGAGAGGCTTGGCGGGGTTGTCATGGTGAATAGACTAAATAAGACCTCATTTACCCACATACGCCCGACACGGTCCCGTACGCGAACGCGGATCCTGTCACTCGCCGCCGGTGCCACGCTGATCGGCGGCCTCCTGGCCACCGGACCGGCGGCGCTGGCCGCGACCGGAAAGACACCGAACCCAGCGGCCACCTCGGGCACCGGCGCCACGGTCGGCACCGGGACTCGGGTCGCGACGTGTACCAAGACGGTCACCGGCGCTTCGAGCTGCGCGAAGAAGTCGTTGAAAGTCCAGGCTCCGCTCGCGAGCACGAACAAGGCCATCATCCAGGCCGCGCCGACCACCCCGGCGCAGATGGTGGACACGCGTACCTGGACCACCAACGGCGGCAACACCTTCCCGGGCGCGGAAGTGCCGTTCGGGATGGTCCAGTGGAGTCCGGACACGATGCCGAACCGCAACGCGGGCGGCGGCTACAACTTCGGCGACTCCGCGCTGACCGGCTACAGCCTCACCCACATCAGCGGACCCGGCTGCGGCGCCGCCGAGGACGTGCCGATCCTGCCGATGACCGGCGCGATGCCGAGCGGCGACCCGAACAACGCCACCACCTCGTTCACGAACACCGCCGAGGTGGCGCAGGCCGGCTACTACTCGGCCGAGAACAACATCCCGCAGACCATCACGTCGGAGTTCACCGCGACTGCGCACAGCTCGATGGGCCGCTTCACCTTCCCGGCCACGACTCAGGCCGACTTCATGGTCAAGCTGATGGACAGCCAGAACGGCGACTCCGCCAGCAGCGCCCAGGTCGTCGGGACCAACGAGATCATGGGCTCGGACACCAGCGGCGGCTTCTGCGGCGACCCGCATCCGTACACGGTGTACTTCGACATCACCTTCGACCACTCGTTCACCGCCTCGCAGGTGATCACCCCGTCCGGGCAGACCAGCCCGAGCGCGGCGTTCCTCACCTTCGACACCACGGCCTCGCAGGTCATCCAGGCCAAGGTGGGCATCTCGTACGTGAGCGCGGCCAACGCCAAGCTCGACTGGCAGACCGAGAACGCCGGCTGGAACTTCAACTCGGTCAAGACCAAGGCGCAGACCGTCGTGGAACAGCCTGCTGGGCAAGATCCAGGTCTCCGGCGGCGCCGCCGACAAGACCCAGCAGTTCTACAGCAACCTGTACAAGATCTTCATTCAGCCCAACATCACCAGCGACGTCAACGGCCAGTACTTCGGCTCCGACAACAAGATGCACACGGTCGTCGAGCCGCAGAAGAACCAGTACGGCATCTTCTCCGGCTGGGACACCTACCACGCGGTCGCGCAGCTCCAAGCGATCCTCGATCCCGCGGACGCGAGCGACCAAGCGCAGTCGCTGGTCAACTACTACGCCCAGAACAGCATCCTGCAGCAGTGGGGATACCTGAACCTGGACAACTACGTCATGGTCGGTGACCCGGCCGACTCGATCATCGCCGACTACTACGCGTTCGGCGCGCGCAACTTCGCCACCGCCGCCGCGCTGGTCGACATGGTCAAGCAGGCCACCAGCGTCAACGGCGTGCGACCGGAGACCGCTGACGAGCAGAAGTACGGCTACATACCCGAGGACGGCGTGTACGGGTGCTGCAACCCGCACGGCTTCGTCTCCTCGCTGCTCGAGTACAACACCGCGGACTTCGCCATCTCCCAGTTCGCCGCCGCGCTCGGCGACACCTCCGACGCGACGATGCTGCAGAACCGGGCCAACAACTGGGTGAACGTCTTCGACACCTCCACCGGTCTGCTGACCCCGCGGCTGAAGAACGGCGACTTCCTCAGCGGCATCAACCCGACCACCTCCAACCACTACGTCGAGGGCGACGCCTACGAGTACCTGTGGGACGTGCCCAACGACTACGCCGGCCTGTTCTCGCTGCTCGGCGGCAATGCCAAGGTGGCCCCGGAGCTGGAGACCTTCCTGTCCGAGCCGAACTCCGGCGGCATGTTCGCCTTCATGGCCAACGAGTTCGGCCACGGCCAGCAGTTCGCGCCGAACTACGCCGGCGACCCGGCGGGGACGCAGCAGGCGGTCAACAACATCCGCAACGGCCTCTACGCTCCGGGCCCGGCCGGCCTGCCGAACAACGACGACCTGGGCGCGATGAGCGCGCAGTACGTCTGGGAAATGCTCGGCATGTATCCGGAGAACGCGGGCTCCAACGTCATGACACTGACGAGCCCCGGCTTCCCGAGCGCGTCGATCACCCTGGCGAACGGCAAGAAGATCTCGATCACCGCGCCGAACGCCTCGCCGACGGAGTTCTACGTCAGCGGACTGAAGATCAACGGCAAGGCCGACCAGAAGCTGTCCGTCCCGTTCTCCAGCTTCAGCAACGGCGGCACGCTGGCCTACACCCTGTCCAAGACCCGCACCAACTGGGGCACCGCCGCGGCCGACGCGCCGCCGTCCTACGGTCCGGTCTTCACCGCGACCGGCTCGGTCGCCCCGTCGAACCCGGTCATCCAGCCCGGGACCTCGGCCGCCGAGAAGGTGACGGTCACCTCGACCGCCGCCGCCGCGCAGACGGTCGCCTGGACCGCGACGGCGCCCAGCGGCGTCACGGTCAGTCCGTCGAGCGGCTCGATCACGGTGCCGGCCAACGGATCCGCGAGCGCTGACATCACGGTGACCGCGGGCACGACCGACGGCGTCTTCCCGGTGACGTTCGCCTTCAGCGGCGGCTCCGGCGACATCCTGTCCACCCAGCTGTCCGTGATCGTCGCTACGCCCGGCGACCTGTCGCCGTTCTACGACGTCAACGGGATCAGCGACGACTCGAACGGCGGCGCCGCCAACTTCGACGGCGACGGCTTCAGCTACTCCGAGCAGGCGCTGACCGCGCAGGGGCTGGCCCCCGGCGCGACGATGACCTCCGGCGGGCTGACGTACACCTGGCCGAACGTCGCGGCGGGTCAGCCTGACGCCATCGCGGCCTCCGGCCAGACCATCGCGCTGAAGGCGAGCGCCGGAGCCGGCCGCATCGGCTTCCTCGGCAGCGCCATCAACGCCGGCAATCCTGGTTCGCAGGGCTCTGTCACGATTACCTACACCGACGGCACGGCCACCACGGCGAACGTCGGCTTCAGTGACTGGACCCTCGGCGGCGGCGGAGGCACTCCGCAGTTCGGCAACGTGATAGTCGCCACGACTCCGTACCGCAACAGCGGCGGCGGACCGCAGACGATCAATACGTACGTCTTCGCGGCCACCGTCCCGGTGGACACGAGCAAGACGGTCGCCAGCGTCACCCTGCCGAGCACGTTCAACAACGGTTCATTCAACATCTTCGCCGTCACCGTCGGCTGACACAGCCGGCTGACGCGATGACCGTGTCAGCGGACTGAAGCAGTCGGCCGGTCCGCTGACACCTACCGGCGGGGCCGCCGCGACTTCACGAGAGTCGTGGCGGCCCCGCTCCCTGTTCGTGCAGGAAAGCTGAAACAGGGCTCTGCGTCAATCCCCTCTTCTCGCCATGTCGCCGAGAGGCCTATGTAAGGGATCGTCGATACGCCAGGAACTGGCAACGTCGAACATCCGGAGGGGAAGATGTTTCGCACTCTGATGAGCCGAAGAGCGCTCGTCAGCACCGCAGGACTGGTCACGCTCATCGCTCTCGCGGCGCCCGCTGCCCACGCGTCGCAGGGCACTACTCACGCGACTCACCAGCTCAAGCCGCGTCCCGCGGTCAACGCCGCCCCGGCGGCGCAGACCCCGCTGACGAACCACGGCGGCCCGGTCCAGACCGCGCCGCGGATCTTCGTCGACTACTGGGGCTGGGCGAGCGACCCCAACAACGAGCAGCCTTATCTCAATCAGTTCCTAACCTCGATCGGCGGTACGCCGTGGCTCGACACGGTGAACCAGTATGGCGGCGGCTCGCAGTCCACGCTGCTCGGCGGCGTCTGGTCGGACCCGGCCGCCGTGCCCGCCGCGCCGTCAGACGCGCAGATCCAGGCCGAGGCGAAGAACGCGGCCAACCACTTCGGCACCGGCACCTCGGTTAACGTGCAGATCGTGGTGGCGACGCCGACCGGGCACTCCACCCCGGGCTTCGGCACGCAGTGGTGCGCCTACCACGGCGCCATCGCCGCGCTGCCGAACGTGACGTACACCGACCTGCCGTACATGACCGACGCAGGCGCCAACTGCGGTCAGAACATCCTGAACGGCGGCTCGCAGGGGACGCTTGACGGCGTGAGCATCGTCGAGGGCCACGAGATGGCCGAGACGATCACCGACCCGCTGCTGAACGCCTGGATCGACTCGAGCGGCGCGGAAATCGGCGACAAGTGCGCCTGGACCGGCATCGCGGACCTCAACCTCAACGGCGCGAACTATGCGGTGCAGCCGCTGTGGAGCAACGCCGCCAACGGCTGCTGGCAGGCCAAGGCCCCGGTCACCGACAAGGCGGACTTCAACGCCGACCACAAGGCCGACCTCGGCCTGGTCGGCGCGAACAGCTGGACCACGCTGCCGACCGCGTTCTCCAATGGCGCCGGCGGCTTCAACGTCACCAACCAGGGCGTGCCGAACTTCGGCGCTTGGGCCTCGACCCCCGGCGTGAAGGTCCTCACCGGCGACTTCAACGGCGATGGCCGCACCGACTACGCGCTGACCGGCGGCGTCGGCTGGACCTCCATGCCGGTCGCGTTCTCGAACGGCGACGGCAACTACACCATCACCAACCTCTCGGCCCCCAACTTCTCGGTCTGGGCCACCTCGCCCGGCGCGAAGGCCGTGACCGGCGACTTCAACGGCGACGGCAAGACCGACATCGCCCTCACCGGCGGCCTCGGCTGGGCTTCGATCCCGGTGGCGTTCTCCAACGGCGACGGCTCGTTCAACATCACCAACCAGGGCGTGGCCAACTTCCCGGCCTGGGCCACTTCCCTCGGCGCGCAAGTAGTCGCCGGGGACTTCAACGCCGACGGCAAGACCGACCTCGCGGTGACCGGCGGCGTCGGCTGGGCCTCGATTCCGGTGGCGTTCTCGAACGGCAACGGCACCTTCAACGTCACCAACCAGGGCGTCCCGAGCTTCGGCACCTGGGCCAACTCCCTCGGCGTGAAGATCGTCGCAGGCGACTTCAATGGTGATGGTCGTACCGATATCGCTCTAACGGGTGTGTCCGGCTGGGCCTCGATCCCGATGGCCAAGTCCAACGGCGATGGTAACTTCACCATCACCAACGCGAGCGAGCCGAACTTCCCGACCTGGGCTCGTCGCTGGGCGCGCACGTCGTCGCCGGGTGACTTCAACGGCGACGGCCGGACCGACCTGGCGCTGACCGGCGGCGTCGGCTGGGCCTCGATCCCGGTGGCGACGTCCAACGGCGACGGCAGCTTCGGCATCACCAACGCCGGCGTGCCGAGCTTCGGCACCTGGGCAAACTCCACCGGCGTCTCGATCGTCGCCGGCGACTTCAACGGCGACGGCAAGGCCGACATCGCGCTGACCGGCGTCTCCGGCTGGGCCTCGATCCCGATGGCCACGTCCACCGGCAGCGGAAACTTCAGCATCAGCAACGCCGGCGTGGCCAACTTCCCGGCATGGGCCACCGTCCCTGGAGCCCGCCTCTTCTAAGCAGTGAGCCTCTCGCAGCCGCCTGACCCCGGCTAACAGGGCCGAGACCGCCATGACTCGAAAAGAGCCGTGGCGGTCTCACCTTTCCAAGCCCGTTGCCAGATGCTCAGCTGGCAGCCGGCGGCAACTCGCCCGAGCCACGCGGGATCAGCACCGTCGGCAGCACGACCGTGCGAGGCGGCGAGTCATCGCCAGCCAGCCGGCCGAACAGCAGCCGCGCGCTGGCCCGGCCGAGTCCGGCAGGATCCTGAGCCACCACCGTGATCGCCGGATGCATCAGATCAGCGAGTTCGAAGTCATCGAAGCCCACTAACGCCAGCCCCGTCGCGGCGCCCTCACCCCCAGCGCCACCTGACGCACCGTCACCACTCAACGCACGCGCGCGATCCCGCTCAGCAAGCTCGCGTAACACCATCACCGTCAACCGGTTGTTTCCAGTAAACAGCGCAGTAATCCGATTATCGGCACGCGGCTCGAGCAGCTGATCCAGCACGCCACGAATCCGCACCGCGTCAGGCGTGCCAACCGTGATCCACGACTCGTCTACCGCCGCGCCAGCATCGGCCATCGCCGCCCGATAGCCGCTAAGCCGCTGAGCTGACGTATAGATACGCGGCGAGTCGCCGATGTAACCGATCCGCCGATGCCCGTGAGCCAACAGGTGCGCGACACCGCTCCGTGCGCCCTCAGCATTGTCGACCAGCACCGTGTCCGCAGCTAGGTTACGCGGCGGCCGGTCAGCGAAGACGATCGCGAGCCCAGCCGCCAACTCAGGCGCCAAATAGCTATGGTCCTCTGCCGCCGGAACGACAATCAGACCATCCACCCGACGCGAGCACAGCGCCAACGCCAACTCTGCTTCGCGCCGCGGATCGTCCTCAGACGACGCGCTAAACAGCAGCGAGCCGTGCGCCCGAGCCACCTCTTCCACCGCGCCGTTGAGCAGCGAGTAGAAAGGATCAGCCACGTCCTCCAGCACCAGCCCGATCCCAGCGGTACGCCCAGTACGCAGTTGCCGCGCGCTGTCGTTGCGCCGGAATCCCAGCTCATCAATCGCGCGCCGCACCAGCGCCGCGGTGCTCGGCAAAACGCCCGGCTCGCCGTTGACCACACGCGAGACCGTCTTGAGCCCGACGCCGGCGTGCGCGGCGACGTCCTTCATCGTCGGCCGCGCGCCGCGAATCACCTCGCCGCCCGGCGTCTCGCGTCCGCGCGGGTCCCGCTCGCGATCCCGGTTCCTGTTCCGGTTTACCTCGAACAGCCCGGATGCCATTGCGGCCCCTTCCCGTATCCACGTCGAACTGTCGCCGTAACGGGGCCGCACCCGTTTCCCGTCGAGCGTACGGTTCCCAATTTACGGCCCGTCAGCCGCGTGTTCGGGCGTTTGTTGGCAATTGACGAATAACGGTACGTAAAACGGGTGGTGATGCGCTTTTACTTTCAGTTACTTTCAGCCCGACATCAGCGCGCGCCGCGCGCGCCGGCTCCGTGGCCGCAGGATTTTGATGACGCTGTGGTGCAAGTCGCCGGTGAACATTATCAGCGGCCCCGACGCCGACGTGACGTGCTTCGCGCGCCGGTCGACCGTCGTGCTGTGGTGGCGGCCGACGTTGCTCAGGTCCACGATCGCGTTCTCGGCGACCAGCACCCTGATCGCACTGTGCCGCGCCTGCACCTCAACACGCACGCCGCCCGACGGCAGCGTCGGTGTGCGCAGATCGAGGATGCACGCGCTGTGCCGCAGCTCGATGGTGACCTCGTCCGGTACGTGCCACGCGCCGAACCGCTCGACCTTGCCGTGGCTGGCCGCCAGCCGCGCAGGCTGCGTCGCGGCGGCCAGCGCGACCGCTGCAGGACCGGTCGGCTTGGGCTCGGGCAAGTCAGCCATCAGCGCATCGATATCGTCGGCGGTGCGGGCCTCCAGCGCGGCCTCGACCCGGATCTCCAGCTCGTCGAGCGTGATCCGTCCGTCGCCGGCCGCCGTGCGCAACCGCTCCACGGCGTCGTCGCGCTCCTTGTGGCCGATACGCGGCGCCGGGGCATTCGGCGCGGACGGCGGACTGATAGGCGCCGGGGCTTTCATGGGCTCCCCGTTGTTCATGCCGAGGAGCATACGCGATATGTCGCGAGTTCGCGAGGCGCATTCACGCGCCGCGCTGCCCAACTCCCCACTTCAGCTCGGCAGCTCAGCTCGCCGTCTCACCGCCTAAAGCCAATGCCCCCGTATATCCAAATCTGCTCCCCGTCGTCCCCGACATCGCCATCCGGCTGCCACCACGGGATCTGCACCACGCCCGGCTCAACCAGCTCCAGCCCGTCGAAGAACTTCGTGATCTCCTGCCGCGAACGCAGCACGAACGGCGCGCTGGCCTGGTTGTAGCCGGCCACCGCGGCGTTCGAGCGCTCCAGATCGAAGTCGCCCGTGCCATGCGAGACGACCAGGTAGCTGCCCGGCACCATGATCTGCTTCAGCTGGTCCACGATCTCGTGCGGCCGCTCGGCGTGCTTGATGAAGTGCAGCACCGCGACCAACAGAATCCCGATCGGCTGCGAGAAGTCGAGCACCGCCCGAGCCCCCGGATGCTCGATGATCGACTCCGGCTCACGCAGGTCGGCCTCGATCACGGTCGTGTGCTTCGGATCGTGCCGGGCCAACAACGCAGTCGCGTGCGTAAGCACGATCGGATCGTTGTCTACGTACACAACCCGCGCCTCAGGCAGAACCGCGTGCGCGACGTCATTCGTGTTATCCGGACCGGGGATGCCGGTGCCGATATCGAGGAACTGGCTTATGCCGTTGCGCGCGAGATAACGCACCGTCCGACCAAGGAACGCGCGGTTGGCGCGGGCCATGTCGCGGCCCTCGGGCAGCACGGCCAGCACCTCTTCGGCGGCGTCCCGGTCGACCTGGTAGTTGTCCTTGCCGCCGAGGTAGTAGTCGTACATCCGCGCGGGGTGGGCGACGCTGGTGTCAATCGTCGCCGGAGCGAAACCAGGCTGGAGCAGCCCTTCGCCAAGGATGGGGGGATCGCCTTCTGGCATGCTCACCTCCACAACCATTCGCCGAATTCTTCGCTGTTCGCTGCCCCAGATGGTAACCGAGTGGTCCGATCTCTGATACGGATGCATCTCTAGTTGTTGGCGGGGTTGGCGAGATCTCGCCGGTAGACTCGCGGTCTAGACCACCGTACGTCACCAGGCAATCTCGCTGCGCAATCTCACTGCGCAATCTCGCTGAGCCATCTGAGCGACGATCTCACACCATCTCACCGCGCGAACTGACGCTGCCTCACCGCGCCCTCACTCCACGCCCAATGCGCCGTGACCCGCGTGCGCCTTGCCGCGCCCTTATTGCGCCGGACCGACACCCAACCGCGCCCGCTCCGCGTCCACAACACGCTTCGCCAACGCCGCCTCCCCGAGATCCCGAGCCTGCGGCGAGAACTCGGCCGTATCGCTGCGTCGGGCGTACGCGTCGAAGAGCTCTGTCTTGGCTTCCAGCAGCTCGAGCATCCGTTCGTCCACGCTGTCGGCGACGAGCAGCCGGTGCACCTGCACCTTGCGCACCTGCCCGAGCCGGTGCGCTCGCGCGATAGCCTGTGTCTCCAAAGTCGGCTTGACCTGCGGCTCGCACAGGATCACCACCGATGCCGCCTGCACGTTCAGCCCAACGCCGCCCGCCTGGATCTGACTCACCAACACCGCCGGCCCACGCGACTTCGCGAACTCGTCAACCAGCTCCTGCCGACGCGGCGGCGGCACCGACCCGGTCAGCGGCCCAACTGCGCGGGGCCCAAGCGCGGCGCAAACAGTCTCGAGCACGTCCCGAAAGTACGAGAACACGACAACCTTGCGCCCCGAATCGCAGGCCTCATCAACGATCTCAACGAGCCGCCGCAACTTCGCCGACCCGCGCACGCTCCCCGCCGCGTACGCTGCCCGGCGCATCGCCATGAAGTTGCCCTCGTCGACCGCCTGCTTGTAAATCGAGAGCTCCAGCGGCCCGAACTCCTCCCACTCGTCGACACGCGTCAGCTCGGGAAGCTCGGCGAGCACATCCTCTTGGTTGCGGCGCAGGTAAGCCGGTGCGACCGCCCGCCGGAACGCCTTCGACCCGGCCACCGCGTCGATCTCGACTATCCTCGCCGATCAGCCCGGCTGCAGGTAGTCGACAAGGTTGCGGAACTCCTCGACCCTGTTCTCCATCGGCGTGCCGGTAAGGAACAGCACCCGGGGTATCCGGCCGCGTCCACCCCCGCAACGCGTGCGACCGCTGCGTGTCAGGGTTCTTCACGTAATGCGCCTCGTCGACGACAAGCATCGCGACCCTGATCCGAGGCGGCAGCTCCAACGAGCGCACCGTCTCGAACGTGGTCACGCCCACGCCCCCCGACGCCGCCCAGCTGAAGCAACTCGTCGTCACGCCCCGCGCCATGCAGCCGGTACGGTCTCAGAGTGCTGTGACCGCGCACCTCGCGCATCCAGTTGATCAGCACGCTAGCCGGGCAGACCACCAGGAAATGCCGCTCACCCTCAGCCCGCAGATGCGCGAGCGCGGCGATCGCCTCGACAGTCTTCCCGCACCCCATCTCATCACCGACGATGACCCGCCGCCCCGCCAACGCGAACCGCGCCCCGAACTCCTGATACCCACGCAACGAGACTCGCAGATGTCGCGTATCAAGAGGCTGCTCGTTGATCTTCGCCGCCAGATCCTCGGGCAGGAACCCGCGCGACGTCTCCGCGTCCTCCAGCACCCCGACGATCCGCGCCAGCGTGCCGAAGTAGTCCGCGGCCTTCTTCTCGAAGTCCCGCCGAATCGTGGCCGGCCGAGGCCGAGGCGCCCGCAACCGCTTATCAGCAGTCTCAATCCGCTTGAGATCGCGCTCGGTAGTCGGCGCGTCCAGCAGCTCCTCGAGCCCCGCAACGGCCTGCTCCGCCTCACCACGCCGCCGCCCGCCAGCAAACGTGCGCCGCAACCGGCTACGCAGCGGCTGGGCCGCCGGTATCAGCCGGCCGAGCTGATCCCCAAGCCGCCGCGCAGGCTCACGCGCCCGCCCCGCCGCGCTCTCAGCGTTCTGCACCCGATGCAGCGCCGCCAGCAATGCCGCGCCATTGGCGTCCTCGGGATCGACGTCAGCCGAGATCCGCGTATCGTCCTCAACCGCATCCGCGATCCGCCGAGCAGCAGCCACGGCCTGCGCAGCCGTCTGCGCCCCAACCCCCGGAATCTCCTCCAACCGCGAAGGCCCGGCGGTAAGAACGGCGTGCACGTCCCCGAACCCGGCCTTCTCCAGCTTCGCGACCGGCAGCCGCGGCACGATCTCCTTCAGCCGCTCGACCGGCGTCTCCCGCAACCGATCGCGCACCGCCGCCGAATGCAGCGCGCCGTACGCCTCCCGCACGTCCTGCTTCGCACGCTCGTCGCTCTCCAGCAGACTGCGAGCCGCCCCGAGCGCCGCCCCAGCGCGGTGAAGCAGAGCCCTGACAGCCGACGGCCCACGCCCCGGTCGGCCGGCGGCGTTCTTACCAGAGCCGTCGGCGGCAGACGTGTCGGCGAAGTCGCCGTCAGTGTCAGGCTGCGTCACGGCATGCGGTTGAGAATGTCCGTGTAAAGCAGCCGACCCCCGAGCAGACGCAGCGCCCCAAGCCGCGAGTCAGACCGCCCCAAGTCCTCGGTGCGCGAGCCACGCTCGTAGAAGAACACGTCCCACCAACCGTCCGCGCCCTCGATGAAGCACCAACTCTGCTCCTTGACCCGCCCTTCGGAGACCAGCCCCGGCGGCACCCCGACCTTCGAGAACCAGGAGAGCTGGCTGACCGGATCCTGGGCGAACAAGCCGCCGATTTCCGGATCGGCAGGCACCGCCTGCGTCAGGAGCACTTCTTCGATGAAGCCCGAGCCGACCATGTCCGCCATCGGCATCAGCGCGAAGTGCTGCACGCCGCCACCCGGCTGCCCGAACCAGGGCGCGACCGCACCGGACCAGACTGGAGTCTCCTTAAGCACCCGCCACTGACGATAGCCCGACGCGGCATAGTCAATCGGGAGAGAACGCTCGGCGAACGGCGTGCTCACGTCGTAAGCGATCCGCGTGAATGTGGGCCCGAACGAGTCGACCACCGTGCCCGGCTCAAGACGCGCAGGCTCGCGACCGGTCGCCGACGCGAAACCGTCCGGGTACTCATCCTGCGGCGGCCAGATCAGCCGGCGCGGCCTCGGCACATCATCGGCGCTCGGGTCATCCGGAACGACGAACCGCTCGACCCAGCCCGCTTCCCCGAGCCCGCCGTACACGTCCGCATTGGCGAGCACTTCCTGCACCGCAGGATGGTCAAACGGCGCCCCGCCGACGGAGTTGCTTACGCCGGTCCCCGGCACGACCCACTGACGGCCCGCCAGACCTCCGCCGATCTTGCCGAGGAACCCGTAGCAGCCCGCTTCCTCGTTGTCGTAGAAGCAGTCGTCGTGGTGGCTGCCGCGCTCGTACCAGAAGACCTCGAAAGTACCGTTCTCGTGTGCCAGCAGGCAGAAGTGATCGTCACGGAGCCGTCCGACGGACGCCACATCGTCGGGCACCTTCAGCAGGCGCAAGACGAGCCCGAGTTCTTCCATGTTCACGGCGTCTTCTCCCTCAGATAGCCACCCTCGATGAGCGCCTGTACCGAGACGGGCAGGTAGTGCTGGATGCCGCCGCCGGGCTCACCCATCTGCGGTGCGATACCACCTTGCCATGCGGGTAATGGCTTGATCACTTCGTACTGATGGTAGCTGGGACCTTCGAGACTGGTCGCGGGTAGCGCGCGTTCCGGATACGGCGTGCCGGCGGGAGAGGTGAACTGGCCGTTCGGTCCGCCGAAGCGGTCGATCGTCTGACCGGGGGAGAGCTCGACGGGCTCGCGGTCGGTCGGGCTGGAGAAGCCCTGCGGGTATTTCGTATTGTCCGCCCAGTCCAGGTTACCGTCGGGCTTGGTAATGCTCTGCATCCACGCGTCCCGGCCCTGACCGTGGTACGGGTCGTAGCCCGGCGGCAGCAGACCCTGGACGGCCGGACTGGAGCTGTCCACTCCCGGCGGCGAGGGTGGCCAGTTGTGGTGCTCGGCGAAGTAGTCCTGGTTCTCCGAGCTGATCTTGTCTTGAATCGACTGGAGTCGGATGCGCTCCGCCTCGGGAAGGTCCGGATGGACAAGGTTCTTCGTCGGGATGGGATCGCCGTGTTCGTCTAGGTATCGAACCGGCTTGCCGGCGTTCTCCGGATCGAGGATGTTGCCGAAACGCTGGCGCATCGACGCGGCCTTCTCGGCGTCCTGGACGGCGCCGCTGCCGCCCTTTCCGGCCCGCTCGGCGAGGTCGACGAGCTTGTGCGCGCTCTCGGCGTCGGCCTTGCCGATGCGCTCGACCACCGCTTCGGTGTTCTTGCCCGCGGTGCGGTACAGGTCCTCGACCGCCTTGCCCGCGTCCTTGCTGAGCGTGCGGCCTATTCGCTCCGCAGCGTCTTCGAGCGCCTTGACGATGGGATTCGACACCTGAGGGCCCCCGCGCCTCTTATCGCACTTATCGATCGCGTTTCGTCCGGCGGGACCAGGACTGGCGGATCCTCGCAGAGATCGAATGAGCTTGTCAACGAGTCGCTGACTCACTGATCCATGGACTCATTGAGTCGATAGACGTCGAATGGTGTGTCAGCGGGCCCAGAGACCTCGCACGTGACCTAGGTGGCGCGTGATGACGGCCCGCGTGGTCGCCTCGTCGCGGGCTAGCAGCGCGTCGAGGAGTTCCAGGTGTTCCTGCGCGGACGCCTCCAGCAGGCCACGCTCGGCGAGCGCGGTCAGTCCGTAGAGGCGCGAGCGCTTGCGCAGGTCGCCGACGACCTCGACGAGGTGCCGGTTGCCGGCGAGGGCGAGTAGGCCGAGATGGAATCGTCGGTCCGCCTCGATGTAGCCGATCAGGTCGCCTACCTTCGCCGCGGTGACGATCTCCTCGGCGTCGGGGCGCAGCGCGACGAGGTCGTCCGCGCTCGCGGTCGTGGCTAGTTCGGTGACGACTGGGATTTCGATCAGGGATCGGATATGCGTGTACTCGTCGAGTTGTTCCTCGGTGACGGCGGTGACGCGGAATCCCTTGTTGGAGACCGTTTCCACCAGGCCCTCGCGCACGAGGTCGAGCATCGCCTCACGCACAGGGGTCGCCGAGACGCCGAATCGCGCGGCTAACGCAGGAGCCGAGTACAGCTCGCCGGGACGCAGTTGCCCGCTCACCAGCGCCGCGCGCAGGGCGTGCGCGACCTGGTCACGGTAGTTGCGCCGCTCGCCGCTCAGGGACGGCAGCGTTAGGGCGTTGATTGCGTTGGCGGCATTGATGGCGTCTGCACCATTCATGTCATTCACAGCGCTCACAGCAGGAATCCGGCGGGGAAGGGGTCGGTGGGGTCGAGCAGATATTGTGCCGTGCCGGTGATCCAGGCGCGTCCGGTGACCGTCGGCACGACGGCTGGGACCGAGCCGACCTCGGTCGTGCCGATCAGCCGGCCGGTGAACGTACTGCCGATCAGCGACTCGTTCGTGAAGTCCTGATGCAGCGGCAGCTGGCCGCGCGCGTGCAGTTGCGCCATCCGCGCCGCCGTGCCGGTGCCGCAGGGGGAGCGGTCGAACCAGCCGGGATGGATCGCCATCGCGTGCCGGGAGTGCAGCGCGGTGGCGTCGGGCGCGATCAGGTGCACGTGGTGGCAGCCGCTGATCGTCGGATCGGTCGGGTGCACCGGCGGCTGCTCGGTGTTGATCGCGTGCATCAGCGACAGCCCGGCGGCAAGGATCTCGTTCTTCGCGGCGCGATCGAAGGGCAGGCCGAACTGCTCAAGCGGCAGGATCGCGTAGAAGTTGCCGCCGTATGCGAGGTCGTACGTCACCATGCGGCCGCCCGGAAGCAGAGCCTTGCGATCCAGGCCGACCGCGAACGAGGGCACCATGTGTAGGCGTACTGCGGTCGCTGCGCCGTCGCTGACCATCACTTCCGCGGTGACGAGGCCGGCGGGCGTGTCCAGGCGGATCGTCGTGACCGGCTCCGTCACCGGCACCATCCCGGTCTCGACCAGCACGGTTGCGACGCCGATGGTCCCGTGCCCGCACATCGGCAGGCAGCCGGAGACCTCGATGAACAGCACGCCGTAGTCGGCGTCAGGGCGGGTCGGCGGTTGGAGGATCGCGCCGCTCATCGCCGCGTGCCCTCGCGGCTCGTACATCAGCAGGGTACGCAGATGATCCATATGCTCCATGAAGTGCGTACGGCGCTCGGACATCGTCGCGCCGGGGATCACGCCGACGCCGCCGGTGATCACGCGCGTGGGCATGCCCTCAGTGTGCGAATCCACCGCGTGTAGAACGAGTTTGCTGCGCATGTCAGAGTCCTTGGCTGTGTGTTGCCGCGACGGCTATCGGAGTCCGGAGGCCAGGGCCTTCTCGGTGGCCGCGCGCACCGCGGCTTCCTGATCGGGCGCGAGAAGCAGGCGCGGCGGACGGCACGGCCCGCCACGGCGTCCGGCCAGCTCCATCGAGAGCTTGATCGCCTGCACGAACTCGGTCTTGGAATCCCAGCGCAGCAACGGATGCAGCTGCCGGTACAGCGGCAGCGCGGTCGCCAGATCGCCGGTCGTGGCGGCGTGAAAAAGCTCGACTGTCGAGCGTGGCAGGGCGTTGGGATACCCGGCGACCCAGCCCGTCGCTCCGGCGATCGCGAGTTCGAGCAGCACGTCGTCGGCGCCGGCCAGCAGGTCGAGACCGGGAGCTAGTTCAGCGATCTGATACGCACGGCGCACGTCGCCGCTGAACTCCTTCACCGCGTGGATCAGCCCTTCGGCGTGCAGCCAGGCAAGCAGCTGTGGCGTGAGGTCCACCTTCGTGTCATGCGGGTTGTTGTACGCGATGATCGGCAGGCCGACCTCCGCGACCGCCGCGTAGTGCTCAAGAACCGTGCGGTCGTCGGCGCGGTACGCGTTCGGCGGCAGCAACATCACGGCCCTGGCCCCGGCCTCCGCCGCGTACTGCGCCCAGCGCTGCGACTCACCGCTTCCGTACGCCCCGACGCCGGGAATCACCCGATCGGCGCCGACCGCCGAGACGGCGACGTCGACGACGGTCGCGCGCTCCTCGTTGGTGAGCGTCTGGTACTCGCCGAGCGAACCGTTGGGCACTACTGCGTCGCAGCCCTCTTCGATCAGCCATGCACAGTGCGTCGCGTAGGCGTCGTAGTCGATGCTGAGGTCTTCACGCAGCGGCAACGCGGTCGCGACGAGGACGCCGTGCCAGGGGCGACGCGTGTCCGCGTGCGCGTCGGAATCGGAAGTGGTCATGCTCGTTGAGTTCCCTTCTCGTCGAGGTCGGCGAGCACGCCTAGCGGGACAGGTCGTGCAAACGGGATACGTGGCGCGGTGGCCGGGCATCCGGCGACCGCCGCGACGCCGGGCGTGCACACGCGGCCCTGGCACCAGCCCATGCCGGCGCGAGTCAGCAGTTTGACGGTTCGTAGGTCGGTTGCCCCGAACTCACGCGCGGCGGCCCGGATCGCGCCGACCGGGACCTCTTCGCACCGGCAGACGATCGTCTCGTCGGTCAGCGCGTCGATCCACGTTGCCGGGGGCGAATAGACGTGGTCGACGGCGGCGAAGAAGTCCTGATAGCGCTTGCGTGCATGCGCCAGCTTCGTCAGCGTCGCCAGCCAGGTGGCGTCGCGCTGCTGGTCGAGCAGCGTCGCGGCGATCGACCGTCCCGCGATCTCGCCTTCGACGAGCGCGAGCGCCGAGCCACCGATCCCGGTCGCCTCGCCAGCCGCCCAGAGCGCTGGCACGTCCGTCCGCTGCTCGCCGTCGACCCAGACTGCGGGCAGATCTGCGCCCACGAGGCGTGTGCCGAGCGCCGACGCGAGGTCGAGGTGGGGGAGTAGTCCGTGCCCGACGGCTAGAGCGTCGCACGCGATCCGCCGCTCAGAGCCCTGGCGTACGTTCCCGGCTCGATCGAGTTCTGCGACCGTGACGGACTCGACGCGTGTCGTGCCGTGCGCGGCCAAGACCGTGTGCCCGTACCGGATCGGGACGCCGTGACGAGCCAATCTCGCGGCGTATCCGGCGGCTTCGGTGAGCTTGTCAGGGTTCGTGATCATCGTCGACGCGAGGCGTCTGACGTCTCGCGCACTCGCGGACTCGATCAACGCGCTGACCCGAGCGCCGGACTGCGCCAACCCGACCGCGACCGGAAGCAGCAACGGCCCGGTCCCGGCGACGACGACCGTGCGTCCGGGCAACACGAGCGAGCCCTTGAGCATCGCCTGCGCGGCGCCCGCTGTGACGACGCCAGGCAAGGTCCAGCCGGGGAACGGGAGCACCTTTTCGTAGGCGCCCGTGGCGAGCAGAAGCGCGCCCGCGTGCACTGAGACCGACCGATCCTGCTCGGTGCCAGTCAACGCGTGAATGTTGAAGCCGCGGTCCGATCCCGGCGACTCCACGAACCAGACGTGATGCTCGGCGAGGTGCTGGATGCGGCCCGCCGCCACATGCAACTCGAATCGGTCGCGCAGAGACTGCCACGTGCGCCAATCGTGGTGCAGGGCCTGCGGTCGGCTGGCACGCAATCGAACTGCCGGTTGGCGATAGAACTGGCCGCCGATCTGCGAGCCCGCGTCGATGACCGTCACCACGATGCCTGCGTCTGCCGCGGCCAGCGCACCGGCCAGCCCCGCCGGCCCCGCGCCGATGACGACGAGGCGCCGCACGGTGTTTGAGGCCACGATATTTGAGACCACAGTATTAGAGGTCGTCGACATCGTGGCCCGTCCCCTCCTGCGTGCGGACGACGTCGCCGGGCCGCGCCGGAGTCAGGCACGCGCGCTGGTTCGGTCGCCCGTTAACGGTGACGAGGCAGTCGAAGCAGACGCCGATGCCGCAGAACACGCCGCGCGCCTTGCCACGACCGCGCGTGTACCGCCACGACACGATCCCATCCCGCCACAGCGCCGCCGCGATCGTGTGGCCCGGCAGCGCCTCGACTTCTCGGTCATCGAAGCGCATTGTGAACGGTGCCTCAGGCTGCGCCGCGACCAGCGTCTCCGGCGTGCGCCGATTCCCGCGCCGAATCAGCATGCTCCCTCCTCCATCGCGACCGCCGGGAACCGGTCCGGACGGAACGCGGACGCGTCGATCTCGTCCGGCAGCCCGAGCAACGCCCGCGAGATCAGGCGGCCGGTCGCCGGAGCCAGACCGATCCCAGCACCCTCGTGACCGCACGCGTGGAAGAGGCCTGGCACGCGCGGATCCGGCCCGATCGCCGGCAGATGATCGGGCAGATAGGGCCGGAAGCCCACGTACGCACGGATCGCGTTCACCTTCGCCAGCACGGGAAACAGCTCAATCGCCTGCGCGGCGAGGCGACGCAGCACCGGTAGCGACATGGTCCGATCGAACCCGACGCGCTCGCGACTCGCTCCGATGAGTACGGGTCCTGACGCCGTCCCCTCAACGACCGCAGAGGTCTGTAACGCTTCCGACGCGCTCGCCACGTCGGCGACGTAGTCGGCCGCGTACACCTTGTGCAGGATGAGAGGCGGCGGCAATGGCTCGGTGACGAGAATGAACCCGCGCCGAGGCTGCACCGGCAGCGTCACGCCGGCGAGCGCGGCCACCTCGCCGCCCCACACACCCGCCGCGTTGACTACCGCCGGAGTGTGGATCTCGCCCCGGTTCGTCGCCACCGCGCGTACCGCGCCGTCGGGCGTGCGCAGCACCTGCGTCACGACCTCGCCGATACGCAGCCGCGCGCCTGCACGTCGTGCCGCCGCCATCAGGTGTGCCGCAGCGAGCGCTGGCTGTACTTGCGCGTCCTGCGGGTAGAACACGCCGCCGACCAGCCCTGGCGCTAGATGCGGCTCCAAAGCGCCGAGTTCGTCCGCCGCGACAAGTTGCGCCTCGACCCCGCGTCCCCGCTGCTGCTCGGCGAATGCGCTCAACGCATCAAGCGCCTGGGAGTCCGCCGCGACGACGAGGCCGCCCTTGAGCTCGAACTCGATGTCACGCTCGCGGCCGAGCCGTTCGGCCGTGATCTCCTGCCACAGCCGCGCGGACAGCAGCGCGAGGTTCAGCTCCGGACCCGGCGACTTGTCCGAGAGCAGGATGTTGCCCTCGCCCGAGCCCGTGGTCCCGCCCGCTACCGGCCCGCGATCGATCACGACGGCGTCGAGCCCGGCGCGCGCCGCGTAGTACGCACACGCCGCGCCAACGATGCCGCCGCCGACGATCACGACGTCGCAGACCGAATCCCGATCCCGGCTCACGCCAGTACAATGTCACATGACACTGGCTTTGCCAATGCGACTTACCTCTGTCACCTCCCGTCTTCTCTGGCCGCAGCCGGTTGCACCGGCAGCTGCCTGCACACGCGATGCATCGTGTTTATTGAGCATTCGATTTACGTCGATGTGCCGTTTCGCCTACTTGGAGACGATCGAACGGTCGAGGCGTGTCGGGTGACGTGCGCCGCTGGTGTTGCAGGGGGCACCGGCGTCGCCCGGCCCGGCTCTGCGCGGTCGTTCACTCAACCTCGACTCAACGTCTGCTGGTGGTCGCTCCCGGATCGTCGCGCACTCCATCCGACTGTCGGTGCTCGGCGCGATGATGGTGACGTGCGGATCGCGGTGACCTTCGACCCGGTCGAGCCTGGCGACCCGAGCCTGTCCGGCTGGATCCAGGTCTTGACCGACGACGGCACGCCCGCCGATCCGCCGCGCCGCGCGCCAGAATTGGCCGCAGCGGTCGCCGAACGCGAGCGTGCCGACGCGCCCCGGTGGGTGTGGGCGAGCACAGAGGCCGAGTACCCGCGTCTGCTGCGCGCGGGGGTCCGGGTCGAGCGCTGCCACGACATCGCGCTCACCGAGGCGGTGCTGCTCGCTCGGGTCGGCCGGTTCGGCGAGCCGCATTCGCTCGCCGCGGCGTGGGCACGGTTGCGCGGGCTGCCGGTGCCTCAGGACCCGAGGCCGGTCGCGCCGCAGGAGCAGACCGCGTTGTTCGGGATCGAGGCGAGTGGCGGGGGCGTGCCCGACGCGTCGCAGCAGCTGGAGATGTTGGTCGCGGTGCACGCCGATCAGTTGCGGCGCATAGCGGTTACCGCTGGCCCCGCAACAGCGAGCGCTTTTCCAGCCGCAGCGTCCAATGCCGCCGGAGCCTCCGCATCGACCACTGGCCCGGTGACCCGTTCTCCTGTCCTGGCTCCGACTGCAGCGCCGACTCCAGCCGCAGCCACTGCCCTCGCGACGCTCGTCGCCGCCGAGTCCGCTGGCGGCCTGGTCGCCGCTGAGATTGCCGAGCGCGGCGTGCCGTGGCGCGTTGACGCGCATGACGCCGTCTTAACCGACCTCCTCGGCCCACGGCCATTCGGCGATGCGTTACCCGCCAAGCTCGCCGAGCTCGGAGTGCGTGTAGGAGAAGCCTTCGGCTATCCGCCGGGTCGCGGCTTCAATCCCGACTCACCTGTCCAAGTACTGCGCGCGCTGCGTCACGCCGGACACTCCGTCAACTCCACCCGCGCGTGGGAGCTGCGCGCGATCAAGCATCCCGGCATCGAACTGCTCCTCGAGTACAAGGAACTTTCCCGACTGCACGCCGCGCACGGCTGGGCCTGGCAGGACGCGTGGGTGAAGGACGGACGCTACCGACCCGAGTACGTCGTCGGCGGGGTCGTCTCGGGTCGCTGGGCTACGCGTAACAGCGGTGCGTTGCAGATCCCGCGCATCATGCGCCGGGCCGTCATCGCGGATGACGGTTGGTCGCTCGTTGTCGCCGACGCAGGTCAGCTCGAGCCACGCGTGCTCGCGGCGGTCTCCGGTGACGCGGGTCTCGCGCGAGCGGCGGCGTCCGGCGACCTTTACGCAGCGCTCGCGACGGAGGCGTTCAACGGCGATCGCGCAAAGGCGAAGCTCGGCTTGCTTGGTGCGATGTACGGACAGACCAGCGGCGGCATCGGACCGCTGCTCTCGGTGCTGCGCAAGCGGTTCCCGGCTGCTATGGGTTACGTCGAGGACGCGGCCAGGACAGGGGAGCGCGGCGGCGTTGTGTACTCACGGCTCGGACGCGCCTGTCCGCCGCCCTCGTCCCGTTGGCGCCGGGTGGTCAGCGGTATCGACGGCGCCGAGGGCGATGACGACACCGATGCAGGTGCCAGCACTGGCTCAGGGCCTGAGGGAGGCACCGATGCGGGTTTCGCCGACGTGGATGTGGAAGCGGGATCAGGACTGCGGTCTGGCCAGGCGGCGCGCAGCCGGGGTCGGTTCACACGCAACTTCGTGATCCAGGCAAGCGCCGCCGACTGGGCGTTGGTATGGCTCGCCGTACTGCGCCGCAGGTTGGCGGACCTCAATGATCCCCATCTCGTCTTCTTCGTCCACGACGAGGTGGTCGTCCACACCCCGAAGGTCCTCGCGGACCAGGCCGCGCAGGCCGTGATCGAGTCGGCCGACGAAGCCCGCCGCGTGGTCTTCGGGTCGACCCCCGTCCGCTTCCCGCTGGCCACCGCCGTCGTCGACTGCTACGCCGACGCGAAATGACTGGACACGAAGCGGGATACGGAAGTGATGCGGCGATTCGGTTTGGATTCGATTGTCAGTGGGTGCGGCTAGTGTCGAGAGCATGACCGACCTACGCGTGTTGCACCGGCGGGCGCTGGACGTCACCGTCGAGATCGTCAACCAGGTGACGCCTGACCAGCTCGGGCGTCCGACGCCGTGCACCGAGTGGGACCTCGGCCAATTGCTCGCGCACATGACGGGGCAGAACCACGGCTTCGCGGCCTCGGCGCGCGGCGAACGCGGCAACGTCGCCGTCTTCGAGCCGCGCGCGGTCGACGACGATCCGTGCGGCCTGCACGCCGCCAGCTCCGCGGATCTGGCGGCGGCCTTTGCCGAGGAGGGCTTCGAACTTCGCTCGCTGTGGCTGCCGGAGGTGCGCGACGGCGGCCCCTTCCCGGTGCAGACCGCAGTGGGCTTCCACCTCGTGGACAGCGTCGCGCACGCGTGGGACGTCGCCCGGGCGATCGACGTGCCGGTCTCGTTCGACGACGAAGTGCTGGACGCCGCGCTCATCATCTCGCTCGCGATCCCGGATGGCCCGGTCCGGCTGCGGCCGGATGCGGTCTTCGCGCCGGGGATCGGTGTCGGCTGGGACGCGCCGACTTTCGACCGAATCCTCGGGCTGCTCGGACGCACGCCGAACTGGAAGCCGTAAGCCTGATCCGGACTGAATTGGAACCCTGACAATCGCCGGTAATGCAGGGATGGGATACCCGTTGCCGGCTTCGGGTGCCAGTCGTCTCGCATGTCAGAGTTCGACGTTACTGACCGTTTCCAACCGCTCGGATTATTGACACGCCTCGATCCGGTGCGCCATGGTGGTCGCGTCCACCCGGCATACCAGCGTTCTCATCCGGGCGGTCGCCGAGTGAGGACGTGCGGGTCCGGTGCCGGGTAACCACGGCGTCGCTTCCGGCGTTTGCGCGGCGATCGAGTACGCCGCGATGGGGGAGGGTTTCGCGATCACGGTGGACAGCGCTACTCGGCTCAACGACGCCGCCGCGCCGTCGCGGTGGTGCGCGACCACGGGGATCACGACCGCACCACGGCCATCGGCCGCCGAATCAGGGCCCGCAGAACCAGGAGGAGGGGCCCGCGGCTGCCGAGGTTAGAGCCCAGAGCGAAAGGACGGACTCTACCGTGATCACGTTGGTACCGCTGTCCGGTTTCCTCGGCTCGGGTAAGACCACGACTCTGATCTCCGCGGCGATCGCCATGCAGCGCACCGGCCGCCGGGTCGCGGTCGTCACCAATGACGCCGGCGCCTCCGGCTTGGTTGACACCGATCTGGCTCGCGCCGGGCTCGACGATGTGGTCGAGGTCGCAGGAGGCTGCTACTGCCATCGGCACGAGTATCTGACCGCGCAAGTCGCCAAGCTCGCTGACTCAGGGCGCATCGATACCGTGCTCGTCGAGGTCACCGGCTCGTGCGCGAACGTGCAGACCGGACTCGCGCCGCTGCGTCACCACCTGGGCGATCGCGTCGCCATCGCGCCACTGACCGCTGTAGTCGATCCGCTGCGGATGGCCGCCTTCGCGCACGTCGCGGACCGCTGCGGACGTGAATACGAGCTCGCATACCTCTTCGGGCGCCAGCTCGCCGCGGCCGATCTGCTGGCGATCAACAAGACCGACGTCGTCGGCGCCGAGCGGACCGCGAAGCTCGAGGCTCGCCTCGCCGCCGAATTTCCGCACGCGACCGTCGTGCCGTACAGCGCCGTCACCGGGGCCGGGCTCGACGATCTCGTGCGCACGTGGACCCGGGGCGCAGTCGCGAGCGACAGCATCGCCGCGACGCCGACACGGGAACGCGGGATCGACTTCGAGTTCGACTACCCGCGCTACGCCGAGGCCGAGGCGAAGCTCGCCTGGCTGAATCAGGCCTATACCATCGAGGCCGTCATCGACACCTTCGACGCGTTCGTCTGGGGACGTGCCGTGCTGCGCCACCTGTCCGAGTGGAGCGCCGCGGCCGGATACTTCGTCGGCCACGCGAAGGTCGCCGTGCGCACGCCTGCCGGACTGGCGAAGCTCAGCGTGACCGAGTCCGGCGCCCCGCCCCGCGCGGACCGGACCTCGGCCCGGCCGGTGGAGCACGGCTCGGCGACTGTCAACGCACGGATCGCCTGCCCGCCGTCAGCCCTCGATGAAGCCGTGTGTGCGGCCGTAGCTGCGGCCGACGCCCTCAGCCACGCGCAATCCGACGCTCTCTCGCGGCTGCCTGCCTCGTTCCGCTCGATGCACCCACTGCCGGCCCACCTAGAGCTCGCGACACGATCAGCCGTCAGCTAGATACGGCTTTAGCCAGATCAGCCGTCAGCTAGAGCTAGACACGCAGGTCTCCGCGTCGGCCTTGAGCCAGGCCAGATTCAGCTCCCGCGCGGTCTGCGCCACCAGCCGGCTCAGCAGCACCGACTCCGGCCCGACCCCCAACGCCTCTGCGAGCCCGGCCTGCGCCGCAGCGGTATGCGGACGTGCACCACACGCCGCGCGCAGATACAGCGAGCGACGCAGCAGCATGATCCCCGCGTCACGGTCCTGCCGCAGCAGGTAAAACCCCTGATGCCGCACGACGTACGACTCCAGCAGCACGTCCTCTTCGTCGAGCGCGACACCCAACGCCCGCCGATATTGCGCCTGCGCGCCGTCCTCGTCGCCGCGCAGATTCTGCAGCGTCACCCCACGCCAGAAGGTCGCCCAACCGGGCGCCAGCTTCGCATCGCCGGCGTCGAGCCGCGCGAACTCGTCGGCCGGATCCGGTCCCAGTGCCTTGTCATCGGACTTGAACAGCCGACGCCAGTACTCGAGCATGGCGGTGAGGAACGCGGCGGCGTCCGGCTCGTCGTCCGCTATCGCGCTTATCGCGGCCAGCGCCTCGTCCATCGAATCAAGGCACCAGCTTTGCCGGTCCGTCAGGATCTCGGCGCGCAGCACCGCGCCGAGGGCGCTGTCCGGCAGGAGACGCAGCGCGCCGTCCCAGTCGCCAGCGCGCTGCAACCGCCGCGCGTGGCCGAGGGCGGACTCGGCGTAGTACGTCCTATCGCTTTTCATGAAGACCGATTCTGTCGGATCCATGTCAACTCGGCGAGAAGTACGAGCGACGATATCGCGTCGCGGGCGCCGTTTCGCCGATCAACAGTCGGACACACGTTCGTGCCGAGTCGCCTGGGCTCATGACAGCACGGGAATACACCACTACGGAGTCAACGTGGTAGAAAGTCAGAGCTAAGCGAGTGTACCGGTAGCCGATTAGCGGCAGATTCGCGGTCGGTCAATCGAGCCGGGCCGTCCACGTCAGCGCGCCCTCGAGGTGCGCAAGGAACTGCGGATCCGCATACGCCGCGTCGGCATGCCCCAGCGACGTGTAGAACGCCCGGCCGCCGCAGTTCTCGTGGCACCACACCAGCGGATGATCAGAGCCCATAGTGCCGCCCTCATAGCAGCGTTCGTCCACTGATGCCAGGACCCGTACACTTCCGCGCGGGTTGGCATCGAATTCGTACCATTCGTCCTCGAACGGCCATTGCGCGGGCAGATGCGCGGTCGCCGGATGACGCTGGTCCTCGATCGTCACGACAGCAGGCTGGAACTCCGGATGCCGGGTGAAGCGCGCCCCGACCAGCCGGCCGAAGAAGTCCCACTCCCGCTCGGTCCCCGCCGCCAGGTGGACGCCCACGAAGCCGCCGCCAGCCTCGACCCACTCCCGCAGCGCGCCGCGCCCCTCGTCGGTCAGCACCTCGCCGCTCGTCGACAAGAACACCACGACGCGATATTCAGCCAGGTTCGGGCGCTCATGATCCTCCACGCGACGGCCGTCGGCGTCAAACAAAACGAAATCACTATAACCGGCATGCCCGTTACGCTTCGGCCAAGAATGCGCTCCGCCTGCGGGTTGGCGCTCACTATCCGCCCGTCCGCCAGGGTAAAGAGAATGCCAACGGGAACGTTTTCGAACACCGCGCTCAGGCGGCCGCGCTCGGCATCCAGAGCTTCGTAAGCGCGCTTCAGTTCCGTAATATCCTGGGTCACTCCATCGAAACGCAGGGCCGTGCCGTGGTCGTCGTATTCCGAACGGCCGATGGCTCGAATCCACTTGTACCGCCCATCCGCGGCCACGGTGCGATACTCCACATCGTAGCGTTCGTGATTGCCAATGGCGTATTCAATCGCCTGCCTTGTGTGCTCGCGATCATCCGGGTGTGAGCATGGCGTAGAAATCGCCGATCGTCCACGCTGGCATCGGGCGTGAGCCAGAAGTGCTCCTTCACCGTGTCATCCCAAACCAGCTTGTCGAATGGCAGATCGCAGAACCAGTAGCCGAGTCGCGCCGCGCGGTCGCGAAGGCGAAGCGCTCCTCCTGCTCCAGCAACTGCGCCTCAATCCGTTTCCTGTCCGTAATGTCCTGGAAGAAGGTGGCGACGCCCCCGTCGGCGGTTGGGAAATTGCGCAATGAAAACCACTTGTTCCAGGGAGGATAAAAACTCTCCAGGGTCGATGGCTTCGTGTCCTTCAGACAGGCCAGAATGGCCCGGCCGGTCTCCGACTGCTGTTGCTCGGGAAAGACATCGAAGACTCTTTTGCCAATAAGGGCATTTGCGTCGATCCCCTGAGCGCGATACGCCGCGCGTCCCGCCTCGTTGAACTGCTGGAATCGGCCCTCGGAGTCAATGATGTGAAAGCCGTCGTTGATGCTCTCCAGCACCATCGCGCCGCGACGCTCGCTCTCCAGCAGCGCCGTGGTCATGCGCTTGCGTTCGGTCATGTCCACGCCGAGCACCAGGATGCCGGAAGTGGAACCATCGGCCTCGCGCAAGGGCTGATAGACGAA